>JAFMIT010000017.1 GCA_017853815.1 Actinomycetota bacterium
CTGTCACGCGCTCAACCAACTCGAGTCGGGTCGCATCAAGCGCGGGTCTGGTTTGTGAAGTCAACAATGCGGCCGCACCGAAACCAACTCCAACGAGCATGAATGAAATAAAGGCCGCTGCTGCTGCGGAGAAACGTGGTCGCGGAGCATCTCCTTTGAGCCGGTGCAGCGCGGCACGATCGCGATATTCGCTATCCGTCTCGCGAGTCAACAGATCGATGAACCAGAGCGTGTCACTGTGAGTTGATTGCTTAAGCGCTGGCATGCCGAACATTTCGATATTGGTTGAGATACATGATTGCTGCTACCCAGTACGTCACAACACCCCAACCTAAAAATGCGAGTCCTGTCCATCGCGCAGGATCGGCAAAAATGGTTTGCGACGCGCCAAGAAAGACGAAGGGCACTGCGTACAAAATCAACAGAGTTCCCGCTTTGCCAACGTAATGCACCGCTGGCGGTGCATACCCTGCGCGGCTCGCGCGAATGAGGTGGAGTGCCATGACGACTTCTCGAAGAACAATCAGGGCGACGACCACGAAAGGAATGAGGTTACGAATCAGAAGGACCACAATCGCCGTAAGAATGTAAAGCCGGTCAGCAATCGGATCGAGTGCCGCCCCAAATGCTGTCTGTTGGTCGAGCTTTCGGGCGAGGTATCCGTCGAGCCAATCGGTAATGCTGCCCCAGACAAACACCCAAAAAACCGCAACATCGTTCACGTTGATGAGACCGAAGTACACAATTAAGCCGGCGCCTGCGATGCGTGTCATAGACACGACGTTAGGCAGATTCCAGACTGATTTCGGCACGAGCGAATTATGGCTTGTGCTCTTCAGGTTCGAGCGCAACGAATGCTCAATTCCACAGTCGGGCTAGCGGGATTTGAACCCACGGCCCCTTGACCCCCAGTCAAGTGCGCTACCAAGCTGCGCTATAGCCCGTTCGAGCGCCGAACCCTACCTGAAAGCAACCCGCTACTTCTTGCGGGACCTAATTCGCATTTGAATTCGAATCGGAGAACCTTCAAATCCGAATTCTTCACGAAGTCGTCGTTCTATGAATCGGCGATAGCCAGCTTCGATGTAACCACTGGTAAAGAGCACAAAAGTTGGTGGTTTGATACCAGCCTGAGTACCGAAGAGGATTCTTGGCTGTTTTCCACCACGCACCGGGTGTGGATGTGCAGCAACCAACTCCCCCAAGAACTGATTGAGGCGACCTGTTGGCACCCGTGTCTCCCACCCTGCCAGAGCAGCTCGAAGTGAAACACCGAGCTTGCCGACATTGCGACCGGTGAGCGCTGCGACGTTTATTCGCGGAGCCCAGGACACATGCTGAAGGTCCAATTCAATCTCCCGCTCGAGATAGAACCTTCGATCCTCATCGACGAGGTCCCATTTGTTCATGACGAGTACGAGGGCACGACCCGTTTCAACAATCATGCTCAGGATTCTTTGATCTTGTTCACTGATGGTTTCCGATGAATCAATCAGCATGAGCGCGACCTCGGCCTTTTCGAGCGCCGCACGAGTTCGCAAAACTGCGTAATACTCATGTCCGGATGCCTCATCAGAACGTTTGCGAATACCCGCGGTGTCGACGAGCCGGTACACCTCGCCGTCGATTTCAACAAGTTCATCTACCGGGTCGACGGTGGTACCTGCAACATTGTCGACGACAACCCGGTCAGCTCCAGCCAATTTGTTGAGCAACGAAGATTTACCCACATTGGGACGACCCAACAATGCCACTCGGCGCGGGCCGACCGTTGTGCGACCAGAGAAATCAATGTTTTCAAACTCCGCAACTACCGCGTCGAGCAAGTCGCCACTCCCCCGACCATGTAAGGCTGAGATTGCATACGGTTGACCAAGACCCAGATTCCACAAGGCCGCTGCATCGGATTCGGTTCGCATGTCATCGACTTTGTTTGCAGCGAGAATCACTGGCTTCTTCGCGCGACGACAAATTCGAATGACGTTTTCATCAGCGTCTGTAGCTCCGACTTGGGCGTCGACAACCAGCACAACGATGTCAGCCAATGATGCCGCTAACTCGGCTTGGGCAGCAATCATCGCGGCCAGACCTTGAACGTCGATTTCGTAACCGCCAGTATCCATGATGGTGAAATCATGTCCAGCCCAGTTTGCGTCGTACTGAACTCGATCTCGCGTCACACCTGGTTTGTCTTCTACGACCGCCTCACGACGCCCGATGATTCGGTTCACAAGAGTGGACTTGCCAACGTTAGGGCGACCAATGATTGCCACGATTGGCTTTGCCGCAGGGTCAAACTCTTCAACGTAGAAGTCTTCGAACTCAATGGCCTCAGCGGCGGCCCGGGCGGCCGCAACTTCGTCAGTCTCGTCCTCAACCAACCACTCAGAGTCGTGATCGAACTCATTTGGCATGGTGATTCCTTAATCAATCAGGCTGACATCGTCAGATGGCAACGAAATACCTACTCGGGATTCAGCTTCGAGTGTGAACTCGTGCAGACGTAGGCGAATTCTCTCACCTATTTGCTTCAACTCTTCGCGCGTAACGTTCGCAGAGTCACCGAGTAGTTCTGACGCCGGAATGGGCTCGCCAATGATCAGAGCAGTTTGTTGTCTGAACGGCGTGATCAGCTCTTTATGTTGCCCCGTGTGTCGGGTGCCAAAAATGGCAATCGGAACCAGCGGAGCGCCCGTGTTGGCGACCAAATACGAAACACCATCGCGTATCCAGTCGTGGCGACCGCGGCACCTGCTGCCTTCAGTAAAGAGCGCTACAGCTTCGCCCGATCGCAATTTCGAGACTGAATGCCGCAACGCACGTCTATCAGCACCGTTCCAGTAAACGGGGAACGCGCCACCTCTCCTAAGGATGGTACCGAGCAAAGACGTGAAAACTTCAAATTTGGTGACCACATGAACTGGCTGTTCGATCGCGCACAGCAACATCGGGCCGTCCATGTAGCCAATGTGGTTTGCAGCGTAAATCACAGGACCCCGAAGTCCCTTAGAGGCTGGATCCACTTCGATAATAGGGCGATAAGCAATTCGCAAAACGCTACTTGCGAAATTTTGCAAGGTTGCGTGAAGACTAAATCGACGCCCGACCATCAATTGTCTCCATCATCAGGTCAACCACTTCTTGAGGTGACATGTGCGTTGCGTCTATATGTATTGCGTCGTCTGCAGCTCGCAGCGGGGAGGCTTCACGCTGGGAATCTGCTCGGTCCCTGGCTTCCAGTTCTTCAAGAATTTGCTCAGAATCTGCGTCAATCTCGGCTGCCCGGCGTTGAGCTCGTGCGTGAGCATCGGCCGTGAGGAAGAACTTGAAGGTTGCGTCTGGAAGGACTGTGGTCCCAATGTCTCTGCCTTCGAGCACAACACCTATACCTGCGGCTAAAGCGTTGGTCACGAGTTCGCGTTGAAGCGACACAGCTTTTTCCCGGACCCTCGTCTGTGCCGCAACCTCGGAAACGAGCGCAGTTACTTCGGTTCCACGAATAGCTGAACTGATATCGGTGCCGTCACATCGAACAACAGTCGATCCGTTCACATAGACGACTTCGATCACATGTTTCGCAAGCGATGATTCAAGAGTTGCTAACGGGTTCTCACGCTGATCTTGAATCCAGGCCCAGGTATACGCCCGATACATAGCCCCGGTATCTAGCAATTCAAAACCTGCAGTCTTCGCAAGCATCTTGCTCACGGTTGATTTCCCGGCGCCTGCGGGGCCATCGATAGCTATGGATATTCCGCGCGTCATGCGGGGATGCTAGCGGGCGATATCCGAATCTCTGACGTTCCAACCAGCGTCTACGAGAGCACTTTCTAGCGCTTTAACACTTTGCGGTTTTATCGACAACTCCACAATTGCTGTGTTTCTGCCCAATGCGTGGTCAATGCGAACGTCTTCGATATTGATTTCGGCTTTTCCAGCACAATCGAAGATGCCTGCTAGCTGACCCGGCTTGTCATCAAGCATGACTGAGAGTGTCACGTAAGGCTGAGCCACTTCGCCATGCTTTCCTGGAATCCGTTCTCTTTGAACATTGCCAGCCTTAAGCAAACGATCAATAGTTTCCGACTCAGAGTCCTTGATCGCTGATGCGAGTGTTGTCGCTTCATCTATAAAAGCTAATAACGAATCGTATATATGTCGATTATTAGACAAAACGATATCTGTCCATAGCGATGAATTGCTTTCGGCCAGTCGTGTCATGTCGCGCAACCCTGGCCCGCTCACAGCTATCTGATCATCGGTGAGTCTCTCCAGTTGCTTTGCCAATAAAGAGGAAACGATCTGCGGCAAGTGCGAAGTCGATGAAACCGAACGATCATGAACGTCTGCTGCCATATATATAGGTAACGCTCCGCAGTCGCGAACAAGCTGTTCTACCTTTTCGAGGACTTCAGGCGTATTTGCCGGTTGAGGACAGATCACCCACCGACGATCGAGAAAGAGATCGAAGCGTGCATTCAATGCTCCCGAAACAGCACGACCTGCCATCGGGTGCGTTGGCACATATTGGGCATTTTGTCCAACAACTGTATAAACATCGCTGATAAGTTCATTCTTTATTGATGCAATGTCTATAACTATCGACTTTGGATATAGTTGTAATGCCTTTGATATGGTTAACGCTGCACTCGAAGGTGGAGTGCCTACGACAACAACGTCAGGATCGAATCCCTGACTGAGCCCCAAAAGACCTGTTACAGCAGACGCCTCAGAGGTCTTCTCAGAATCCACGTCAGCAATCCGTGTCTCCCAGCCGGCTTCTCTCGCAGCCAGCCCAATGGAAGCTCCCATAAGGCCCGCTCCAAGCACCAAAAGTTTGCTCACTGCGCAAGGTCCTGCCTGAGGGCCTGAGCTCCACGCAGATACACGTGAACTACTTCCTGGTGATTCCGCGGTGAGTAGGCATGCATGAGAACTCGGATAACCCTCGGTAGGGCTGCCTCGATATCAAGCTCAGCAGCGCACAGCAGCGGGATGGAGCCAAGCCCGAGCCCCCTAGCTGCGGCTGCAGGGAAACCTGCATGGAGATCCGGAGTGGCGGTGAAGATCACGGATACCAGGTCCTCGACTGCCAATTCGTTTCGAGAAAGCATCTCACCAACGAGTTCGACGGTGGATTCCGTGATCTCTTCAACGCTGTCCTCGGATAGCTGAATGGCGCCACGAAATGCGCGAACTCGTTCGGTCATGGAGCGGACGATACACGATTTTCTCTCGAATCTCTACATCGAAAGATTTTTTTATATGTGTGTCGATAAACCTAGATACGGCAAGCTCTCTGCCCCTGCTCATCATGCAAAAACAATTTGTCGATTTAACGCAGCGTCAAATCGCCATCGCTTTATCGACAAGACTAGATAGCTAGGTGGCTGCGCAATTTGTAGATTTTTAGATAAATAGGTGAATTACCAATTTGAATCGCGTGACAACGCGTGAATTTGGTCCTGAGACAACAACTTTAAGCCACCGGGTTTGAGTCCATCTAGCCCCAAACCTCCGACGTGAGTACGCACCAGCCGGCGGACTGGGTGGCCCACAGCGGACAAGGTTCGACGCACAATTCGATTACGTCCGGAATGGAGAACGACCTCCAAAATCGACTGGCCGCCTAGGCTCTGTTTCAGTACGGCGGCATCGAATTGAATTGGTCCATCGTCCAGGGTGACCCCCTGCTTGAGGTCCCGAATGGTCGAGCGAGACACCGTTCCGTCGACGGTCGCTAAATAGGTCTTGGAAATCTCGTGACTTGGGTGCGACAACTTCTGAGCTAGATCCCCGTCATTCGTCAGAATCAGAAGGCCTTCTGTCTGCTCGTCTAGTCGACCGACATGGAATAGACGTTCCTCGATTTCGCCCAGATAGTCCTGGAGACAGGGCCGACCTCGCTCGTCGGCCATACTCGAAACCACTCCCCTAGGCTTATTGAACGCGAAAACAACCATTTCAGGCTTGGAAATCACGATTGTTCCGTCCACCCTGATCTCGTCAGACCATCTGGCACGGGCTCCTAGCTCGGTGACAATCAGCCCATTTACGCTCACGCGGCCGCGTTCTATCAAGATTTCACAGTATCTACGGCTGCCAATACCCGCCTGAGCAAGCAGTTTTTGTAGCCGGACAGGCTCCTCAGACATAGTTACAGGTTCTCTTGAAGCAAAACAGCTGCTTCAAGGTCAGGAATATGCTGCGAAATATCGGGCAATTCTGACAAATTGTCTAAACCGAGCTTTTCTAAGAAGGTTTTAGTGGTCCGATACAGCAAGGCACCGCTCTCAGCGTCCGTACTCTCTACCTCGATCAGCCCGCGAGATTCCAACGTTTTTACGACGGAATCAACATTTACGCCACGAATTGCCGAAATTCGGGCCCTGGAAACCGGTTGTTTGTACGCCACAACAGCCAGAGTCTCGAGGGAAGCTTGTGTAAGACGGGCGATTTGCCCGTCTCTTACGTACCTCTCGACCATTTCAGCGACCGCTGGGACAGTAAAAAGTCTCCATCCGCCTGCGACTTGTCTGAGTTCAATGCCCGCATTGCGCGAAATGAGCCCGTTTTGAACCGAAATGAGGCCTGCTTGAACCAGTTCCTCAGTCAAACCGAGCGTAGCGGCCAACGCTCGCGGCTCGATCGGTTCGTCGGCTACGAACAAAATAGCCTCAACCACTGCATCGATTTGGACATCTGTCTTACTATTCGTCTCAATTTGGGCGCTAGACTCGCTCATAATCACCTTCCGGGCCCGGTTCATCGTCAAATTCTGTGGAATCTGGTAGGTGTATGTCCGCGTTTGGGTTCGCAGACCACCGAATCATTAACTCGCTTAAGGCTTCCGACTGCTCGAAGCTGATAAGCCGTTCCCTGTACAGCTCTAGCAATGCAAGAAAACGTGCAACCACAACAGCGGTGGAATCTGCATCCGACACCAGGGCACGAAAACTGGTGACACCGCGACGCCGAATGCGATCCGAGATCAGAAATGCTTGCTCGCGTACATTCACGACGGGATTGTGTAAATGCACCAAACTCACAGCCGGCGCTGCGGGCTTAGGCGAAAGTACCTTTGTCGCTAAATCGGCGATTCCGTGAGGAGAAATCGTCAAAAGCACCTCAGGAAGCAATGAAGCGAAAGGTTCCTCAAGGGCAGCCGCCCTGGTGAACCGTCTCGATTCATCGACAAATCTATTACTCAACCAATCGCTAATGTCTTTGAATGCCTTGTACTGCAGCAACCGGGCGAACAAAAGATCTCTCGCTTCAAACACCGCAAGGTCTTCTTCATCCTCAACTTCTCCGCTAGGCAGAAGGCGAGCCGCCTTCAAATCCAACAGCGTTGCCGCGATTACGAGAAATTCGGTGGCTTCGTTTAGATCCCACTCAGAGCCCTGGTCACGGATATGTCCGATGAACTCGTCCGTCACTTCGTGAAGCGCGAGTTCAGTCACTTCCAGCTTGTGCTTAGAGATGAGATGCAAAAGAAGATCGAAGGGGCCTTCAAATTCATTGAGGCGTACGCGAAAACCAGTTGTCTCGCCTGAAACAACTCCAAGGTCCTCAGCGTCAATCACGGGCGAAGGATAGCGGCTTAGACCCGAATTCTGAGGAGGCTCCGGACAGTGGAATCTTGCACTCTCTTAACCTCTTCATCTACATTACGCCCTAGCGATTCATCTCATTGAATGCAAAAAGAGATAAGGTTTTATCGATAAATGGGTAATACAATCGAAAAGTGGACTGCGGTTGAGATTCCTCAGCCAGCAGAGAAAGCCACTACCGGCCCTGCAGCGGTGCTCTCCATCTTTAACCAAAAGGGAGGCGTCGGTAAAACCACGTCGACCATTTCTATTGCTGCAGCTCTCGCCGAATATGGTCGCAAAGTTCTCGTTGTTGATTTCGACCCACAGGGTTCACTCACCGTAGGTCTCACTGGCAACCACGAAATCTTCCCAACCATTTATGACGTACTTCTCGGGCAGGTCCAGGTCACAGACGCCTTGCTCAAGACGCGAGTTCCCGGCGTGGACTTGCTGCCCGCGGGAATCGATTTGTCGTCCGCAGAAATCCAGCTCGTCAACGAAGTCGGTCGCGAGTTCACACTGAATCGTTGCCTTGCGCCATTGATTCCTCAGTATGACTACATCCTTATTGACTGTCTGCCATCACTAGGTCTACTTGCCATCAACGCACTTGCAACGTCGATGGGATTGTTGATTCCGCTGCAGTGCGAGTTCTACGCGCTCAAGGGCATCGGCCTACTCGAAGAAACCCTCGAGAAGGTACAGCTCCGAATCAACCCAAGCATCTCGATCAAGGGCATCCTCCCAACAATGGTCAGTCGTTCACTGCACCACCGAGAAGTGCTCGAGCGAGTTATTGAAAGCTTTGGCGACTTGGTCTTCCATGCCACCATCCCAGATACCATCAAGATGTCTGACGCCACCATGGCTGCCCAACCCATCACGGTGTACGCATCATCTTCCCCCGCAGCTTCGGCTTATCGAAAAGTCGCAGCAGAACTGATCCAACGAATTGAGGCAACAGCATGAGCAAGCGCCCATCCCTTCCAGGCGCCGAAGAATTGTTCCGTCGCACCGCAACTCCAGTGCGACCAGACGCTGCCCAGGCCGCAGCCGCCGCTGCACCGGTAGCCGCTGCACCTCTTGCTGTCGACGAGCCAAATGACGAAATGGCACCTATCGCGATGGAAGGCGGAGTTCGCCCAGTTACGGCAGCCCCGCGACGTCGACGCGGAGCTTCGCGTCCAACTGGACGTATTCGGCACGAGGAAAAGATCACCGTTTACGTCTCCCCTGAAGAGTTGCTTGAACTCGAACACGCACGGCTAACGCTTCGCGGCACTCATGGACTCGCTGTCGATCGCGGCCGTATCGTCCGCGAAGCAATTGCAGTGGTCGTTGCAGACCTTGAAGCACGCGGTGCGGAATCGATCATTGTGCGCCGTCTGACTGGTCTCTAAACAACTACCTTCGGCTGCGAGGGTGTGCCATTGAGTACACCTCTCGCAGCCTTTGTTGTGTGACCAGGGTGTAGATCTGCGTCGTTGTCACCGATGCGTGACCAAGAAGTTCCTGAACTACTCGAACGTCAGCTCCACCCTCAAGCAGATGTGTAGCAAAGCAATGTCTCAGCGTGTGTGGCGAAACAGATTGTTTGAGATGAGCCAGCTCGGCACAACGAGACACTGCGTTAAATGCCGATTGCCGTCCCAGTGATTCACCTTTTCGATTGAGAAAGACAACATTGGTTGTTTGTTTTACGAAACTTGGTCGCGCCCGAACAAGGTAGCGCTCCAGTGCGGCAACGGCCGCCCCACCAATAGGCACCACCCGATATTTGCTGCCCTTTCCGAACAGCCGAACTGAACCACCTTGCAAATCAAGATCATCAAGAGTGAGTCCGACGACTTCAGAGATTCGTGCACCGGTCGAATACAGAAATTCAACTACTGCATAGTCACGCATATCTATTGGAGATTCGGCCGCACTCAGCACCTCAACTACTTTGAGTGTCTCAGCGACAGACAATGCTTTTGGTAGTCGAACGGCAGGTTTCGAAGACACCAAAAGAGCACAAGAATCTGTGACTGTCCAACGCTCTTTCAGAGCGAAACTGTGAAGTCCACGGACGGCTGCGAGCATACGATTAGCGGACGTTCTAGCTAACCCGCTGTCAGTCGACATCAGTGCCGCCTGGTACTGCGCAACTAGATCCGGCGAAACGCCGGAAATATCTGTTACGCCATGCTCAGACAAAAAGTCTTCATAGCGCTGCAAGTCACGGCGATAGGCGTCTTGGGTATTTTTCGCAAGATTGCGCTCCACCCGAATATGTCCGAGGTACTCCTGAATTTGACGACCTAATGCAGACACGGTCTTATCGTAGGAGTCCGCGTGAACTACAACAGAGATTCGGTCGCGGTGTATGGCAAATTGAAAGCTTCTGCGACAGCCTGGTACGTCAATGAACCTGCATGGGTATTAAGCCCTAGTGCTAAGGCAGCATCTCTGCGGCAAGCTTCTTGCCATCCAAGATTTGCTAACGCCACTGCGTACGGCAGTGTGACGTTTGTGAGTGCGTAGGTGGACGTGTTCGGAACTGCGCCTGGCATGTTTGCTACGCAGTAGAAGACAGAATTGTGAACCGCAAATGTGGGATCGGCATGTGTCGTTGGTCGCGAATCTTCAAAACAGCCACCCTGGTCAATCGAAATATCGACCAGCACAGAGCCTGGCTTCATTCGACTCACCAATTCATTCGTGATCAATTTTGGAGCCTTGGCACCAGGAACCAACACAGCACCGATAACCAAATCGGCTTCGAGCGCCGCCTTTTCAATCTCGTACTGGTTCGAGGTGACGGTCTGGAGCTGACCATTGAACTGAGCGTCTACAGCACGCAAACGCGAAACGTTTCGATCGAGAATCAGCACATGCGCCTGCATACCTAGTGCCATGGCGGCAGCATTGACACCGGCCACACCGGCACCAAGTACGACCACCTTGGCGGCATGGACACCAGCGACGCCTCCAAGAAGGACTCCTCGGCCACCTTGTGCTCGCATCAAAGTGTGCGCACCAACCTGGGTCGCAAGCCGGCCTGCAACTTCACTCATCGGGGCAAGCAGCGGCAGCGAACGATCGGGGAGTTCAACAGTTTCATACGCAATTGAGGTGACACCACGCTCAAGAAGCGCATCTGTGCATTCCCGAGAGGCGGCAAGGTGGAGGTAGGTAAAGAGCAATTGCCCCGAGCGCATGCGGTGATACTCGGCGGGAATCGGTTCCTTTACTTTGAGGATCAGATCGCCTACCCCCCAAACGTCATCAGCCGTGTCGAGAATTGTGGCACCAGCGGCGACATACTCAGCGTCAGGAATGGATGAACCAAGGCCAGCGCCCTTTTCGATAAATACTTCGTGACCATTAAAGGTCAACTCGTGCACTCCGGCTGGCGTGATTGCTACCCGATATTCGTGGTTCTTAATTTCTTTGGGGACGCCGACCTTCACGGGTATTCCTTCCTAGCCACTTCGTTGTGTAAGCAAAAGACTACTCCTCAAAGACCCAAGTCTTGACAGAGGTGCGTCACGAAATCTGTCGGAAAACTCTCCCGGTCGCAATCTCATTTTGGCGCATTTCCCAGGGACTGTCCGCAGCTCGCAATTCTCGAGTACCGCGTGCGGCATAAGCCAAAATGCCAGCTACCGCAGTAGGTGATTGCCACTGTCCGTTCAAAATGGACGTCACAGCTTGAGCGAGCGGAACCCATTGGATGGTGATTTCCTTTTCCTCGCCATGCAATTCTTGAGCAGACCAGCTCGTAGCCTGAAGTCCTGTGGCCAAGAAAATGCGGATTGCTTCACTGCTCGAACCCGGAGTCGTACAAACGTCGACAAGCACCTCATACCGAGATGCGGTGTAGCCGCTTTCTTCCATAAGTTCTCGGGCGGCGGCCTCGAGTGGATCTTCGTCGAAATCGTCCAACAGACCTGCTGGTATTTCGATCATACGAGCGCCAACCGGATGGCGGTACTGAGCAATCGTCAGCACTCGTTCCTGCTCATCGATTGCCACAACAGCAACTGCGCCCATATGTTGAAGATAGTCTCGAACGAGTTCCTCTCCCCCGAGACGAAAGCGGTCTTTGACTATCGCCCATACACGCCCGACGTAGGTCACCTCAGATTCGAGGATTTCTACCTCTTGACGCTGGTCGCGCAACATGCATTTCCGCCTTAGCGTTTGCGGTCGATGGCGGCAGCAATAAGCCCGGCAAACAGCGGATGCGCTTGAGCTGGGCGAGATTTGAATTCAGGGTGAGCCTGAGTGGCCACGTAGTACGGATGCACATCCTTAGGAAGTTCAACGAACTCGACGAGATGTCCATCAGGAGATGTGCCAGAAAACACCAAACCGTCCGCGCTGAGCTTCTCACGATATTTGTTGTTGACCTCATAACGATGACGGTGGCGCTCGTACACCAACGAACTGCCGTAAACGCCTTCAACCACCGATCCTGGCGTGAGCGCCGCCGGGTACAGACCCAAACGCATGGTCCCGCCCATGTCACGCTCGCCCGACACGACATCCTCTTGGTCGGCCATCGTTGCGATGACAGGGTTCGTTGACTCGGGATCAAACTCGGCTGAGTTCGCATCAGCAAAACCGCTAATGGTGCGGGCGAACTCAATCACCATGCATTGGAGCCCAAGGCAGATTCCGAGCGTTGGGATGCCGTTTTCACGCGCATAGCGCAACGCACCCAGTTTGCCCTCGATACCGCGGACACCAAAGCCACCTGGCACCAAGATCGCGTCCACATCTGACAAAGTGCGTTCGGCACCTTCAGCGTCTTCGCACAGGTCGGAAATAACCCAGCGAATGTGCACTTTGCAGTCATTATGAAAACCGCCGGCACGCAAGGCCTCAGTCACCGAAAGGTACGCATCTGGTAGGTCAATGTATTTTCCGACCAGTGCCACCGTGACCTCATGGGCCGGGTAATGCACAACTCGAAGCAGCTGATCCCACTCAGTCCAGTCGACATCTTTGAACTGCAAACCCATCCGACGAATGGCGTAGGTATCTAGACCTTCACGATGAAGAACCTTAGGAATGTCATAAATGCTTGGTGCGTCAATCGCTGCCACGACAGCTTCTTGATCAACGTCGCACATCAACGAAATCTTGCGCTTAATGCTCTCGGGAATCTCGCGATCGCACCGCAAAACAATCGCATCAGGCTGAATACCGATACTTCTCAGCGCCGCCACAGAATGCTGCGTTGGCTTCGTCTTGAGTTCGCCGGAGGGACCAATGTAAGGCAAAAGCGAAACATGAATGAAGAAAACATTGTCGCGGCCAACATCATGGCGCACCTGGCGGGCGGCCTCGATGAAGGGAAGTGATTCGATGTCGCCGACCGTGCCGCCGATTTCAGTAATCACCACGTCCACGTCATCACTGGCCATGGCGCGGATGCGCGACTTGATCTCGTTGGTGATGTGCGGAATAACTTGAACGGTGTCGCCTAAGTATTCGCCGCGGCGCTCTTTGGCAATCACCTGCGAGTAAACCTGTCCAGTTGTCACGTTGGCGAAACCACTGAGGTTCACATTGAGGAATCGTTCGTAGTGGCCAATATCGAGGTCGGTTTCAGCACCATCATCAGTCACGAACACTTCGCCGTGCTGGAAAGGATTCATGGTGCCAGGATCTACGTTCAGATACGGATCAAGCTTCTGCATCGTGACACGAAGACCACGCGCGGTCAGCAGATTTCCGAGGCTGGATGCCGTAAGACCCTTACCCAATGACGACGCCACACCACCGGTGACGAAAATATGTTTGGTTGTATGAGTCGATCCCACAAGCACTCCCGCGAACTACTGTGCGGCGGGCAAACCCACCTGTCCACGGGAGGTCAGGGTAACACCAGCCTTTACCGGTGCAGACACGACACGGCCTTAAATCTTGGCGAGCTCTTCTGCCATCAAATCGAGACCGACGGGTCCGAGGTCTAGCAACGAGAAATGCCACGCAGCCAAGTCGAAATCCGACCCTTTACGAGCCTTCGCCTCGGCTCGTGCCTCAAGCATGAATTTCTCTCCCAACTTGTAGGAGATTGCCTGCCCGGGCCAACCGAGGTAGCGAACCGTTTCGCTCTGCGCAAACTCGGTGGGCTGGAGTGCCCGACGGGTCAAAAAGTCGACCGAAAACTCATAGTCGATCTTCGTGCCGACGGTCTCGCGTGACTGCGTGTCGGGAACAACTAGGTCCAAGTGCATACCAATATCAACAACAATTCGGCAGGCTCGAAGCGCCTGAGCCGACAAGAAGCCAAGCTCCAACCCTGGATCCTCAAAGTAGCCAAGCTCATCCATGAGGCGTTCCGCGTACAGCGCCCAGCCTTCACCGTAACCAGATGTCCAACCGAGCGTTCGCTGGAATCGCGAAAGCTTGTCTCGATTAATCACCGTCGTAGCAATCTGAAGATGGTGCCCCGGCACTGCCTCGTGATACCACGTAGACACGAGGTGCCATGTGGCGAACTCGCTCTTACCTAAGGTTGGCAACCAGGTACTTCCTGGTCGAGAGAGATCTTCGCTCGGAGGCATGTAGTAGGGGGCAGCGGCGCTCCCCTCGCCTGCAAGTTTGACTTGGCATTCCACGATTTCATCTGGAATCTTGAAGTGCGCCTTCATATCCTCGGTTGCCCTCGCGGTGAGATCTTCCAAGAACTTCACGATTTCATCGGTACCGTGCACGAGGTACCTCTCGTCCGAATCAAGCCGCGACAACACCTCTGAAAGCGGGACGCCTGGGTACAACTTTTCGGCAGCGATCTCCATCCGGTCGGTAATGCGATCGAGCTCAGCCCAACCCCAGTGCCAGAGTTCTAAAACATCAATCGACGCGCCAGTGAACTTACGAACCTCTCGGCTGTATCGTTCCAAACCGACTCCGTCCGATTCTGCACACGCCGACGCGTACGTATCTCGTAGCCAAGCAGAAATCTCATCGAACGCCGCCTTAGCTCTCGTACCAACGCTTGCTTCACCCATGGGGGTCGCCGTATCGACGAAGTATTGGCCGAATAGGGCGCACTGCTGCGCAACCTCCATCGCCTGCCGCCGGGCAGCAACACGGCCGTTGGCCATACCAGCGCTCAGCGAGGATTTCCATGACTCGAGGGAGTTTGGTACGTCTGCAGCCAACTTCAACCAAGTGGCGCGCTGCTCATCTGTCTCGAGTGGAAGGAGGTCGAAAACCATGCGAATGCCCTGCGCAGGCGACGCAAGAACATTGATGTCAACCTCGTAATCATGCGCTTCGTGCGCACTCATCCAGACAGAGATACGCTCGCGCATCACCGCAGCGGCGATACGGTCGTTTTCGTCGCTAACCACAGCCTCGTCTAGCGCCGCCAACGTCCGCTGCATAAGGTCTGCATAACGTTCTGCGGCAGCCGGCGAAAAATCATCCAATCGATCTGCAGGTTGACCGAGTTGAATAGCGGTCATAGGACTCATCGCAACCTGCTCTTCGACGAATCGATCTGCAATAGCGAAAACATCAGACATTGAGTTTCTCCTTGAATTCAGTTGCGAGCGTAAGAAGTTCTTGTGAGTGTGCAAGTGCGCTGTCGGACTGCTCTAAACCTGCCATCATTCGAGCGACTTCTCGGTGCTGTTGTTCCGCAAACAGTTCCACCACATCTGTTGAAGTGGTGCGACCATCCGAGGTCTTCGAGACATAGAAATGCTGATCAGCAAATGCGGCAATCTGTGGCAAGTGTGTCACCACGAGGATTTGACGAGTTAAGGCCAACCGCGCAAGGCGTTGACCTACAGCAATCGCGGCAGCACCAGCGACACCCGCGTCGACCTCATCAAAAACCATAACGCTCGGAGATTGAACATCGGCGAGAACTACTTCGAGAGCCAGCATAAGTCGAGAAAGTTCGCCGCCCGACGCGGCTTGAGCCAACGGTGTAGGTGGAGTGCCAGGGTTGGCAGTAAACAGAAATTCGACTCGATCAGCCCCAGATTCAGAGAGTTCGGCAGGCTGAATGTCTACGACGAATTGGGCGTAGGGCATGGCCAAGCCACGCACCTCTATCGTCACTTCATCGGCTAGGGCCTTTGCCACCGTTGCTCGAGCATCGGTCAAGAGGCCTGCTGTCCGCACTGCTTCTTCGAGTGCTTGCGCCACCTCAGCTTCAAGGTGACGAATCGCTGAACCGTCGGGGTCAATTAATGCGAGCATACGTCTAGCTTCAGATAGCCATACAAGGACATCATCGAGCGTCGGGCCATGGCGAGAAATCAGCGACTTGATTTGGCGTTGGCGCAGCATCAGAGCATCAAGCTCAGCTGGGTCAACGTCAAGTCCGTCTCCCAATCGAGAAATCTCAGCAGAAATCTCTCCGACTTCCGCAGAAACGGCGAGAAGGCGGGTGACTAAATCGCGCGCTTGAGTGTCGTCAGGGAGCGCCATCTCAAGAGATTTGCGAGCCGCACTTAACGCTCCCACAACGCTTAGTTCTTCACCAGAAATGGCAGCGGTCGACGTTTCAACTGCGACTCGAATCTGCTCGACGCGGCTGATTCGATCAATCTTTTCCGCGATCTCGACATCTTCACCGGGATGGAGGCTCAGCGCGTCTACCAACGCTACGTCCGCTTTCATCGACTCTGCCTGAGTCAGCAACTGCTCACGTTCTTTACGCAGCCTGTTCAATTCATTGCGCAAGGTTTGCCAACGATGAAACGCCTCGGAGTGAACACTCAGAATTTGACCAAGCTCGTCGCCGCCATAACGATCGAGCAGTTCCCGATGTGTGGCCGCCTTCATAAGCCGGTAGCTGTCATGTTGACCATGGATTGCGAGCCAAGTTGAAGCGATCTCGCTGAGAACCGTAGCGGGAACAGGTCGACCGCTCATCGACGTTTTCGCACGATTTTCGAGCGGAAACACTCGCGAAATGAGATAGCTGCCTTCTTCGGACTCAACCCCCACATCGCTTAGGTAGTCGCGAATTGTTTGGTGTCTGAATGCAAGCACCCCATCGACCGAGGTGTCGTTTTGTTGATTGACGGTGTTTGGCTTTTGGCCAGCAACCACACGGACGGCGTCCAACATCAAAGTTTTGCCGGCACCTGTTTCGCCAGTAACAATCACGAGGCCATTTTTAAGCTCTAAATCTGCTTGATCGATGAGCCCGAGTCCACGAATCCTTAATGACTCAAGCATTGTCCTCACGCATTTCACGCCAACCAACAGTGGGCAGTCGAAACTTAGCTACGAGTCGCTGTGTGAAAGAAGAAGAGTGGACGCGAGCGAAAAGTAGCGGCTGGGCCAGTTTGGTAACCCGAATGAAGTCCCCCTGAAGCAAATCCGTACGCCGTCGACCATCGAGAGTTGCCATAGCGCCTTCGGACAGCACCTCCACATCAATACGCGATTCGGGAGAGACCACAATCGGCTTGGCAAAGAGCGCGTGAGCAGAAATCGGTACGGCCAACAAGACGTTTGCAGTTGGCCAAATAACAGGTCCACCAGCCGAAAATGCGTAGGCCGTAGAACCAGTCGGCGTCGACACCACAAGACCGTCGCCTGCCCAGGTCATCAACGGCGAGCCATCGACTGAAACACGGAGCTCCGTCATCAATTGCCGAGAGACCTTTTCGACCGCCACTTCGTTGAGAGCGAAAGAGTCATAGACGATGCCATCGCCACGCTGGACTTCGACTTTGATCATGACGCGGGTCTCAGGCGACCAAGATCTCTCCACGATAGCTGAGACAACAGCTGCGATATCTGCGTGCTCAGCTTCTGCGAGAAAGCCCACTCGGCCCATGTTCACGCCCAAAATGGGAACTCCGAGCGCGTGAGTGAACTCAACCGCCTTCAAAATTGTGCCGTCGCCTCCGAGGACGACAACAAGTTCTGGCAAAACGTCAAACGAAGAGGCATTCACCGCCTCGTTGATAACGGTCGTCTCAATGCCCTCAGCAGCAAGCGCTGACATCAAACTCTCTGTTTGAGTCTTTACTTCGTTGTAGTCGGCGTGGAGTACCAAACCGACGAGACGTCTCGTCACTGCGGGCCCTCCTCGACTGCTCGTTGCACGGCTGAGGTTACTTCCTCTGCCGAGGCGAGCGCAGCCCCATTCTGAAGCCAAACGAAATACTCAACATTTCCTTCTGGACCAGGAAGTGGGCTCGCACTCACAGCTCTAAGTCCGGCAGCAAGGGACTGGGCCTTTTCAATCACGCCAACAACGGCATCTCGCCGCAAGGTCGAATCTCGCACCACACCATCGCCAATGCTGTCGCGTCCCACTTCGAATTGTGGTTTGACCATAAGAACTAAATCAGCGCTCGGCTGAGCTGCGGCCACCAGCGCAGGCAATACCGTTCGGAGGGAAATGAACGATAGGTCAGCCACGACCGCGTCCACCTCAAAAGGCAGATCAGCCCTCGTGAGATTTCGAACGTTGAATCTCTCAATGCAAATGACACGTGGATCTTGTCGTAGCTCCCATGCAAGTTGGCCGTATCCCACATCTACCGCCGCAACCGCGCGAGCACCACGCTTGAGCGCGACCTGGGTGAATCCTCCCGTGGAAGCGCCCGCATCAAGAACGGATTTGCCCTCAAAATTCAGACCAAAATCTTCGAACGCATCGAGGGCTCCGAGGAGCTTGTAGGCGCCACGTGAGACCCAGCGCTCCCCTGTCGCTTGCGAGATAACTATCGAAACTGTTTCGGTCACTTGTCTGGTTGCCTTCACTGAAACAACGCTGTCAACCAGAATCGATCCGTCTTCTATGAGCGACTGTGCCTCTTGCCTCGAACGCGCTAGCTTCCTGCGTACGAGTTCAGCATCCAGACGTCGCAAGCCGGCCATTACTGGTGCGAGTCAGCCAGTGCGTCTTGGAGCCGACGGTGCACTTCGTCAAAGATTTCGACGTGCTCATCAGTCGGTAAGTTCGTGACATCTTGCATACGAGCTAAAGCGGAATCCACACGCATGTCGCTCGTCGGCTCGACTTCCATCGAGACTGCAAGCAGCGTCGCATCGTCTTCTGCCGAACCAGGATTCTCTAGGTGGTCTTCGCCGTTAGCCATGAGGCAAAACTACCCGAAAACCGCTGATGATGGAGGTGCTTGAGCTGACAACAAGCAAGTCAGATCGTTGGCAACGTATGTGGACCGTCGATCAGGATTCCGGGCAGCGACATCAGCCAGCTGATGAACCCCTGTGAGGACAAGCAAACTGTCCATCCCCGCCGCTAAGGCGCCGTCAATGTCTGTGTCTAGGCGATCCCCGATGACGAGTGGTCGAGTGCTACCGATTCGCTGTGCAGTCTGTTCGAACAATGTGGCTTGAGGTTTGCCAGCAACCAGCGGACAGACGCCAGTCACCTCCTCAAGACTTGCCACTAGAGAACCGTTCCCGGGACCCAGACCGTACGGTGTTGGAACGGTCAAATCTCGGTTGGTTGCAACCCAGTGCTTTCCGCGAGATATGGCCCAGGCAGCTGTCGCTAGGTCCCACCAAGAAGTGTCCTGACCGTGGCCCTGCAAGACAGCGGACACTTCATCAGCAAGAAGATGATTGGCTTCGTGGTCACGGGTAGCCCGAATCGGATGTAGTCCCACGTCGCGTAAAGCTGACTCCACGCCAAAACCGCCGACCGCCAGAACTCGCGCTTTTGGCTCGAGAAGTGACGCGAGAAGCGAAGCACCAGCCTGTGCCGAAGTGACAATTTCTGAATCATCAATGTTGAGGCCGAGCCGGCGCAGATGTTCTCCGACCACCTGAGGTTCGCGCGAGGCATTGTTCGTTGCTGCCGTGACCCTTATGGTTTCAGAGACCGCATTGATTGATTCAACAGCATGCGGTACAGCGTGTTCTCCGATGTATACAACCCCATCAAGATCGAGAATGATCGAATCGTATTTTTCCCACAGCATAAGTACAGCCTACGATGCCAATCGACACTTCTCTGCGGATGTAACGGCCACTTCGACTCGTGAACCGGTGGCGCCTGCCGATACCCAGTAGCGGCTCACGACAGATCCCTTCAACGCTAGGGCGACACCAGGCTCAAATTTCTCCATCTTCTTGATCACTGAACTCTGCCGAGTAGCGCACGGGATGGAAGTCGGCGGTTCTCCTTCGACACATACCTTCATGCGCCATTGGAGAACAACTTCTCCATCGGCTAACTCTCGCAAAATTGGAACGGATGCGAGCGTCCCGATCACGTCGACATTATTTGTTTGGGGCAATAGTTGTTGGGGCATAAGAATCCTTTCTCATGCCTGAGCGTTGCCGCTAGAAACTTGCCTCGAAAGAACGCATTATCGAACGGTGGATAACTTGAAGCCTGTGGATATTAGGCGTCGATTTCGAGAGCCCGATCTGCCGCATCTGTGAGATCTTCGACGTCACCAAGAGCAGTCTTGACGAACCAATCTCTCGCCTCAGCCAAGCGATTGGCGGCCAACAAGGCTTCCGCATAGGCGTAGCGCAGACGTGTAACTGCGAATGAATGAGACTTAGATTTCAGCTCTGGAGTTTCCAACGTTGCAATGGCAGCGTCCAATTGACCAAGATCTCGACGTGCGCCGGACGCAACAATGCGCATTTCGATTTTTGTATCGGCATCAAGCGAACGTACTTGTTCGCTGCGCGCGATAGCCAAAGCTTTCATTGGTCGACCAAGCCCACGTTCACAGTCAGCCATCAGCGGCAAGAAATGAGGGTCACCCGTCAGCCGTTGGAAAGTGCGAAATTCATTGAGTGCTTCCGCCCACATTTGTGCGTGGTAGGCAGAAAGACCGACCATTTCTCTCACACACGCTAGACGCGCTGCCCTGCCGCGTGCGGCAATAGCGTGCTTGTACGCGCGTTCAGCATCATCATCTTCAAGGGCATACATTGCAGCTGCGAGATGTTTCGCGCAGTACTCCGCTGCAGCTGGAGAAATGTTGCGGAGTTCAGCCATGACTTGTTTTGGAAGCACCTTGATATCGATGTCGGCAGCGACCTCAACAAACTGACTCGCGTCAAAATTGGTGCGCTCGCGACCTCCCCGATCATCTGGCTTGCCAGCTGGACGTGCTCGATCTGTAAAGCGATCAGCGCCCGGGCGGCTTTCATCACGACGAGGGCGACCTGCACCAGTTGGGCGGACACCATCACGACGCGGACGATCCGAGCGTGGACGATCTGCGCGTGGACGATCATCATCACGGCGCGGACGGTCTGAACGTGGACGGTCATCATCACGACGCGGACGACCTGCACCAGTTGGGCGGTCACCATCACGACGCGGACGATCTGAACGAGGACGGTCGTCATCTCGACGAGGGCGACCTGCACCAGTTGGGCGGTCACCATCACGACGCGGACGATCTGAACGAGGAC
>JAFMIT010000110.1 GCA_017853815.1 Actinomycetota bacterium
AGTTCAAGCAGTGCGCCTTGACCCGTGAGGTAATAAAAACGTGAGCCAGAAACTTTGGCACCACGCTCAATGTCGATAGCGCCCAAGATTTCGCCCAACTCGACATGGTCGCGAGGAGTGAAGCCTTCTGCCGCGAAATCACGAATCGTGCCGAGCGTCTCAAGCACCACGAAGTCATCTTCGCCACCCACAGGAGCAGCTGTTTCCACAATATTGCTCAAAACCTTGACAGCCTCGTCGAGAGCAGCGTCAGCTTCTCGCACAATCTGTTCGGCAGCAGCGACCTGATCAGACAAGGTGCTGGTTTGAGCAAGCAGTGCATCGAGCTCTGCCTGGGCCGCCGCATCGCCACCCTTTGCCTTGCCTTGCAAGGGGCCAATCTGCTTGCCAAGCGACTTTTGCTCGGCCCGAAGCGCCTCAAAAGTGGCAACCGCTGAGCGACGACTGGAATCTGCTTCAAGCACCGCATCAACGGCGGCAGGGTCCTCGCCTCGAGCAATCTGGCTCTGGCGTACGGCATCTGGCTCTTGGCGAATTACTTGCAGATCAATCACGGCGTAAGCCTAAGCCGTGAGCGTGAGGACTGAATTCCGCAATCGCTTGGGCGCATGCAACAATTCGCCCGCTGTTCAGGAGGGGTGCCAGAGCGGCCGAATGGAACGGTCTTGAAAACCGTCGAGGTGAAAGCCTCCGTGGGTTCAAATCCCACCTCCTCCGCAATGAGAAATGGACTCGCATAAGCGAGTCCATTTTCCTTTTACGGCGGAGGCGGCGAGATTTGAACTCGCGATGGGGCTAACCCCAAACCGCATTAGCAGTGCGGCGCCATAGACCGGACTAGGCGACGCCTCCACGCTCCCGAGCCGGAAGCGCGCGAATCGTAACAGGCAAGAACAGGTGCTGAAATTTCGCACCAAAGCCGCTAGCGAGGAAGCCGAGCCTCAATCCGCAGACCACCAAGTTCACTACGACTAATCCCGACAGAGCCAGCATGCTTGCGAACAATCGCACCCATAATGCTCATACCGAGGCCAGATCCACCCGATGCCCGCGAGCGTGACGGATCGAATCGCTGGAAGTGCTGAATACCAGCTGCATACGCCTCATCACTTAGGCCAGAGCCACCGTCTTCAATCACGAGCACGGCATCCGACCCCTCGACGCGTAGAGCAATCGCGACCGGCACCTCTGACGACGTGTGGCGGCGAATGTTTCCGACAGCGTTCGCCACAAACTGGTTGAGCAAAGCCGCAGAGCCTTGAACAAATATTCCCTCAGAGATGTCCACGGTCACGGGGCGTTCAGGATCGAGCATCTGCAGATCCTCAACTCCACCGAGTGCAATGTCACTCAGGTCCACACGTTCAAACGGTTCCTCAGTCTCGTCGCCAAGCCGCGCGAGCAATAAAAGATCGCTGATCAATTTCTCCATGCGACGAATTTCAGTATTCAGCCGCAAGTACGCACGCTCTCGTTGCTCTTCGCTCATGTCCTGTGATGAACCGAGCATCTCGACATACCCTTTGATCACCGTGAGCGGCGTTCGCAGTTCATGCGACGCATCCCCAAGAAACATCTGCATGCGCTTTTGGGTATCTTGTTCAAGTTCCACGGCATGCTGAAGCGACAGCACCATTCGCTGAAGTGCGTCAGTCAGCTGATCAACTTCAGCATTTCCGCCGGTCGTTGGGATCGATGCATCCGTTCGCCCCTGGCTAATCTCGTCAGCGGCATCAATCACCTGGTCAATTACTTTAAGGTCGCGCCGAATCAGCACATAACTGATGACAATCGCGAGCGACACACCCACCAATGTCAGCAGGAAAAACACCTGCAAATTCGTACGTCGATTCTCATCCACTGAATCCAGTGAAGTCGCGACGACCAAGAATTCCTGCGGACCAATCTTGAAACTGCGCATTCGATAATGCTCAGCACCCTCAACCGTCACCGCTCGCTTTTGGGCATCGCGCCGCTGTTCAAGCGTCGGGAAATTCTTCAACTTCAGCTTGGACTGATTTAGAACAGTCAAATCATCTTCATACGAAACAAAAGCAACAACCACATCAATCGGTGAATCGTCTGCCAGTTTCATTGCGGCCGTTACTGCGTCATCTGCACTCGCAGCGTTATCAATGATCGTGGTTAACACCGAATCAAGTCGCGAAATCTCCGACCGCTCTGCAGACAACAGCGCAGTCATCGAAATTGCGAATGACAGGACCGTAATGACCAGCGCTGACAAAACTGTCAGACGTGTGCGCAGCTTCATCGCCCGATGACCAACTGAATGCCCACGCCGCGCACTGTCACGAGGCCTTCGAATCCAATGGCAGTGAACTTCTTGCGCAGGTAGGACACATAGGTATCAACAACGTTGGTGTTGGTGGTGAAATCCATGCCCCACACGTCGGCGAGCAGCGTGTTTTTCGAAACCACTTTTCCTTCACGCTCGAGCAGGTATTGAAAAAGCCGAAACTCTGTTGGCGAAAGATCAACATCCTCACCCTTGTAGGTCAGCCGATGCTGATCTTCACTCAACCAGAAATCACCCAACTCAATGTCCGTCGAACCTTGACCATCTGGCCTAGTCCGGCGCAACACCGCCGCAACCCGAAGTACTAGTTCTTCCAACCCAAACGGCTTGCTCACGTAGTCATCCGCACCAGTCCGCAACCCGCGGTTGATGTCCTGTTTGTCGCCACGCGCCGTCAACAAAATAACTGGGGTCTCGTCACCCTTCTTGCGCATCTGCTCGAGCAGTCCAAAGCCATCAAGCTTCGGCATATTGACGTCGGACACGACCAGATCTGCCCGATTTACACGCAACCAATTGACGGCCGCGAGCCCATCTTCAGCCACAGCCGTGTCATAGCCAGAGATCTGCAAGGCGTCATTCAGCAGGTCGCGAACGCCTGCTTCGTCATCAACAATCAGGATTTTGGCTTTGCCCATAGCCGAACTTTGCTGCCCTTTGAGACATATCCACAACCCAAACTGCCGTAAACCGAGTCAAGTCCCACTGGTCGCCTAGCCCGCTCACAGGCTTTTCACAGACTGAGAGGTCAATACTTCAACCACGAAGACTTCCCCAGGAATCGAGGAACATCATGAAGACCGCACTTAAGCGACTAGTTGCAGCGTCTGCTGTCACCACGCTCATGTTTGGCGGATTTGCCTCTGTTGCGAGTGCATCTGTTTCGACCCCGCACGGCAAGAAGCCAGGCGTTGCGATCAACGAATACAAGAATTCTCGCGCACAGTTCAAAGTGACCATGAAGATTTACATCGACACCAAGAAGGCCGGCATCGCTGAATACCGCGCTGCATTGGCTGCGTGGAAGTCCGCGAACGCCGCTTACCTCACTGCCGTCAAAGCCGTGAAGGATGCCTACCGCGCGTCACTCAAAGCTGCTTGGCGAATTGCTCGTGAGGTTCTCGAATCTGAAACCGCGACACCTGAACAAAAAGACGCTGCTCGCGCCGCATTTGCGACCGCCAAGGCTGCTGCCGAAGCAACTCGCGCTGCCGCAATGGCCACACTTAGCCCGATTGGCACTCCACCAGTGAAGCCAGTCAAGGCAGAGAATCCGAACAGCAACGACGATGGTGACAAGTCAAAGCCAGTTGAAGTTCCTGGCAAGAACAACACCAACGGCAAGAAGCAAGAAAAGTAGTTCTCTCAAACTTCCCCTTCTCCTTTGAGAAATGTGGATGGGCGTCGGTCTTCGGACTGGCGCCCGTTCTCATTTTTACAATCTAAGTGATGTGCCGCGAACTAGTCTTTCCACATGAGTGACCATCTCGACGAGCTACCTGCGACCCGCATTCACCATCCACGCACTGCGCCCGCCATTCGTTGGGGAATCCTCGCGCCGGGCGGTATTGCACAAGCATTCGCGAATGCGGTGACCGCTGACACGGAGTCGCACATCGCGGCCGTAGGTTCACGGTCACTCAATCGCGCACAGGCATTCGCAGATCACTACAACGCAGACAACAGCGTGCGTGCCTATGGTTCATATGAAGAACTAGTCCAAGATCCCGACGTCGACGCCATCTACGTCGCGTCACCTCACAGCGAACATCACGCTCATGTGAGTTTGGCACTCAATCACAACAAACCAGTTCTCGTAGAGAAAGCCTTTACTCAAAACGCACGCCAGGCCCAAGAACTCGTCGACCTAGCCAGGGCAAAAAACCTCCTCCTCGTCGAAGCCATGTGGACCCGCTTCTTGCCTCACATCGATATCGTCCGACAACTCATCGAGCTCGGCACTCTCGGCGATATCGAAACCATCATCGCCGACCACGGTCAGTGCATGGACTTTCCACCAGAGCACCGGCTCCAGGATCCAGCGCTCGCCGGCGGCGCCCTCCTCGACATGGGCGTGTACCCGTTGAGCTTTATGCACATGGTGCTCGGCTCACCCCAGTCCGTACTAGCCCAAGCCACACTCACCAAAACAGGCGTAGATGAGACATTGAGTGCGATCCTGACCTGGACCAGTGCCCACGGCATCCTCACCACCTCACAAAAAGTGAAGACCCCGACTACCGCCACCATCTCCGGCACCCGCGCCCGCATCGAAATCCCCAAGCGCTTCTACGGTCCAAACGAAGTACGCCTTATATATACAGACGGCACAGAACTAGTCGCACACCCCGAAGCCGCCGCCGGCCTCGCTTACGAAGCTGCCGAGTTCGCCCGCCTGCTCACCGCCGGCGCCATCGAGTCCCCACTCATGACCCACGCCGACTCAGTCGACATCATGCGGCTGATGGACGAGATGCGCGCTCAGGTTGGCGTCATCTACCCGGGCGACTAGACCTTTGTGAACCTGTAACGAACAGCCCCAACTCGGGCATAATGGAAGACCTACTCAACGGGGGTCCCATGCGACGTCGCACTTTTCGCCAACTCAGTCTGCTCAGCGCTGCCGCACTCGCGCTTACAACCTTGACGGCACCAGCCCAGGCGCTGCCACAACCGCAGGCCACCAACCCTTCGCGCATCTATTTCGGCACCCTCGACGGTCGCGTCAAGTGGATCCCCAT
>JAFMIT010000111.1 GCA_017853815.1 Actinomycetota bacterium
ATGCCAATGTCGGCGATCGCTCACACGCGCCTCATGATCTGTGTGATCGTCGTAAGGCCAGGCGACCGTGTGCGGAGTCGCTGGGCGAATTTCTTGGTTGCAGCCTGGGCAGCGGTAATTCTTGGTCGAAGCCGAGCCAGTGATGCGCTGGACGACCCAGTCTTCGCCTTTGACATCCACAATCGTGCGCACGCCGAGCCCCGAAGCGGGACGCAAATCAGGTGCGCCGTCGTCTTTTCGTCGATTTCTCCGTGCCATCCCCCACCTCAGAACAATCGATGCGTCGGATCGTCGATTCCGCGCAGTTCGTCGTAGTCCAATGTTAAGCAGCGAATGCCACGATCTTCGGCGAGCACTCGAGCTTGAGGCTTGATTTCTTGGGCCGCGAACACCCCGGACACCGGAGCGATCATTGGATCTCGGTTGAGAAGTTCGAGGTAGCGCGTGAGCTGTTCGACACCATCGATTTCGCCGCGCCGCTTGATTTCGACAGCAACATACTGGCCTTTGTCGTCGACACACATGATGTCTACCGGCCCAATCGGTGTCGGGTATTCGCGGCGAAGCAGCGCATAGCCTTCGCCGAGCTTGTGGATGTGCAGCGCGAGCAATTCTTGAAGATGCGCTTCGACGCCATCTTTGACGAGGCCTGGATCGACACCGAGCTCGTGCTCCGTGTCATGGTGCACTTCTTCGATGGTGATGATGAGCTGTTCACCAGCTTTGTTTGAGACGGTCCAGCTACCAAGTCCATCGTCATCCACCTCGATGGAGACAACACACGGCGGGCTCATCCAGTTGAGAGGCTTGTACGCGCGGTCATCGGCATGAATCGAGACGGATCCATCTGCTTTGACGAGTATTAATCGTTTGGCGGACGGAAGGTGCGCAGAAAGTCGGCCCGCATAATCGACCGAGCAGGTTGCAATCACCAAACGCATCCGCGAAGGTTACCCGCGCCAACTTCTGAGAATCGTGCGGGCTGAATCCGCGTCTTCCGGCCAGACCATCACTCGCGGACCGTCGTTGGTGAGTGCGAGTGTGGCTCGCACTCCTTGGTTGATAAGCGTTTGCTTAAGAACTTCGCCTTCGATCAGGTTGGCAGGCGTCGATACCGCCACCAGTACGCCGTAGTCGTCCATCGCGCCTGGCCGAACGGGAGTTGCCACCAGCGAATGCCCACGCGACCAGCCCCAGCGGAGAAACAGCACCAGAACACCGATACCGACGAAGGCCATCACTGGGCCGAAGAGGAACGAAAACGATCCCCAGTTGGTTGAGTTCACCTGAGAATTGTGGGGCATGCGGCGCTAACTAGCGCGAGATGATCGCACCCAACGACTGAAGCTGCGGCACAAAATGGCAATAACCGCGGTCGATGTGGTCGACGCCGTGGACCATGGTGGTGCCGTCAGCGACCAGACCCGCGAGGACGAGACCCGCGCCAGCGCGAATGTCAGTCGCTTCGACCGGTGCGGAACTGAGTTTCTCGACACCTTTGATGAGCGCGTGATGCCCATCAGTGCGGACGGACGCACCGAGTCGAGCAAGTTCCTGCACAAACCGAAAACGCGCTTCAAACAGATTCTCGGTCACCATCGCAACACCGTCTGCGATCGCATTCATCGCAATGAACTGCGGCTGCAGATCCGTCGGAAATCCTGGGTATGGAAGTGTCACCACATCGACGGCAGTCGGTCGACGATCCATCGAGACTCGAATCCCATCGAAAGCAATCTCAATGTCAGCACCAGCGTCAGAGAGTTTGCTCAACGGCAAATCCATGTGCGCCCCGACCGCGTCGCGAATAAACACATCGCCCTGAGTCATGACTGCAGCCACGGCCCAGGTGCCAGCGACGATGCGGTCCGGAACTGTCGCATGCGTGACAGGTGACAGTGACTCCACACCCGTGATCTCGAGAGTCGAGGTGCCGACGCCACTGATGTTCGCACCCATCTTGATGAGCATCTCGCAAATGTCGACGATTTCAGGTTCACGCGCCGCGTTGTCGATGACGGTGACACCCTTGGCGAGCACCGCAGCCATCAACACCGTCTCAGTCGCGCCGACGGATGGGAAGTCGAGATACACCGACGCGCCATGCAAACCGTTGGGCGCTTGAGCCACGATGTAACCGTGATCGGACTCAACCGTCGCACCAAGTTTGCGTAGACCCTGCACATGAAAATCGAGACCCCGCGAACCGATGGCATCGCCACCAGGCATCGCGACATCAGCCGCGCCCATGCGCGTCACGAGTGGACCCAGCACGCAGATCGACGCACGCATCTGCCGCACCAAGTCGTAATCGGCACGATGCTCGATTTCGACAGGGACATCGATAGTGACAGTCTCGGCTTCAATGTCGTGCTCGACTGTGCAGCCCAAGCGACGCAACAACTCCGACATGATGGTGACGTCGAGAATTTCAGGAACGCGGGTGATGGTGGTGCGGCCAGGAGCCAAAATTGCGGCAGCCATGAGCTTGAGAACACTGTTCTTGGCGCCCGTGACACGGACTTCGCCTCGTAGGGGCACGCCGCCCGTCACCTGAATCACACTCACGCGCGCAGCCTAGATGAGACCGCCCTATCCTTGAGTCATGGTTAACCTCACCCGCATTTACACCCGCACTGGCGACGACGGCACGACTTCACTGGGCGACATGTCGCGCACCGGCAAGAACGACCCCCGCCTCAAGGCCTACGCGGATGTGGATGAGGCCAACTGCGCCATTGGCGTGGCGATTGCGCAGTCGCAGTTCGACGCCCAGATGGTCAGCCTGCTGACGCAGATCCAAAATGATCTGTTCGACGTGGGCGCAGACCTGTGCACCCCAGTCGTGGACAACCCTGCGGTGCCACCACTGCGCATCACGCAGGCGTACATCGATTTCCTCGAGCGCACCTGCGATGAATACAACTCAACTCTCGAACCACTGCGTTCGTTTGTGCTGCCCGGCGGCACTGTCGCTGCGGCTCACCTGCACGTGGCGCGCACAGTCGTTCGTCGCGCGGAGCGCTCGACCTGGGCAGCTCTCGACATGTACCACGGTGGCATGAATCCACTGACGGCCACGTACCTGAACCGACTCTCGGACTTGCTCTTCATCCTTGCTCGCTTTGCGAACAAGGCTCAAGGTGATGTCCTGTGGGCACCAGGTGCCCATGCACCTTCAGGCGAGTAAGCGTTAGCCCTTCCAGGCGAAGCTCTTGCTCGCAGCTGTCAGCGACGACAAGCCGTTCAGAGCTGTGACTCTGAAGTTGTAAGCCTTGCCTTTCACTGGCTTGAGCAGCTTCCACATGCGAACACCAGCCTTGGTGGTGGCCACAGTTTTCCAGGCGGCCGAGCCGATACGCATCTCCACCTTGTAACCACTGATTGCGAAACTTCCAGCAGTAGTGGGCGCAGACCAGGCAACTTTCAAAGCGGTCTTGTCTTTGGATGCCACCACAGAGCGCGGGGCACTCGGCGCGACGCGAACAGCCGCTACCTGGTACTCGGCTGACGCCTCTGCGCCGAACTGCAACGTACGCACGGTGTACTGGATCGACGCAGATGGCTTGACGTTGGTGAACGTCGCTGACGTGCCAGACGTCTCGATAGATCGAGTGACCGAACCGCCGCTTTCAATGAGCTCCACTCGATACGTCACTGGGAATTGAGTCTCGGGCGGCGTCCACGTGACTTTGAAACTAGTGGCAGAAGTCCACGTGCCACTGAACGTGCGCGTCGGTGCAGGCTGCAGTCCATCGACGAACACCGTCCGCCATGGTGAGAAACGCTCAGCAAAAGTCCCGCGGTTTTCCACCCATCGCACTCTCAAACCTATGGAGTTGCCTGGATTGGTAACGTCCAGAGTGATGACGCCATCAGCATCGGTGACAGGAGCATTTGCAGACCCTGTGAGGAGATCGAACCACTGCAGTTCTACACGCGGATCAGCCGAGCCTTTTTCAAAAGTCAACGTGCGCTTGAGCGGTGTTGGGAAACTAACGCCTGGGTAGCCCGGTTCTACCGGGATTCCGATCATTGTTTGACTCACCGCGAGTGGCGTGTAGTCCGGGAATGGATAGCTCGTCCAGTAGTGAGCCCCACGACCAATGGTTAATTGCTTGTATTGAGCGACCACAAAATCAAACTCGTCACTTGCGGCGCTCAGCTCAAAAGGCGATGACGCGTTGGTTGGCTCCAAGTCGATCCAGCGCGTATCGACGAGATTGAGCGGCTGGAAAAGTCGAGCGCGAGTGTGGTCGAGAACTGCAATAGCCACGAAGCCATGTGTATCAACGAGCGGAATAGCTCGAACGCTTTCGTCGACGGTATTGAAAGGTTCGTCCATCGTCACCACATCGCTAGACGTGATGCTCACCACCCGATGCTGGAAGCCAGTCGCCCAGGTGCCGGTCGTGACGACCATCCACATGGTTCCCGCAAAGTCGAACACGGGGCGACCGACCAGAGTTGCGTTGGTTGCGATCACGATGGGGTTCCAGATCTTGTAGCCACCGGCTGACTCATGAGTGAGTCTCCGCATAGTCACTGTGCCGCGCGCGCTTCCGGGCAGTGCCTCGTTCCACACGACAGCACCTAAACCAGCTTCGGCACTGCCGGCCGCATTAGAGACCACAAGTGGGGTCACACTGGAATCGATCGCGACATCTTGAATTGGCAGCGCCGAACTCCAAAAGCCATCGGCAGAGCGGAGGTACACATTCGGTTGGAAGTCGGTAGCTGGCGTTGCAAAAACCCAGCCACTGATGCCTTGCGGAAATGCCTGCGCATCCATCGCTGGCGCGCCTTGAGCTGCGGCCACACTCTCCAAAGAGAACGTGTTCGTCGCTGGCTGGTAGAAGAACAGTCCGCGAGTAGGTGGCGACAAACAGCTACTGCATGCCAACCCCGCCTCAATCTGCACTCCACCGACCGCGATGGCCCCAGATGCTGGCTGGGCAACCTGGGCAATCGACAG
>JAFMIT010000112.1 GCA_017853815.1 Actinomycetota bacterium
TGGAAAACCATGCCCACGTGAAGGCGAACGTTGACTGGATCTTGCTTTGGACCATAAATGTCTTCGCCGTCGACAAGTACTTCACCAGCGAGCTTGGCGCCTGGGAGAAGTTCGTGCATGCGGTTGAGCGTGCGAATGAAGGTCGACTTGCCGCAGCCCGAAGGGCCAATCAGCGCAGTCACCGAGTTAGTTGGGAAGCGAAGATTCACATCAGCGAGTACGTGATGGTTGCCGAACCACACGTTGATGTTCTTGGCCTCAAGCGCAGCAACGCCGTCGCTCGGTGGGACGATCCGAACGGTCTGCTTCAACGCTGCAGCAGTTTCCATGTCCAGGCTCATTTCTTCCTCCATTTAGGCCTTCTTCATTTTGCTCGCGACTACACGCGCAGTCGTGAAAAGCACTCCAACGATGACAAGCAGTACGAGGCAAGCAACCCACGCTCGTGCGACATCGTTTTCTCCACCCAGAAGCATCTGAGAGAAGACATACAGGGGCAGCGCCGACATCGAGTCAGACACTGGATTGGTGTTGAACGCGGTGTTGCCAAACGCGGTCAACAAAAGTGGTGCAGTTTCGCCAGCGACGCGAGCGATTCCGAGAATCGCTGCGGTGATCAAGCCGCTGCGAGCGGCAGGAAGAACGACCATGCGAACCACGCGCCACTGAGTACCACCGAGCGCAAGCGCTGCAGTCCGTAGATCGTCAGGCACGAGACGCAAGATTTCTTCCGCAGTACGAGCAACAGTCGGGAGCATCAGAATTGCGAGCGCGATTGCTCCCGCGATGCCGGAGAACTGAAGCAATCCAGACACCACGAGGGCCGCGTACACGAACAGACCGGCGACGATTGATGGCACACCCGACATTGCCTGCACGAAGAATCGGACGAACGGTGTCAACTTGCCGCGAACTTCGGTGACGTACAGCGCAGCGAGGATTCCGATTGGCACTGAAATCGCCGTGGCGCTTCCGACAATGATCAGGGATCCAAGAATTGCGTGACCCATGCCACCGACATTGAGTGGCGCGTCAACTTCGGTTGTTGATGCATCCTGCGTGAGAAGGCTGAACTGGAAGCCAGCAAATCCATTGCTTAACACCGGCCAAAGCACAGACGCTACGAACGTGCCGAAAACGACGATCGCTGCGCCCATGAGAACTTCAATCGTGGAGTTCGCGAAATCCTTCTTGCGATGCCCGAACTTGCCAAGCAATGCTGCCGTGACAATGTGCAGTGGGAACCACACAACGAAGAAGCCTGAGTAGCCCGACATCGGACTCAACACCGTGATGAGGCCGGCGAGCAGCGGCGTGCCGAGGTGAGTCAACAGCTGTTGCGCTGTGAACAGCGGATCAGAGACCTTCCAAGGTTCGCTCGGCGCGGGGCGGGTGATGACGTCGCTCATTTGCGCTTCCTTGTGGTCGCAGCAACGATGGCAGTGGCGCCGGCGTTAGCCAACAATGTGATGAGGAAGAGCGCGAGGCCAGCACCGAATAGTGCGGATAATTCGAGTGGTTGCGCTTCACCGAATCGGCTCACGATGAGCGATGCGACTGACCCGCCAGAGCTCTCGAGAATGTGGAACCAGTTAACGCCTTCGGTGAAGAGTTGAAGCACGAAGAACACTGCGATGGTTTCGCCGAGTGCGCGACCGAGGCCAAGCATCGCACCACCGATGATGCCGCCGCGACCAAAAGGCAGTACGACATCGCGAATGAGAGTCCAGCGTGATGCACCGAGAGCCTGTGCGCCAGTGATCAAATCGCGTGGAACTTGGCCAAAGATTTCGCGGGCCACCGCGGCGATAATCGGTGTGATCATGATCGCGAGAACCATGCCGGCCATGAATGGCGACTGTTCAAACGCGGGAAATTCCACTTGGAAGAAGGGCACCCAGCTGAGGTTGGTATTCAGCCACTGTGCCCACAACGCACCGTGTGGCATCAGAACGTAGAAACCCCAGAGACCGAAAACAATCGAGGGAATCGCCGCAACGAGATCGATAAAGATGGTCAGAGGAAGTGCCAACTTCTTTGGAATCAAGTAAGTGACAGCAAGAGCAACACCGACTGCAAGCGGCAACGCAATTGCGACGGCAACGAAAGCGATAAGAAGTGAACCCCACAGCATTGGCAACAAACCAAATTGCGCGGGATCGACCGAACCTTCAGAAGCGAGCAAACCATCGCCTGAGTACCAAATGCTGCCCGTGAAGAACTCGAAACCGAAAGCCTTGAGAACTGGCGCAGAACTTTTCGCGAGGTAACCGAAGATTCCCGAGAGAATCACGAACGCAGCGAGACCGCCGGCGATCAAGATTCCGCGGAACACACGATCGCTCATTCGACGTACAACCGGGATAGCGCGGGGCGCAGGTGCCTCAGTGGCTGGAGACTCAATCGTGGTCACGAGGAAATCGTGCCTCGAGGGGATTGCGGGAAGTCGTGGGAGAGGTGGAGAGCAGTCGAAGGCTGGGTGAACACTGGGTGAACGAAATGGCGGCCACCCTCAGGTGACCGCCATTTCTGGAGTATTCAGTTAGGGAAGGGTGGTGTTGAAGAGACCATCCCAGTCGCTGATCTTCAAGGTGTAGAGCGCGCCGCCTTCGACAATTGCATCCTTGAGAGCACCTTCAGTCGCTGCATCAGTGGTGATCGCGACGGACGATGCATCGCCCGCAAGATCGCCCGCAAGGGTCAGACCGGCCGCCACCTTGACCGTGAAGGTCTTGGCGTCAACATTGATACCGGTGACTGCGTACGTGCCGCCGAGTTCCTTGGTAAGACCGAGCAGCGTCACGGTGTCGTTGACTGCAAGTCCACCGAGATCGCTCACCGTGATGGTGACGCTGGTGGAGTTTGCTGCCGCACGATTCACGTTCGTGATGCTGAGTCGGGTCTGTGCGATCAGGTCAGGGCGCATCAGACCGACGAGTCGTGCCTTGAGTGCGTCTGCGCTGATGCTGTTACCGCCACCGTCTTTGCCCAGTGGGTGAATCTGAGCGTTGAAGAAGAAGTACGAAGCGGTATCGCCGCTGCCAGCAAGCAAGCTGGTCGCATCGAACACGCCTGAACTTTCTTCATCGTTGGTGAGGTAGGTGCCGGTGTTAGCTGGAGCAAACAACGTGCGGTTGAACTCTGCAACAGAAACGAGCTTGCGATCAGAGAGGCGAAGAGCCAAGAGGCGAGACACATGGTCGTTGGCACCTGGATCTTCTTGGACCAAGATGTACTGACCATTGTTCGTCACGGTCAGGTTGTCTGGCTTGTTGATTTTGATTGCTGGATCGTTCGCAGGAGCTTCAGTGCCGTTGAGAACCAATTCAAGCTGTGCGCCCTGTTCTGGGTGAGCAACGTTGACGAACGTCATCTTCCACAGTGCGCCACCGTCGCGACCAGTCTCCTTGACGCCAGGAGCGCCAACGCCGTCTGAGTCAGACTGAGTGGTGATGAAGAAGAATTCGTTTGGATTCTGCGGGTTGAACGCTGCGTCTTCCACGCGTGAGAACACCGTGCCACGAAGCTTCGCCAAAACCTGCTGAGCATCGCCAGCGAGATTGGTTGGGACCTTCTTGAACGTGACATCGAGCATCTTGTGAGCTGATCCACCGGTCAGGTTGAGGGCTGCGCCCGCGACCGTCACAGTGAAGACGTTTGCACTCGGTGCACCAGACACAACGTACTTGCCAGCCAACGCGCCACCAGTGATTCCGCTCAATGAGACGGTGTCACCTTCGACGAGACCGTGAGCAGTTGCGGTGATGACAACCGTGTCAGCCGCGATAGCAACAGTGCCGGCGTCAGTTGCGGTTTCAGCCAAGTCATCAGCGTCTGCGCCGATGGTGATGGTGGTTGCAGTTGCCGAAGAGACCGTGTTCTCGCCGTTTGCGCTGCTGAGATCAACGCCACCGACGGTCGCAAGACCAGCGAGAGTGACAACGTCGCCAGCTTTAACCGAAGCGCCAGCTGCAGTGGTCAGGGTGAGCTGACCAGCGACAACTTTGACTTTGGTGATGGCTGCAGGTGCAGCACCGCGGACAACCGAGGTGATGGCCTTTTCAGCGAGAGCGGTGCGTGCTGCGATGTCATTCGCAAGCCCAGTGCCGGAACTGAAGACCTTCGAGACGTAGCGCAGACCATTGGTGAGGCCGGCCTTCTGGTACCAAGTACCAGTCTTTTGCTTCAAGCCTTGGTAGAGGAACAACTGGCTGTCAGCCGCATCGCCATCTTCGCCGATCAAAGCGACAGTTTGCTTCTTGGTGACAGATGCTGGTGCGATGTTGACGTTTTCAGAAGCGCCAAGACCGAGAGCTGGAAGCTGAACAAGTTCGCCGCTCTTGGTGTTGAGACCGAAGATGCGCGACTCGTCGTTACCTTCTTCACCGGTCATGAAGATCGGATCCGTGACGCCGTACTTGACCTGAACATTCTTGAACTTCGCAATCTTGACCTTCTTGCCCTTGATGGTCTTCGTGACGAAGTACTTCACCTTTTCAGTCGTGGTGTAACCAAGATCGCCGCTACCAACCAACGTGGCTGAGCAGAAGCGGTTCAAGTTGTTGGTGTGGTTCGGGGTCGCAAAGGCGTCGGTGTCCGGAGCGTCTTCAGGCGCTTCAGGAGTGTCGGTGTACTCGCCGGTCGTGTAGTCGAACCAGGTTGCCTTCTTGATGGCATCTTTCACGTCGACGATGGTCTTCGTGGTTGGGTCGAACTTAACTGCACTGACGGTTGAGCCATAGCCGCCGTAAGACTGCTCAGTCTTCGCGACGAAAGCATCAGAGGCTGAGAGTTCATGGTTAATGAAAACGGTGATGGTTCCGTCTGCGTTCTTGACGCCGCCCATGCCATCTGGAGTGCCTTGCC
>JAFMIT010000018.1 GCA_017853815.1 Actinomycetota bacterium
AGCAGGAGACCGGGAGTTCGAATCTCCCCATCCCGACCAACTATCACCACCACCACTCGGTGGTGGTTTTTAGTGAGGTAACACCTCTGTGTCGAAAGGTTCACCATGAAGGCCGAACTCGAGAAGCTCTCTCCAACCGCTGTGAAGTTTTCTATCACCGTGCCATTCGAAGAGCTGCAGCCTTCGCTTGACCGCGCGTACGCTCGCATCGCGAAGCAGGTCAACATCCCAGGTTTCCGCAAAGGCAATGTTCCCTCACGCATCATTGACCAGCGCGTTGGCCGCGGCGTGGTTCTTGAAGAAGCTCTCAACGACGCAATTCCTTCCGCCTACGACGAGGCCGTTCGCGACCACAAAATCGTTCCAGTCGGTCGCCCAGCTGTTGACGTCACTGAATTGGCAGAAGACAGCCACATTGCGTTCACCGCAGAAGTTGAAGTTCGCCCCGAGTTCGATTTGCCAGGTTTCGACAGCCTCAAGATTGAAGTTGATGCAGTCGTCATCGATGCAGCAGCAATCGAGGAGCAGGTCAACAGCTTGCGGACTCGCTTCGCAACCTTGAAGCCGGTCGATCGTGCCGCTGCGAACGGCGACGTGTTGTTGATTGATATCTCTGGCAACCTCAATGGCGACGACATCGCCGAACTATCTGCGAGCGCGCTGTCCTACGAGCTTGGTACCGATGGCATGCTGCCAGGCTTTGACGAAGCAATTCTCGGTGCGTCCAAGGACGAGACCCGCACTTTTGTTTTCACTCCAGAACAGGGTGAGCATGCGGGTCAAGCCATTGATGTCAACGTGGTTGTTCGCGCCGTGCGCGAACGCGAATTGCCAGAACTCAACGATGACTTTGCGCAGATGGCATCGGAATTCGACACCGTCGCTGAGCTAACCGCTGACCTCGAGACCCGTCTGGCACGCCTCAAGCGCCTTGAGCAGGGTTACCAGGCTCGCGAAAAGGTGCAGGACGTTCTGCTCGACGCAATCGACATTCCCCTTCCTGAAGGCGTTCTCGCCGCTGAAGAAGAAGAGCACTTTAAGGACGGTCACGGCGACGAAGCCCACAAGGCAGAGTTTGTGGCCAACCAGCGCAAGTCCCTCAAGGCGCAGTTTGTTTTCGACAAGATCGCTGAAACCGAAGAAATCGCGGTTTCTGAGCAGGAACTGTCGGCGTGGCTCGTCCAGCAGGCGCCTCGCTACGGCATGAGCCCACAGGAATTCGCTGACGCGCTCGTCAAGTCAGGCGGGGTTCAGATGGCGATTGCCGACGTTCGTCGCGCCAAGGCTCTCGAAGTAGCGCTCCGCGCTGCTCAGATTGTCGACACCAACGGTGTGATCATCAACCTTGATGACCTTGACGCCGACATGGCTGCGCTGTCCTAAGTTACCTGCCACTGATTTTTAGCGGTCAAAGGTTTCGCCTGTGGCGAACAAAGGGCATCCCGGGAAGTTTCTGACAGGACTCATCGTTAGTCTCAGCAAGTCATTTTTAGACGACGCTACTTCTTAGGAGATGGCATTTATGGACGACTTCACCTCGCGCGCCCCCGGCGGCAGCTCTTCGAGCTTTGCTGACTGGGTCGATGAGCGCTTGCTTCGCGAACGCATCATTTGGCTTGAAGGCGAAGTGCGTGACGACAACTCAAACCGCATCGTCAAGCAGTTGCAGGTGTTGAGCGCCGAAGATCCCGACAAGGACATCACGCTGTACATCAACTCTCCCGGCGGCTCCGTCTCTGCAGGCATGGCGATTTATGACGCGATGATGTTGGTTCCCAACGACGTCGCCACTGTCGCCATGGGTCTTGCAGCATCGATGGGCCAGTTCCTGCTGTGCGCAGGTGCTGCAGGCAAGCGTTCTGCGACTCCGAACACTCGCATCATGATGCACCAGCCATTGGGCGGCATCGGCGGTACGGCTTCGGACATCAAGATTCAGGCTGAGCAGATGATTCAGTTGAAGAAGAAGCTCGCGCAGCTCATTGCAGATCACTCGGGACAACCACTCGAGCGCATCGAAGCTGATTCAGACCGCGACCGCTGGTTCACCGCCGAAGAAGCACAGGAATACGGCTTGATCGACATGGTTATCGGAAAGGCGAAGTCATGAGCATGAGCTACACCGAGCAGGTTGTTCAGGCCGCTCTCCGCACGATGTCACCCCAGGCTCGCTACATCTTGCCTCAGTTCCGTGAGCGCACTGCTCAGGGTGAGCGCATCATGGACCCGTACGCCAAGCTTTTTGAAGAGCGCATCGTGTTCCTTGGCGTGCAGATCGATGACGCATCTGCCGACGACGTGATGGCGCAGTTGCTGTGCCTGGAGTCGATGGATCCTGATCGCGAGATTTCGATCTACATCAACTCGCCTGGTGGCTCGTACACCGCCATGACCGCGATTTACGACACCATGCAGTTCATCAAGCCAAGCGTGACGACCGTTTGCCTCGGTCAGGCAGCTTCGGCTGCCTCGATCTTGCTCGCGGCCGGTTCACCGGGCAAGCGTTTCGCTCTGCCGCACGCGCGCATCTTGATTCACCAGCCATACACCGAGGGTGGTGGCCAGGGATCTGACATCGAGATTCAGGCAAACGAAATCTTGCGTATGCGCTCCGAGATGGAAGGCATCCTCTCGAAGCACACGGGTCGCTCGGTTGAGCAGATTCAGCAGGACATCGAACGCGACAAGATTCTCACCGCTGAGATGGCGAAGGAATACGGCATCGTGGACGACGTGATTCAGTCACGTAAGGCGCTGTAAGCCACAGTTCGCAAGAAAGAAGACTCCGTTCGCTCGTAGCGAACAAACAGACAAAGGTGCGGATTTTCCGCACCTTTGTCATATGAACTCGTTAAGTTTCGCCTCATGGCACGTGTGGGAGAAACAAGCGACATGCTCAAGTGCTCTTTCTGTGGAAAGAGCCAGAAGCAGGTCAAGAAGCTCATCGCTGGTCCAGGTGTCTACATCTGCGACGAGTGCATCGACCTGTGCAATGAGATCATCGACGATGAGCTCCAGGACATTGTTGCCGACACCCTCGGCGAGCTTCCTCGCCCGCGTGAAATCTTTGACTTCCTAGACCAGTACGTCATCGGTCAGGATCCTGCGAAGCGGTCTCTGTCCGTTGCTGTGTACAACCACTACAAGCGAGTTCGCGCAGCCGGCAATTCGAAAGACTCTGGTGTCGAACTCGCTAAGTCCAACATCTTGCTTCTCGGCCCAACTGGTTCTGGCAAGACTCTGCTTGCTCAGACACTTGCTCGGCGCCTCGATGTGCCGTTCGCGATGGCCGATGCCACGGCGCTTACAGAAGCGGGCTACGTCGGTGAAGATGTTGAGAACATTCTTCTCAAGCTCATTCAGGCCGCAGACTTTGATGTGAAGAAGGCTGAACAGGGCATCATCTACATCGATGAGATCGACAAGATTTCGCGCAAGTCTGAAAACCCGTCGATCACCCGCGACGTATCGGGTGAAGGCGTGCAGCAGGCGCTGTTGAAGATTCTTGAAGGCACGACGGCCTCTGTTCCACCACAGGGCGGCCGCAAGCACCCTCACCAAGAGTTCATTCAGATTGATACAAGCAACGTCTTGTTTATCGTCGGTGGTGCTTTCGCTGGTCTCGACAAGGTGATCGAAGCTCGCGTCGGCAAGAAGTCACTTGGCTTCACTGCCGACATGGATCGCGCAGAAGAGTCTGAGGCGACTGGCGATATCTTCTCGCAGGTTATGCCAGAAGATCTCGTGAAGTTCGGCATGATCCCAGAGTTCATCGGCCGTCTGCCGATTGTTGCGTCGGTGAGTGCTCTCGACGAAGAAGCGCTGATTCGTGTGCTCACTCAGCCACGCAACGCATTGGCACGTCAATACGAACGCCTCTTCGAACTCGATGACGTTCAGCTTGTATTCGAAGAAGACGCGCTCGTCGCGATTGCGGCACTCGCCATGGAACGGGGCACTGGTGCTCGCGGTCTACGCGCCATCTTGGAAGATGTTCTCCTCCCAGCGATGTACGACATCCCTGGTCGCGAAGACGTCGAAAAGGTCGTCATCACAGCAGCCACGGTTCAGAGTGGCGAAATGCCGCTTCTTGTCACCCGCAGCGCCAAGAAAGAACGCAAAGACAAATCTGCCTAGTGGTACGAGTTCAAAACACTCGTGGTACGAGTACAGAACACTGGCGGTACGAGTTCAACCCGCCAGCTCACGCGTCATGAACGTGCTCGTCGGAGTGTCCAGATAGTCACCGAAGCGTCCGGTCTCAACGAATCCAAACTTCGAATAGAGATTTCGCGCTGGTATGAAGGCATCGAATGCGCCCGTCTCAAGACTGACTCGCGTTATGCCGCCAGCGGCGGCGTAGGTCAGCACATGCTTCAGAAGGCGGCTGCCTACCCCGCTCTGACGCGACGATGCTGCGGTGTGCATCGACTTGAGCTCGGCGTGAGTTTGATCAATGAGCTTAAGTGCGCAAACGCCGAGCAACATGCCAGCATCCCTGATCCCAAACAGCGTGGTCCCAGGTATTCGCAACTTTTCAACATCTAAAGCGAAGACACCCTCTGCAGGCGTGACCGAGTGGCAGAAGTCGAGATGTTTCTGCAGCAATGCCTGCACGTCCTCTGTGCGAGGATCCTCAATTGCAATCAGCATTGCCGCTCATGCCTCACGTTCTTGGCGTGGACTCGTACCACGAGTGTTTTGAACTCGTACCACGAGGTTGGGGGCTATTTTGCTTCGATAATCAGTTCGCCGGTGGCGCTGAGTTCAGTTCCCTCAACCCAGTTGGCCGCGTGAACACGTGCTGCAGTGAGCAGATCCTTCTCGACCGTCTTCGCAGCCGCGATGACTGCACTCGGTGCTGTGATAGTTGCGCTCGACATTTCAGTACGCATCGAAACCTGGGCGTCACTTTTCACCTTGCGAAGTTGCGACAACACATTGCTGACATGTCCAATGACGCTTGGGTCTGCATCGGCCGCAAATGCGCGGATATCAGCCGAAACCGGCCAGGTTGATGCGTGAACTGAGCCGGTCTGCCACCATGACCAGACTTCGTCGGTGACGAATGGCAAGAACGGTGCGAACAACTTGAGATAGGTCTCCGTAGCAATGCCAAGTGCCAGCTTGCCGCTCTTGGCCGCTGCATCACCAGAGCCACCATAAACGCGGTCTTTCACGAGCTCTACATAGTCGTCGCAGAATTGCCAGAAGAACTGTTCTGCAGCCTCGAGAGCTTTGGTGTAGTTGAAGGCTTCGAAGGCAGCGGTCGCTTCGTCGACAACGACGGCTAATTGCGCCAACATGGCACGATCAAGTGGTTCGGTAATGTCAGCGGGCGAGCCCTCTGTAATGGCTTCGAGTGAGAGTGCGAACTTGCTCGCGTTGAGTACCTTGATGGCCAAGCGGCGACCAATCTTCATCTGGCCGACATCGAAAGCAGTGTCTGTGCCAGGTCGACCAGAGGCCGCCCAGTAGCGCACTGCATCGGAGCCATGTTCATCGAGAAGCCCCATCGGTGTGACGACGTTGCCCTTCGACTTTGACATCTTCTTGCGGTCCGGGTCGAGGATCCAGCCAGAGATTGAAGCGTCAGACCATGGCAGCACGCCTTCTTCGAGATGTGCGCGCACAACGGTCGAGAACAGCCAGGTGCGGATAATTTCGTGCGCCTGCGGACGAACATTGAACGGGAACACTCGTGACCACAAGTCGTTGTCTCGTTCCCAGCCGCCAGCAATCTGCGGAGTCAGTGACGAAGTCGCCCAGGTGTCCATAACGTCTGGGTCACCAATAAAGCCGCCAGCAACTCCACGCTGGGCGTTCGTGTACCCAGACGGTGCATCTGCCGCAGGGTCAACAGGCAGTTGATCTTCGCTCGGGACGATTGGGGAGTCGTAGATGGGATTGCTGTCCTCATCGAGCGGGTACCAGACAGGAATGGGTACACCGAAGAAGCGCTGACGCGAAATCAACCAGTCGCCGGTAAGACCTTCGACCCAGTTGTTGTACCGAACACCCATGTGATCTGGGTGCCAGTTGATCTGCCGTCCACGTTCGACGAGTTCAGTGCGGAGATCGAGATCGCGGCCGCCGTTCTTGATGTACCACTGACGAGTGGTGACGATTTCAAGCGGCTTGTCGCCCTTTTCGAAAAACTTCACGGGGTGCATGATTTTGCGCGCTTCGCCAACCATGTCGCCGCTGTCTTGGAGCAATCCCACTAGCCGTTCACGCGCCGTGTGCACAGTGTTGCCGGCCATTGCCTCATAGCCAGCAATACCAGCTTCGCTCGTAATCCAGTGTGGAGTTTCGCGCAGAATGCGGCCGTCCCAACCAATGATGGGGCGAGTATCGAGTTGAAGTTCACGCCACCAGATGACGTCGGTGACGTCGCCGAAGGTACAGATCATCGCGATGCCAGAACCTTTTTCGGGATCTGCTAGTCGATGCGCAACAACAGGAACCTCTACGCCGAAGACCGGAGTTTTGACGGTCTTGCCGAACAGTGGCTGATAGCGGGGGTCGTCTGGATTTGCGACGAGTGCCACACAGGCGGGCAGCATTTCTGGACGGGTCGTTTCAATAAAGATCGGTTCGCCATTGTCAGTGCGCTTGAACCCAACGCGGTGGTAAGCACCTTCGCGCTCACGGTCCTCAAGTTCCGCCTGTGCAACGGCCGTTTGGAATGTGACATCCCAGAGAGTGGGCGCTTCGGATTGATAAGCCTCACCACGGGCGAGATTGCGCAAGAACGCGCGTTGTGACGCAGAGCGCGCATTCGAATCGATGGTTTGGTACGTGTGATCCCAATCCACAGAAATGCCAAGTCGGCGCCACAACTCTTCGAACGCCTTCTCGTCTTCGACTGTCAGCCGCTCACACAATTCAACGAAGTTGCGACGCGAAATGGCAATCTGATTTTTGCCAGGTTCAGCCGGGGGTTCGAAATTTGGGTCGTACGGCAGCGATGGGTCGCAGCGCACGCCGAAGTAGTTCTGCACTCGACGCTCAGTCGGAAGACCGTTGTCGTCCCAGCCCATTGGATAAAAGACGGACTTGCCGGTCATGCGCTGATAGCGAGCGATGCAATCGGTATGGGTGTAGGAGAACACATGGCCGACGTGGAGCGATCCCGAGACGGTTGGAGGGGGAGTGTCAATCGAGAAAACGCCTGAGCGGTCGCGGCTGCGGTCGAATCGGTAGACGCCCTGCTCCTGCCAGCGATCAACAAACCGCTGTTCAACGCCATCAAGCGTCGGCTTCTCAGGCATGAGGGGGTACAAAGGCTGCTCCATAAGGGGGCATTCTACGAGCTCACTCATGACTGCCCGTAAGGTGAAGACCATGGTGAACTCGAACGACCCACAGATGATTCTTGATTATGAGCGGGTGCTAGCAGCTCTTGATGCTCGGGCAGCTGAGAATGTCATCATTCCGGGGCTCGAGCGGATGAATTATCTGATGTCCATTCTTGGCGATAGCCATCTCGCGATGGACGTCATCCACGTCGCTGGAACCAATGGCAAGACGAGCACATCGCGGATGATTGAATCGTTGCTCTCAGCGTCTGACCTTCACACGGGATTAACAACGAGCCCGCATCTGCATGACGTGCGCGAACGGATCCGGTTATACGGACAGCCGATTTCACTTGAAGGCTTTATTGAGACTTACGACGACATCGCCCCCTATATTCAAATGACTGATGAGCATTTCAGCGAGGGCAAACTTTCATACTTCGAAACTTTGACGGCGATGGCATTCAGCGCATTCGCGCAAGCGCCTGTCGATGTTGCGGTGATTGAAGTTGGACTCGGCGGACGATGGGATGCCACGAATATCGTCGAACCTTCCGTGTGCGTCATTACGCCCATCGGCCTCGATCATCAAGAATATCTTGGTGACACGATCGAATTAATCGCTGCTGAAAAGGTGGGAATAATCAAGCCTGGCGCCATCGTGGTGGTAGGCACTCAAGATCCGCGGGCGATGGAAGTTATTCGCGCAAAAGCTGACGAAGTTGGCGCAGCGCTGTTGGTTCAAGGAATTGATTTCGGAGTGGTTGAACGTTCACTCGCGATCGGTGGCCAAGTGCTGACTTTGCGCGGACTCGGCGGCACGTACGAAGACGTCATCCTGCCTTTGCATGGTTCACATCAAGCAGACAACGCGTCACTCGCGTTGGCAGCTGTTGAAGCGTTCTTTGGGGCTGGCGTCGATGGAAAGCGAGTCGAACCAGAAATCATTGCCGAAGGTTTTGGTCGCGCGACTTCACCCGGTCGATTGGAAGTGGTGCGACGTGGCCCGACGGTGATTGTCGACGCGGCGCACAATCCCCATGGCGGCAAAGCGCTCGTCACCGCTTTGTCTGAAGAGTTCGGTTTCGACACACTCATTGCAATCGTGGGTATGTTTGCGGACAAAGATGCTGAAGGCTTTTTGTCGCTGCTAGAACCGATTGTCGACAGCCTCATCATCACTCAGACCTCGAGCCCCCGTGCAGTTGATGCAGAGGTGCTGACTCAAACTGCGCGGACGATTTTCGATGCAGACCGTGTGGAGAAGCATGCGGGACTGTCGGATGCAATCGCCCGCGCCATCGAAATTGCAGATGAAGCAGTGGCTGAAGACTCTGCGGTGGGAATCATTATTACCGGATCAGTATTCACCGTCGCTCAGGCGCGAGCCCTTCTCGGAAAGCGATCAGCATGATGTGGACAAGACTCGCCAGCGCCGTTGTCGTCATTCAGGCCATCGTCACCGCGCTAGCCATTCCATTGCTGAAATCGCTGGGCCAAACTGGAGGGAGCGTTACTGCAGTTGTCGTGGCGACGGTTGCGCTGCTGCTGGTACCGGGTGTGTTTCGCAGACCCGGAGGTCGATACATCGGTTGGGCGGTCCAGGCATTTGCGCTGTACGCGTCTATCGGCGTGCCTTCCCTGCTACTGCTGACAGCACTGTTCGTGGCGTTGTGGTGGTACGCCCTCAGAATTGGCGACCGCATTGACGCCGATCGAGCCGCGGCTGCGCCAGAGCAGTCCGAGTAGACTTTCAAGCGTTCACGGAGAGGTGCAGCATGTCGCAGCGAACATTGGTACTGATTAAGCCAGACGGCGTCGAACGCGGCTTGGTGGGCGAAATTGTCGGTCGCATTGAGCGCCGCGGCTACCGCCTTGTTGCCCTCGAAATGCGCACACTCACGCGAGAGTTCGCCGAGCAGCACTACGCGGAACACCACGGCAAGGATTTCTTCGCGCCGCTTGTCGATTTCATCATCTCGGGGCCGCTTGTGGCGGCAGTGATCGAGGGGCCAGAGGCCATTTCAGCGTGGCGTGCGATGCAGGGGGCCACGAATCCTTTCGCGGCCGCGCCTGGGACCATTCGCGCCGATTTGGCGAGCTCAAATCGCCTCAACCTCACGCATGGCTCGGATTCAGAGGAGTCTGCCGCGCGAGAAATCGCCCATTTCTTCCCAAATCTCGGCTAGCCGTCCCTCAGGAGCCTCCTTCTGCCCTAACCGTGCCCGCACGAAGCGAGTTCGGTTTATCGGGCTTTCCGCCTTACGATTACCCCTTGGCTCTAGGCATAACCTGCCGCAGCCACACTTCCCGGAAGGCTCGTTTGAATGGTTAACACTTCGTTCCTTGGTCGCGACATGGCCATTGACCTCGGTACCGCAAATACCCTCGTCTACGTGCGCGGTCGCGGCATTGTGCTGAACGAGCCATCGGTGGTTGCCATTGACCGGGATACCAACAAAGTTTTGGCCGTCGGTTCTGAAGCAAAGCAAATGCTCGGCCGCACCCCCGGAAATATCGTGGCAATTCGCCCACTCAAAGACGGCGTCATCTCGGACTACGAAGTCTCCTCGGAGATGATTCGTTACTTCATCCGCCAGGTGCACAACAAGAGCCGTATGTTTTCGAAGCCTCGAGTTTTGATCTGTGTTCCAAGCCTCGCCACCAACGTCGACCGACGCGCTATCGAAGAAGCCGCGCGCGACGCCGGTGCCCGTGAAGTTTTCCAAATTGAAGAGCCGATGGCGGCCGCAATTGGCGCAGGTCTGCCTGTCGGTGAGCCACAGGGAAGCATGGTGTGCGACATCGGCGGTGGCACGACCGAAATCGGCGTCATCTCTTTGGGTGGTCTCGTCACCAAACGCTCAGTCAAAGTCGGTGGCGACAAGCTAGATGACGCCATCATCAACTGGGTCAAGAAGGAATATTCGATGCTGATTGGCGAGCGCATGGCCGAACGCATCAAAGTCGAAGTGGGCTCGGCGTACCCCACAGCAGATTTGGTCAAGGCAGAAATCCGCGGCCGCGACCTCATCACGGGTCTTCCGCGTAGCATCACCGTGACCCCCGAAGAAATCCGCAAGGCCATCGAAGAACCAGTCGCCGAAATCGTCGACACCGTCAAGGTGACTCTCGATCAGACGCCACCTGAACTTTCGAGCGACATCATGGATCGCGGCATTGTTCTCACTGGCGGTGGAGCCCTGCTTTCGGGTCTTGATGAACGCCTTCGCAGCGAAACTGGAATGCCCGTGACAGTCGCGGACGACCCACTTAACTGCGTTGCGATCGGTTCTGGTCGTTGCATCGAAGACTTTGAAACCTTGCGCCGGGTGTTTGTTCAGAAGAATCGCGCTTAAGAACCGAGTCCTATGGCCCGCCGCCGCGTCCCAGGAGACTTCGACCCCCGCCTCATTTTGGGCGGGCTCATCGTCGTGTCATTTCTGTTGGCGTTAATTGATGGCCGCACTACCAGCCCTCTTGCAGGCATCCGCGGCGCGGCCACAACCATTCTTTCGCCGATGCAAAATCTTGCTTTCAATATTTCATCCCCAGCCGTGTCGTTCTTTGGGGACTGGTCAGAGGTTGGCTCAAAAGACGAACGCATCGAAGCTCTCAAGGCCGAAAACGATGCCCTTCGTCGGCAGATGAATGGTTCAGCAGATGCGCGTCGGCGTGCGAAAGAACTCGATAGCCTGCTGAATATTGCCGGCCTCGGCAATTTCCGCATTGTCCCTGCACGCGTGATGTCGATCGGCTCTGCGTCTGGATTTGGCTCGACTGCATTGATTGACGTTGGTAGTGCCGACGGCATTAAAGAAAACATGACTGTGATTGCGGGCCCTGGCATGGTCGGGCGAGTGCTGTCAGTGTCAGAACACTCCGCCACTGTCGTTCTTATTGTCGATGCCACATCGACTGTCGGGGCTCGAGTCGCGGGCACGGGTCAGGTCGGTTTCTTGACTGGCACCGGCAGGCCACATCAGTTGCAGCTTGAATTTCTCGATGCAACCGCAAAAGTAAAAGTAGGAGACAGGCTCGTTTCTTACGGCGTGAAAGACGGCATCTTCATTCCCGGTGTGCCTTTGGGCACTGTCACCAAAGTTCGCGCCGCCCAAGGCACGAATTCACAGCTCGCGTTCGTGGATCCGTTTGCGGACATCACAGCGCTTGATTTGGTTGGGGTAATCGTCAACAAACCGCGCACGGATCCACGGGATTCTCTGCTTCCTGAGCCAGTTCCGACACCCACTGTGACGGTCACCGTGACAGTGGCGCCGGGCGATGGTGCTTTTGCGGTCACGACAACGCCAGCTGCTGCTCCCGTCACCGCCACGCAAACGGGGAAGAAGAAATGAAAAACTTCCGTTTCGCACTCGTTGGCTTAGGCCTTGTGATTTCTGCAGTTGTTGAATCCACGTGGTTGACGTTGATTGGTTTACCTGGAGCTGTTCCGCCACTCACTCTGATCTGGGTGATGTCCTTGTCGCTTCGCCGCAGTCCTGTCAACGCCGCTGTTGTCGGCTTCTTTGCTGGCCTATTGATGGACCTCATCCCACCTTCCACGACGCCCATGGGCGTTTCGGCGGGTGCGTTTGCGATTCTTGCCTTCCTGACAGCTGGTCTGAAGTCCTACATTGAGGGATCGGCGATTCTTCCGTTGGCAGCCGCTGCGGGCATTGGCTCGCTTGCCATTCTGTTGCGCCTGTTTATCGCAGTGTCGACAGGTGTGGCGCAGAATCTGACCGACAACTTGTTTGGCAACATCATCACCGCCGCCGTGTACGGCGCGCTGTTAGCTGTTCCTGTTCTCCCAATGGTGCAATGGCTCGATAGGTTCATCACTCCGCGAGTCACTACCACGATTGTTCGGTGAGTTTCGTGGATCACTCGTATAGCCGACTTGTCATTCTGCGGGTACTTGTTTTCTCGCTCTTCGTAGCTCTGCTTGGTCGACTGTTCGTCATGCAAATTGTCAATGGCGAAGAGTTCAAGAACCAGGCTGCCGATGCGAGGTTCCGCTCGGTCGTGATTCCTGCGACGAGAGGCGTGGTGTTAGACCAAGCAGGTCGCACGTTGATCGGAAATCGTCGCGCAATGGTGGTCTCGGTTTCACTCACAGACATTGAGGCGTTAGGTGACCGCGGCAAGACCGTCATCAAAAAGCTTGCACCGCTCATCGGCATTCCAGTAGATGAGTTGACGGCCAAACTTTCTGTCTGTGGCGAGAAAGGCGCTGCCAAGCCGCCGCTGTGTTGGAATGGTTCGCGTTTTCAACCGATTCCGGTGGCCAAAGACCTTGCACTTGACGTCGCTGTACGCATTAAAGAACGCCAACACGAATTTCCTGGCGTTATTGCATCTATGCAAACCGTTCGGGTCTTCCCAGAACCGCTCGATGTCAACCTTGCGCACGTTCTTGGATACATCGGACCTGTCAGTGACAAAGAGTTAGCAGAGCGTGCGGGAACTGATGACGAGCTGCAGAGCACTGACTTGGTGGGACGTAGCGGGCTGGAGCGGTTCTACGATGCGCAACTTCGTGGCAACCCAGGTGTGACGACTTACGCGATTGATCGCACTATGGCAATCATCGGAAAAGTCAGTGAAACAGCACCGACCTCAGGTTCTTACCTCGTGCTTGGCATCGACGCTGCGGTCCAAAAAGTCACAGAGGTGGAACTCAAAAAGGCCATTAATCGTGCCCGTAATCAGGGATTTGCTGGCACGTCCGGTGCCGCAGTCGTGATGGATGTTACGAATGGTCAAGTGGTGGCTATGGCGTCATATCCAACGTATGACCCACGAATCTGGCTTGATGGCGTCACTGCGGCTGAGTACAAGCGACTGACAGATGATGCGGCCAACTCGCCATTAGTCTCGCGAGCGATTCAGGGTCTTTTTGCGCCGGCATCGACTTTCAAAGTCGTCACGACTGCAGCCGCGTATCGCGCCAAGATTCCCATGGGTAGCACGTTGTATCCATGTCCAAGTTCCATCGACATTGGTAATCGTAAGATGACCAATCACGAATCGAGGGCGTACGGAAACATCTCTGTTCGTCGCGCGATTGAAGTTTCGTGCAACACGGTTTTCTACAAACTCGGTTATGACATGTGGCTGCGCGACGGCGGTAACGATCCCACGAAACCGCAAGACTTCATCGAAAAGATGGCTTTGAAATTTGGCCTCGGCAAGAAGACGGGAATCGATCTTCCATCAGAGGCTTCAGGTCGGGTCGGTGGCCGCGCCTTCAAGACGTCCCAGTACGAGCAGTACAAAGACGTGTGGTGCTTCCGCGCAAAAGAGGGATACCCCAGTGTTGCAAAGACAGATCCTGCACGTGCGGCGTATTTGAAGTTGCTTGCCCAAGAGAACTGCACTGATGGTGGAAAGTGGCGTGGTGGTGACGCCGCAAACCTCTCCATCGGCCAAGGTGATACGTCAGTGACCCCACTACAAATGGCGGTGCTGTACTCGGCCATTGCGAATGGCGGAAAGCTGTACCAGCCGCGTGTGGTGAAGGCCATCGTGAGCCCCGATGGCAAGACGGTGAAGGCGACCAAACCTAAGCTCAAAGGCAAGGTCTATATCTCCCCATCTTTGCGCGAATACCTCTTGACGTCGCTGCGCGGTGTGATCACCGATGGCACAGGGAAAACACCGTTTGCCAATTGGCCACAGGGACGTTTGGAAGTGGCTGCAAAAACTGGTTCCGGCGAAAACGGCGACAAAGATCCAACGTCCTGGTTCGCTTCTTTTGCACCAGCTGATAATCCACGCTACGCCGTGGTGATGATGGTGGAGCAAGGTGGTACAGGTGCTCTGACGTCAGGTCCTGGCGTCCGAAAGATTTATGAAGCGCTGTACGGCATTAAAGGCGAGAAGCTCAAGCCAAAGCAGGCAGTCATTCGTAACTCGCGTCCAGCTATCAAGTTGCCAAAAGTTAAATCGGATGGTTCCGTCGAAGCGATCGACGAAACAAAGCGCATTGACCAGGTCATCAAGAATTTGTACGGGTTGAACTAGCTATGTCGAACATATTTTCAACCTCGCGCAATGAATCCTGGTGGCGTCGCCAAGACTGGGTTCTCACTGCCGCCGCACTCGCTTTGTCATTTGTCGGCACTTTGGTGATTTGGGCCGCGACCAGACCACGTTTGATGTCCCAGGGGGTTGACCCCGAGGCTTACCTCAAGCGCCATGTTGCTGTCCTCATCATTGGTCTTCTCCTCGGCATCTTCGTCGCTCGGACCCGCTACTCGATTTTGCGTGCCTATGCACCTGTACTTTGGGTTTTCAGCGCCATTTCGTTGCTCCTGGTCATTACGCCGCTTGGCAAGGACGTCAACGGCGTGCGAGCGTGGTTCCAGCTGCCAGGTGGCTTCACGCTGCAGCCATCAGAGTTCGCAAAACTTGCGATTGTTATTGGCATGGCGATTGTGCTTGCGGAGACTCCGCATCGAGACGGCATCCCAGGTAATCGTGAAGTCATTTTCTCGCTTGGCGTCGCCGCGCTTCCGGTAGCGCTGATCATGCTGCAACCTGACTTGGGAACCGTCTTGGTGATTGGTGCTGTCACTCTTGCAGTTCTGTCGGTCTCTGGCGTTGCATCTCGTTGGTTGCTCGGCCTCGGTGGGGGAGTGGTCGTGGCCGGCTGGGCGATGGTGCAGTTTGGACTCTTGGGCGAGTACCAGCTGAATCGATTGCTCGTTTTCTTGAATCCCAATATCGATCCCCTCGATGCTGGCTACAACATCTTGCAGGTTCGACTCGCTATCGGCAGCGGCGGCCTGACGGGAACGGGACTCTTCAATGGTCCACAGACCAACGGCCGCTGGGTGCCAGAGCAGCAGACAGACTTTATTTATTCCGCTGTAGGTGAAGAGCTCGGATTTATTGGTGGCGCGACCATCATCATCTTGCTGCTGATCGTGGCGTGGCGAGCATTCAAGATTGCTGGCGAGACGAGCGATCGTTTCGGCAAGATCGCTGCCTCAGGTGTGGCCGCATGGATTGCCTTCCAAGCTTTTGAGAATATCGGTATGAATCTGGGCATTATGCCCATCACCGGTGTTCCGTTGCCGTTCATTAGTTATGGTGGCTCTAGCATCTTCGCCATCTGGATGGCTGTTGGACTTCTTCAAAACATCAAGATCAAACAATCGGACTAACTGGAGCATCTACCGTGCCTGTCTCATCTGTGTTCGACCAGCTTGAATCGCTCTTGCCGCATGTCCAAAAACCGGTTCAGTACGTTGGCGGGGAACTCAACTCGGTGGTGAAGGACTGGGATTCCGTGTCAGCCCACTGGGTGCTGATGTATCCAGATGCTTATGAAGTTGGCCTTCCTAATCAGGGTGTTGCAATTCTTTATGAAGTGCTCAACGAGCGAGAAGACACCTTGTGCGAGCGCACGTATTCAGTGTGGACAGATCTTGAGAAGTTGATGCGTCGCGATGGCGTGCCACAGTTCACAGTCGATGCGCATCGTCCCGTAGGCGCATTCGATGTGTTCGGTTTGAGTTTTGCGACGGAACTCGGGTACACCAACATGTTGACTGCGATTGACCTTGCGGGCATCCCACTGCACGCAGCCGATCGAACTCTCGACCATCCTTTTATCGTGGCCGGCGGCCATGCCGCGTTCAATCCTGAGCCGATCGCCGATTTCATTGACATTGCCATTCTCGGTGACGGCGAAGAAGCAGTGATTGCACTGACCGAAATCCTTGTGCAGTGGAAATCTGAAGGTCGGCCTGGCGGACGCGATGAGTTCTTGATTCGCCTCGCGCGCACTGGCGGCTTCTACATTCCACGGTTTTACGAAGTGGAATATCTTGAAGATGGTCGCATCCGACGCGTGACACCGAGCCATCCTGAAGCACCATGGCGAGTGTCGAAGCACACGGTGATGGATCTCGACAACTGGCCGTACCCCAAAGCTCCGCTTGTGCCGATGGCTGAGACTGTGCACGAACGGGCTTCGGTCGAAATCTTCCGCGGTTGTACGCGCGGCTGTCGCTTCTGCCAAGCGGGCATGATCACACGACCAGTGCGCGAACGCAGTATCGAGACTGTCGGCAAAATGGTGCAGAACGCGGTGGAGGTAACGGGCTTCGAAGAAGTTGGGTTGCTCTCACTCTCGAGCGCCGATCACTCCGAAATCCAAGGCATCGCAAAAGATCTCGCCGACATTTATGAAGGCACCCATACATCTCTGTCGCTTCCAAGTACTCGAGTAGATGCTTTCAATATCGATCTCGCCAACGAGTTGACTCGCAACGGTCGTCGCAGTGGATTGACGTTTGCGCCAGAAGGCGGCAGCGAACGAATTCGTGCCGTCATCAACAAAATGGTGACGGAAGAAGACTTGATTCGCACGGTAACCGCGGCATATTCGGCAGGGTGGCGGCAGGTGAAGTTGTACTTCATGTGTGGCCTTCCAACCGAGACAGACGAGGATGTTCTGCAAATTGCGAAGCTCGCCAAAGAAGTGATTCGGGCCGGTCGCGAAGTCACGGGTAGCCGAGACATTCGTTGCACGGTTTCGATTGGTGGCTTCGTTCCGAAACCGCACACTCCTTTCCAATGGGCTGCGCAACTCGATCACGAAACTACTGACCATCGATTGCACTTGTTGCGAGACGAGATTCGTCAGGATCGCAATTACGGCAAAGCTATCGGTTACCGCTACCACGACGGAAAGCCAGGAATTGTTGAAGGCCTTCTATCGCGCGGGGACCGCCGCGTTGGCAAAGTGATCGAGACGGTGTGGCGTAACGGTGCCCGTTTCGACGGTTGGCAGGAGCACTTCAGTTTTACAAACTGGATGGAAGCTGCGGATGCAGCGCTCGCCGACACTGCCGTCGACGTTGCCTGGTTCACGACACGCGAACGTCAGCATGACGAAGTGCTGCCGTGGGATCACCTCGACAGTGGTCTTGATAAAGAATGGCTGTGGGAAGACTGGCAAGACTCGCTGAACGAAGAGTCGGTTGAAGATTGCCGTTGGACACCATGTTTTGACTGTGGCGTGTGCGACCAAATGAGCACGTCGATTCAGATTGGACCGACGCAGGGGACTGTGTTGCCGATGCCAGTGCTGAAGAAGTCGCTCTCGGTGACGCATGGCTCGTAAGGCGCCGGATCGAGAAATCATTCCTGTTGTCCAACGGGTTCGATTGCAATACGCCAAACGCGGTCCATTGAAGTTCAGCAGCCATCGCGACTTTCAGCGCGCGTTTGAACGCGCTGTTCGGCGCATCGGTGTGCCGATGGCGTACAGCGCCGGCTTCAATCCACATCCCAAAATTTCGTATGCCAACGCAGCGCCAACCGGCACCGCGAGTGAAGCGGAATACGTCGAGATTGGTCTGGCATCGCCTGTCGATCCCGCAAAGCTCCTTGCAGCGCTCCAACAGTCCATGCCCCGTGGTCTCGACATGGTCGATGCCGTCGTAGCGCGCACCCCTGACTTTGTCGAACGCCTCGAGGCCTCGATTTGGGAAATCGCCCTGCCTGGGGCGAACGCGGACGAAGTTGAACAAGGTGTGAGCCTGTTCCTCGCCGCCGACGACATTCAGGTGAGCCGAATGACCAAGAACGGCCTGCGCACGTTCGACACCCGCGGCGCGGTGCTCCATTTGAGCGTTGAAGGCACGCAGACCACGGAATCTGGCCTTGTCTGTGTCATACTTCGGGTAGTTGTTCGGCATTTAACACCCGCCGTTCGGCCAGATGATGTGCTTTCTGGTCTCAGCCATGTTGCTGATCTGGTGTTCGAGGTTGCACCCCGCATTACTCGAATCGCCCAGGGTCCGCTGGCAGAGTCCGGAAATGCGGTATCAGACCCACTAGGTCCCGACCGCCACACCGTCGACCACGAGTAGTCGCGAAGCCTCGGCTTTGCACCTCGGGTAGACCCAGAAGCTTTGAAGTCCCTCGGGACTCGCCTCACTCAGGTGAGGTTGACATACGCGCGACTCAGTCGCGTTGAAAGGAAGTCGGTTTTCTATGACCGATCAGACTCCAGAAAACACCAACAGTCCAGCCGCATCAGAATCAGCTGCCAAGCGACCACGTCGTGCGGCATCCCGCCCAGCGGGACCACCCGCTGAGGGAGTGGCTGCAGATCAGCCGAACACCAAACCAGCAGCTAAGAAGCCAGTCAAGAAGGCTGCCAAGGCTCCTGCCAAGTCGCCTGCGCCAGCCGCCGCCGAAGCCGTCGCTCCTGCCGCAGCTGATGCTCAAAAACCAGCCAAAAAGCCGCTCAAGAAAACTCGGGGCGGTGCCAAGGCCAAAGTCGAGGCAAATGTTGATCAGGCAGGTTCGTCTGCGGAAGCGCCGAATGCGGCACTCTCAGCGGTGTTCCAAGCGCCAGATTCCGACAAGCCTGCCCGTCCTGCGGGGAATCAACGCAATCGAAACCGCAAGCCAAAGACCGATGAGGCGCAAGAGGCAACCTCAGATGCCGCTCCAGAGGCTCATGACGATTCCAGCGAAGGTGATGACGGCGACTCTTCTGGCAACTCCCGTCGTCGCCGTCGCCGTGGTGGACGTCGCCGCCGCAAGCCAGGCTCGCAGCCAGGCGTCGATGGCCAAGAATCAAACGAGTCTGACGGTGATGACTCCGACGAGGGCGACTCCGAAGAGAGCTCGGCTGACGATTCAGCAACCGATGGTTCAGCCTCGTCGCGCCGACGTCGCAACCGTCGCAAGCCTGGTGGATCAGAACACGGTGATGAGTCGAGTGCCGTCCGTGGTTCGACCCGCCTAGAAGCAAAGAAGCAGCGCCGCCGAGAAGGTCGTGAGGCCGGTCGTCGACGTGCGCCAATCCTTAGTGAAGCCGAGTTCCTCGCACGTCGCGAGAATGTTCATCGCGTCATGGTGGTCCGACAGGTTCACGATCGCGTCCAGATTGCAGTCCTCGAGGACGATGTCCTCGTTGAGCACTACGTCAACCGCCAAAGCGGTTCGACCATGATGGGCAACGTTTATCTCGGTCGCATCCAAAACGTTTTGCCAAGCATGGAAGCTGCGTTCGTTGATATTGGTCGCGGCCGCAACGCTGTTCTGTACGCCGGCGAAGTCAACTGGGATGCCGCTGGCCTCGAAGGCGAATCGAAGCGAATCGAAATGGCGTTCAAACCTGGCGATCCAGTCCTAGTGCAGGTGACCAAAGATCCCATTGGCCATAAGGGTGCGCGTCTGACTGCGCAGATTTCTATGGCAGGTCGTTTCCTCGTCTACGTTCCAGACGGCTCGATGACTGGAATCAGTCGCAAACTTCCTGAAAAAGAACGCAATCGTTTGAAGACGATTTTGCGATCAGCCTTGCCTGAAGAAGCTGGTGTCATTGTTCGCACTGCAGCAGAAGGTGCAGCTGAAGACGATTTGGTCCGTGACGTCGCGCGTCTGACGGCTCAGTGGCAAGACATTGAAGCAAAGTCCAAGACGGCATCTGCACCATCACTGTTGTACGCAGAACCTGATCTTGCGATTCGCGTCGTTCGTGACATCTTCAATGAAGACTTCAACGAACTCGTCGTGAGTGGCGATGACATCTGGGAGACGCTCGAGCAGTACGTCACCTATGTGGCACCAGACCTCGCTCCTCGCTTGCGCAAGTGGGTGGAGGCGAAGGATCTTTTCAACCACTACCGCATCGACGAACAGCTTGCTAAAGCTCTCGATCGCAAGGTGTGGCTGCCTTCAGGCGGCTCACTCGTCATCGATCGCACTGAAGCGATGACCGTCGTCGACGTC
>JAFMIT010000113.1 GCA_017853815.1 Actinomycetota bacterium
TAGGCGAGATGATCTGGTCGCCGACCGCACCAACATTGATTAACGAACTTGCACCCACACATTTACAAGGGCGGTACAACGCAATCGGAAGTTTGCAGTGGAGTGTTTCAGGTGTTGCGGGGCCGGCGATTGCCGCTGCTTTCTTTAGCCGCGACCTTTTGTCCCAGTGGCTGGTTTTGACGGTCGTCGGTTCGCTCTTGCCCGTAATTATGTTTGTGGCGCTCGCCCAATCTGTTGATCGAGCAAGCGCCACAAAGGAACGTGCAGAGAACTAGTTCTCGTTAAGCGAGATTGCCAGTCACTTCGATGACTGGTGCCCCCTGGTTAGAGAGAACAACGGAGATTTCATCCCCAGCTACGCCTGGGCAGGAGAGCGCCCACACGAAATCGAAACTGCCACCAGCTGCGACAGGGTCCATTGGGGCACCCATGACATTGTTGTCACCGTCGAAGATGTCAGTGCACATGCCGGCTGCGGTGGTTGCCGAGACGATGACAGTGCTGAGGTCTGCATCTGCGGTTCCAGTGTTCTCAACTTTGATGTTGAAGCTGGTGTTCAGCTGCCCTTCAATAAGACCAGTCGCGAAATCACCAGGTGTGAAGGATGCGGGAGCAGACAAGGTGAAGGTCAAACCATCCGCCGTGGTAACAGGTGCATCAAAGCCAGTCTTAACTTCTGCTTCCTGCGTCTGTGTTTCGACGAGAGCCGATTCGCTCGGCGCTGCTTCGTTACCGCCACCGCCACCGCAAGCGCTCAGGCTGAGTGCGAGGAATGCAGCACCCACGAGGGCGCGAACTGGATTGGACATGAAAACCTCCGGTTGTCTTGAGAGGCCAAGAATAGACCAGACGAGAACTCTGCGCCCTTCCTGCTATCCGCGCGGGTGCGCTAACTGCTATTCTCGCGAGTTATGACTCAATCCAACGATGCCACCGTTGCCGTCGTCTCCGAGGCCGAAGAAAACTTCGACGTCAAGGAAATTCTCGGCCGCAGCCCTCGCCAGATTGCCTGGGCCCGATTCCGTCGCAACAAGGTGGGAATGGCTGCTGCAATTGTCAGCGCGACCATTTTGTTAATGTCGATTTTTGCGCCGGTAATCGCTGGGCTGTGGGGGCTAGACCCTGATGAGTTGAATCTGAAGGTACTCAATCGAATTGGCGTACCGAAGCTAAATTGGGGTGGAATTGGTTGGGATCACCCGCTGGGCCTCACCCCCGGAACTGGTCGCGATCTTTTCGCCCAGTTGCTATACGGATCGCGCATTTCCTTCACGGTTGCCTTCCTCTCGACTGGATTGACCTTGTTCGTCGGTCTGGTTCTCGGCATTGTTGGTGGCTACTTTCGCGGTCGAGTTGATGGTGTGCTCGGCCGCGTTACGGACTTCATGATGGCATTCCCAGCCTTTTTCATGCTCGTCTCACTCGCAGACCCTGTGGTCGACCGCATTGAATCCGCTGGCCTTTTCTCCGGGAACGCCGCCCGTGTGGTCTTCCTCGTGATTTTCTTCTCGTTCTTCGGCTGGACCGGTTTTGCCCGACTTATCCGTTCTCAGGTGCTCAGCATTCGAGAGCGCGACTTCATCACGGCCGCCCAGTCCATGGGTGCGAGTCGCGGACGCATCATCTTCAAGGAAATCATGCCCAATCTTTGGGCTCCGGTGATTGTGGTGGTTTCGCTGTCACTGCCAGGGTATTTGAGCGCGGAGGCTGTTTTCTCTTTCCTGGGCCTGGGTATCCAGCCTCCAGCTTCCACCTGGGGCATTCTCTTGGAGGCCTCACAGCGCTTCGTCACGGCTTACCCTCAATTCTTCCTGATTACAGCGGGTTCGCTCGTTCTGGTGGTGCTCGCATTCAACCTCGTCGGCGACGCTTTACGTGACGCCCTGGATCCGCGGACGGATCGCTAAAAATAGAGTTCCCTCGTCGCTGGAAATCAACCTTTAGTCGGTGGGTTTTGGGAAAAACCTTCCCTTCCCCGTCTAAAAGTGGAACACTCCGCCGTCAAGGGGCAATCGCCCTAATCAGATCAAAGGAGAACTGAATGAGCAGAATCACTGCGAAGCGTTCACTTGTGGCGGTGGCTGCAGGTGTTCTCGCATTGACATCCTCATTGCTCGTTAGCGGTACCGCTGACGCTGCAACCCCGAAAGTCGGCGGCAAGCTGTACTTCCTCTTGCACGACCCAAGCCTCGACCACCTCGACCCATCCCGTATTTACACAGGTCGCGACCTTGCTTTCATGAACTCTTTCATGACCCGCACTTTGGTTGCTTACAACCCTGTGCCAGGCAAGGCAGGCGCTGGTCTCGTCCCTGACTTGGCTACCAACACGGGTATCCCAAGCAACAAGGCAAAGACGTGGACATTCACCCTTCGTCCAGGTTCAACCTTCGATGACGGTAAGGCAATCACCTGTGCAGACGTTAAGTACGGCGTCTCACGCGTATTCGCTACCGAAACCATCACCGGCGGTCCTCAGTACCTGAACGCCTGGCTCAATGGTGTGACGGATGCTGGCTACAAAGGTCCTTACGAAACCAACACTCCAGCCGCTCAAGCTGCTTTTGATGCTGCAGTGAAGTGCACGAACAAGAACCGCACCATCACCTTCAATTTGAACAAGTCAGTTGCTGACTTCAACTACCTTGCAACCTACGGTGTTATTTCACCAGTTCAGAAGAGCAAGGACACCGGCGAAGGTTACGACACCAAGCCACAGTCAACTGGTCCTTACAAGATTGTTGAAAACAGCGCAAACCAGCTTCGCTTGGTCCGCAACAAGAACTGGAAGAAGTCTTCGGACCCAGTTCGTACGCCATACCCAGCTGAAGTGATCATCAAGTTTGGTCTCGACGAAGAAGTCATCGATCAGTACATGCTGAACGACACCTTCCCGAACGCCATCAACTTCGGTGGTCCGCTGCCAACGAACAAGGATTTGTTCTTCGCATCAGACAAGTTCAAGAACCAGCGCATCAACACCAACGACCCTTACACCCGCTACTGGGCATTCAACGTCAAGAAGTTGTCTTGCAAGGCAGTTCGCGCAGCGATCTACCACGCCTACAACGCCAAGGCCTTGATTGATTATGCAGGTGGCACGGAGTTCGCTGGTAGCTACGCAACTGGTGCAATCTCGCCATTGCTCGGTCTCGACTACGCCCCAACCAAGGTTGTCGGCCCAGGCTCAACTGACTTCCGTCCAACCGGAAACGTTGACAAGGCAAAGGCATACCTTGAGCAGGCGAAGGCCGGTTCTGCAGCATGCAAGGCTGAAGCAGCAAAGGTCACCACTGAGGGCTTCACTTTGGATGTTTCTGCATCTGCAACGCTCACGGACACCGTTCCCATTAACACCGCTGCCTTCGCACGCGCAGGCATCAAGTTCAATGTGAACATCATTTCCAAGGGCTACTACTCAACCGTTATGAACCCAGATCTGCAGAGCGACATGTCGGTTGCAGGTTGGGGTGCTGACTGGGCGAACGCATCGACCGTTATCCCTGAACTCTTCACCACTGCCGGTGGCTTCAACTTGAGCCAGAACAGTGCTGATCCTGCATACGCAGCGTTCGAGGCTAAGGTCAATGCAGCCATGCTTGAGACCAACCGTGTCAAGCAGGCGGCTCTCTGGAAGGCTCTGGACAAGTTGGCAATGCAGAACTTCTGGATTATGCCAACCCGCTTTGGTAAGGCTCAGTTCGTCTGGGGCTCCAAGGTTGGCGGCGCCTTCTTCTGGGTGCCACAGGGCAACCTCGCATTCGGCAAGCTCTACGTAAAGTAAACCTTGCTGAACTAGCACTACGCGGTGCGGGGACTCGTCAGAGTCCCCGCACTCTGCGTGTTTCGGGGCGGCTATGCTCCACCACCGCACCACGCAACTAAATTTCAGTCAAAGACGATGTGAATGGGAGGGTGAAATGCTGCGCTATATCGCACAGCGACTTGCCTACGCGATTGTGACGATTTTGGTCGTTTCGGCGGTGGTGTATTTGATCTTTTCGATCCTCCCCTTCGACCCAGCGGCATTGACGTGCGGTCAGAAGTGCAATCCCAAAGTCATTGAATCAAATCGCATCCAGCTCGGCCTCGACAAGCCCTTGTGGGAGCAGTACTGGCTCTTCTTGTCGGGAATTTTTGTAGGCCGCAGCTATGGCGTCGGCCAAGCCGCGTTTTCCTGCCCAGCACCAGCTTTCGGCTACTCCTTTAATGAAAATCAGTGCGTGACAGAAATGATCACTGACGCACTTCCCATTACTTTGCAACTTGCTCTTGGAGCGATGATTATCTGGCTGACTGTTGGCATTGGCCTCGGCATCATCGCTGCCAAATTCCGCGGTAAGGCCCCGGACACTGTCAGTTCAATCTTTGTTTTGCTTGGCACTTCCTTGCCGACATTCGTCACCGGTATCGCGTTGATTGTTTGGGTGTCTATTAAGTGGGAGCTCATCCCGCCGAGTCTTGAAGGCTACATACCCCTCACTGAAGATCCCAAGGCATACTTCTTTTACTTCATTCTCGCCTGGATTACGTTGGCGATTTCTTATGCTGCTTTCTACACGCGATTCACTCGCGCATCGGTGCTCGAAACCCTCGGAGAGGATTACATTCGCACGGCTCGCGCTAAAGGGCTGAAAGAGCGGACCGTATTGTTGAAGCACACGATGCGCGCGGTTCTCGCTCCACTTGTAACCTCGGCTGGCCTCGATTTTGCAGGTCTCATGGGTGGCGCCATCATCACTGAGACGCTTTTCAATCTTCCAGGC
>JAFMIT010000114.1 GCA_017853815.1 Actinomycetota bacterium
GACTTCCGAGTTCGCGAGCGAGGCTACGAGCAACACCAACGAGCCCAGCCTTGGATGCTGAATAGTTAACTTGCCCGGGATTGCCAAGCAGACCCACGACACTTCCAATGAAAATGAGCCGGCCTCGGCGAAGCTTCATCATGCCTTTTGAGGCGCGACGAGCAACGCGGATAGCTCCGAAAAGATTGGTGTTCAGAACTTGATCGATGTCCTCGTCGCTCATGCGCATCAACAGCGTGTCACGCGTAAGACCAGCGTTCGCCACCGCAACCTCAACTGGACCCAGCGCCGCTTCTACCGCCTCGAAGGCCGCATCCACGCTCTCTGACGATGAAACATCGCACACGAAGCCGTGGGTTCCCTGGGGAGCTTCTCCCGACCGACTCAGAACAGCGACCTGATCTCCGAGGGCAACAAACGCCTGTGAAATCGCTAAGCCAATGCCTCGGTTTCCACCAGTTACGACGACCACTCGGCTCATGTCACGCTCCTCGGCGGCTGAATCTAGTGGCTACCGAGAAGTAAATTGCCGTGCGACGCCTGACACTCAAGCAGCCGCTATTTGAGCTCCCTACCTGACTGGTAGGTGGCAGTCACGGCCGCTTTACGGCCGCCTTCACGACCCGCGTTGGCGACCACGACCGCAAACCACGGCAAGATTACTGAGCCAGCGAGAAGCGCCCAACGAAGCGGGCCATCTGTGAATATCGCGCCCGCGAAACACACGACACGCAAGGACATAGAAATCATGTACTTCCGCTGACGTAAGCGCTGGTCATCGCTTAAGGCCGTGCGAGCACCGCTGATCGAGTACACAATCTCTTCGGGCTTCTTATCACGCATAAGTGAAGGCTAGGGGGCACTGCGACTTACCGCATCCGCGCGTAGGGTTCGGTCGTGTTCGCCGCCAACAGAAATCGCGTGATTGCGCTCACTATGGCGCTCTTAGTGATGTTTCCCATCTCTGTCGTAGCTGCAAAATGGCAATGGAGCCGACACCTAGAGCGGGAGGCAATTAACGCCCTTGTTCTCGAGAACACGAAACAGCCCATCGAGCTCACGGCCATCGCACCCGCCGGGATAGATCCCGGCGATGAATATCGTCCAATCACTCTGGTAGGCCACTTCGAGCCGGCTAGCCAAAAACTTTTGAGAAAACAGACGCTCAACGGTGAGCCTGGCTATTTCGTGCTCACCATCTTTAAGACAGAGAGCGGCTCCTCAATCCTCGTGAATCGAGGGTGGGTCGCGGCGGTGGGTCGCGATGTCGACCCCCAGGCTGAACTCAATATTTCTTCAGGCACGACCGAAATCTCAGGTCGGGTGCGCCCACTTGAGGGGACGAATGAGTCTGACCCAAGTGACCTGCCAATAGGTCAAACCAACTCTGCCCGAACGTTCGCTCCGCAATTGAACCTTGACGTCATCGTTGAGCAAACTGAAGGTCAACCGCTAGCGGGACCGCAGGCTGTCCCGCTGCCAGAGATTCAAGCGGGACCGCATCTTGGCTACGTCGGTCAATGGATCTTGATTGGAATCACGAGCGTCGTCGTATACATCAGCGTTCTGCGCAATCTCCGTCGCGAACACAATCAATCGGCGAACTGAATCCGATACAGATCGGCGTAGAGCCCACCACGCGCCAGTAACTCGTCATGCGTACCGGCATCGACAATGCGGCCAGCATCGAGTACCAGGATCTTGTCTGCGTTACGCACCGTAGAGAGCCGGTGTGCAATGACCATCGCTGTGCGCCCTCGAAGTGCCTGTTCAAACGCCGCCTGAATCAGCGCCTCGGATTCGCTATCGAGATGTGAAGTTGCCTCATCGAGAACAATGATCCGCGGGCTTTTGAGCAGCACCCGGGCTATCGCCATTCGCTGCTTTTCGCCACCAGAAAGACGGTGTCCACGATCTCCCACAACGGTGTCTAGCCCATCAGCCAGACTGTCAAAAAGATCTCCAAGGGCTGCCTGCCGAAGCGCGACAATCATTTCTTCATCGGTCGCATTTGCCTTGGCGTACGTCAGGTTCATTCGAATGGTGTCGTGGAAAAGGTGGCTGTCCTGAGTGACAACGCCTATAGCGTCTCGAAGATCCTGTTGCCGCACTTCGCGTATATCGACGTCCCCGATACGAATGCAACCACTCGTGACATCATAAAAGCGTGGGATGAGAGAGGTCATCGTCGTCTTACCGGCGCCAGACGGGCCAACTAGAGCCACGAGCGCTCCCGCTGGGATGCTGACAGTGATGTCCTGGAGGATTGGCTCATCAGACGACCTAAGGTCGGAACGCACCACACCTTCGAGCGACGCCAAGCTGATGTCGTCCGCTGCCGGGTACTTAAACGTCACGCCTTCAAAATCTAGAGACAACGGGCCTTGCGGGATCTCACGCGGATCTTCAACATCTTTGACCATTGGCTCGAGATCGAGAACCTCAAACACGCGATGAAAAGACACCAGAGCTGTCATAACCTCCACGCGCACATTGCTGAGCGAGGTAAGTGGCCCATACACCTGACCAAGTAACCCAATCAGTGCCAGAAGCGTTCCGATGGAGACGGTTCCTGCGATCGTGTAAAGGCCACCAAAACCATAAACCAATGCGGTCGCTAATGCTGCAATCAACATCAGGGAGATAAAGAGCACGTTGCTACTCACTGCGATGTTCACACCAATGTCGCGGACCCTGGAAGCTTTGGTTTTGAAGTCACGCACCTCGACTGCAAGATTGCCAAAGAGCTTGACCAGGAGGGCGCCAGAGACATTGAACTTTTCCGTCATCGACGCCTGCATATCGGCATTGAGCTGCATCTGTTCACGAGTTAATTGCTGAAGTCTTCGACCCATCCATCGAGCCGGTAGCAAAAAGAAGGGAACAAGAACGAGTACGCCCAAGGTCAATTGCCATGACAACGTAAACATCGTGCCCAAAACCAACACCACTCGAATGATGTTTCCGATCACTCCCGAGAGAGTGGACGTGAACGCTCGCTGGGCACCGATCACATCTGAGTTGACTCGGCTGACGAGCGCCCCCGTCTGCGTACGCATGAAGAATCCGAGTGACTGAGACTGTACGTGTTCAAACACTTGCGTTCGAAGGTCAAGAATCAGTTGCTCACCAATGCGTGACGACACGAATCTGGTGATAACCGCTAAGACTGCATCAACGATTGCCGTCAAGGCGATGAGCGCGGCGCCCACGATGACGACATTGCGGTCCGACTTACTGATTCCCTCATCCACAACGTACCGAGACAACAACGGTTGTGCGACAACAATCAACGAGCCAGCGATGAGAAGAATCATGAGCCACGCGATGAGGGCCTTGGACGCGTCGGCGTAGGCCAAAATTCTCTTGATAGTTCCCTTCGGCAATTTCTCTTCAGCAACGGAACGATCTCGAGTGAGCGAGCGAGCAACGGCCCAAACAGGTGGCATAGACATGGCTGCGCCTACGCTAGCGACACAAGGTCGAGATAGTCGTCACTCCAGAGATCTTCCACTCCATCGGGAAGCAATAGCACTCTCTCAGGGTTCAGCGCTTCTACCGCGCCGTCATCGTGGCTCACCAGCACGACAGCACCTTCGTACGTCGCCAAAGCGCTCAGAATTTCTTCACGCGACGCGGGATCTAAGTTGTTGGTCGGCTCATCGAGAAGAAGCACATTCGCAGAGGACACCACCAGCATCGCCAAAGCGAGACGCGTCTTTTCACCGCCTGAAAGCACACCTGCTGGTTTGTAGACATCATCGCCACTGAAAAGGAAGCTGCCGAGGACTCGTCGGGCCTCCGGCTCAGCCAACTCGAGATGTGACGCGAGCATGTTCTCGAGAACTGAACGGTCGGGGTCAAGGGTCTCGTGTTCCTGCGCGTAGTAACCAATCTTGAGACCATGGCCCGGCTGCACTTCACCAGTGTCGGGTTCATCAACGCCGGCCAAGATCCGAAGCAGCGTGGTTTTGCCAGCGCCATTTAGCCCAAGAACCACAACTCGAGAACCACGATCAATCGCGAGGTCTACGTCAGTGAATATTTCCTGTGAGCCGTACGACCGAGACAGTCCTTCGGCCATCAGCGGAGTCTTTCCGCAGGCGGCTGGCGCTGGGAATCTCAGTTTGGCGACTCGATCCTGGGCGCGCACCTCCTCAAGTCCAGACAACAGGCGCTCTGCGCGCTTGGCCATGGACTGTGCGGCCTTAGCTTTGGTGGCGGTTGCGCGCATGCGGTCGGCTTGGGCAGACAAGACCGCTGCTTGCTTCTCAACATTTGCACGTTCGCGTTTGCGACGTCGCTCATCTGCTTCACGTTGAACGAGATAGTTCTTCCAGCCCATGTTGTAGACATCCAGAATCTGGCGGTTCGCGTCTAGGTAGAAAACACGATTCACAACTGATTCGATGAGGTGAACATCGTGGCTGATCACGATGACTCCCCCGCTGTAATTCATCAAGTAATTGCGTAACCAGACAATGGAATCAGCATCTAAGTGGTTGGTTGGTTCATCTAACAACAGCGTTTCTGCACCACCAAACAGAATACGAGCCAGCTCAATGCGGCGGCGTTGGCCACCAGAAAGCGTGCTGAGCTCCTGCTGGAGAATTCGTTCTGGCAATCCAAGACTTCCAGCTATAGCGGCGGCTTCAGACTCTGCCGCATAGCCGCCAGCAGCAATGAACTCGGCTTC
>JAFMIT010000115.1 GCA_017853815.1 Actinomycetota bacterium
TACTCGCCATCGAAGGCGTACCACGAGTCCCAGATCCAACTATCGGCGAGCTTCAACATCTCAATTAACCCTTAACACCTGAACTAGCAACGCTCGATACGAATGCTCTTTGAAAGACTATGAATACCAAGAGTATTGGAACAGTAATCAAGGTCGAGTACGCCATGATTTGGCCCCAAGCAAGCCCCTCGTCCGTACCGCTCGCAAAGAAGTAGTCGAGCCCTACCTGCACGGGGCGCATGGCCTCTTTTTGCACTGCCATGACTGGCCAGAGATACGCGTTCCACACAGCCAAGAAAGTCAGGATGGCTGAAGTGGCGAACGCTGGACCAGAAAGCGGAACAATCACTCGGCGATAGACGCCAAAGAAACTTGCTCCATCAATAATGGCCGCCTCATCCAGCTCGCGCGGAATCGTCTTGAAATACTGAACGAACAGGAAGACAGAGAAACCGCTCGCGACGAAAGGCACAATTTGCACGGCATACGAGTTCAACCATCCTTGAGAAAGAACCAGGTTGCCATTTTCGAAGTAGGCATACGGCAGCTTGTTGACCAAGAACAAAAGCGGTAGCGCAATTGTTTCGAAAGGCACGATCAGAGTCGCAATTAGGAAGCCGAGCAATGCATTTTGGCCGCGGAACCTTAGGCGCGCGATTGCGAATGCCGCGAGACTGTTGACAAACAGACCCAGCAGTACGACCACCACCGAAATCACGATTGAATTCGTAAAGAAGGTTGCAACCGGAGTGCGTTCGAAGACACCACGGTACTGATCCAAGCTGACTTCGCCGACAGGCAAGAACGCGCGCCAAGATCGGAGATCTTCAAAGATCTGATACTTGCCTTTGAAGCTAGACATAATCATGAAGATCAGAGGAAACGAGAAGATTGCTGCAAGGAATAGAGCGGCAACATATTTCCCGATTTTGCCGGCAATGCTGAGTCGGATTGCCATTATTAATCACGCTCCCGAGTGAGACGTCGTTGAATCATCGATACGGTGACCACGATTGCAAAGAAGACCACGGCTATGGCGGAGGCATAACCAATCTGCTGCTTCCCAAAACCTTCTCGGTAAGCGTGGAACACCAGCGTTGTGGTTGAGTCGAGCGGCCCGCCCTGCGTCATCACGTTGATCTGCGTAAACAGACCGAGCGCCGCAATACTGATCGTGACCAGAATGAATACGAAAGTCCGGCGCAAACCGGGCCACGTCACATTGGCAAATTGCTGCCACTGATTCGCTCCGTCGACCTTCGCGGCTTCGTACAGCTCGCCGGGGATTGTTTGGAGGCCAGAAAGCCAAATGAGCATGTGGAAACCAACGCCTTGCCAGACGGACATCACGATGATGGCCGGGAGCGCGAGACTTTCGCTGGCGAGGAAATTGATTGGCGCATACCCAGGGATCACCGATTTGAGCACCACGTTGACGAGGCCCGACTCTTGGTACATAAACAACCAGAGAATCGACACAACAACCATCGAAGTCACGACAGGCAAGAAGTAGACGGTGCGGAAGAAGATGCGTCCGCGAAGTTTGGAGTTGACGAGCAATGCCAGCGCGAGCGCCAAGCCTCCCTGCAACGGTGCCACCAGAAGCGCAAACACCAATGTGTTCTTAAGCGACTTCCAGAAGAGCGCGTCGCCGGCGACGATAAACGAGCCGGACTTTCCGTCAGCAGAAACGCTCTCACTCAGAATTTGCATGCCTTCGTACTGCGTGCCAGAGCCAGGCTTGGTCTGTTCGCGCACGAGGTCGTACAGCGCATTTTCCTCTGTCGACGAGGTAGTGACATCAATCTTGCCGATCGTGGTGAGTCGACTGAAGTTCTCGGCGCCAACGAGCTCAATCGGCTTTGGCGAAGACAGTTTGGCGTTAGTAAATCCAAGAGTGAAGGCCAAAACAACTGGCGTCACTAAGAACACGAGCAGAAGAAGCACTGCTGGCACAACATACATAACGCCAGCGCGTGCTTCACGTGCCACGAGCGTGTGCTTGAGCCACGGCAGGCGCATTTTTGGCACCTTACGGGCAAGCTGGGTGAGAGAAGTGGACACTTCACGACTTCCTGAGGGCGGTAGGGCAAAATAGGGAGCGAGTGGTGAGGCGCATTCCAGGGCGCCTCACCACTCCCTTATGGGAACAACAACTCGAAAGGGCTGGGGCTAAATCAGCTGTAGTTGTCGTTGTCAGCGAGATCCCGATCGATCTCGTCTGCTGCGGTATCAAGCGCGCGCTGAGCGTCAGCGCCGTTGATGATGTCCGCGATTGCCTTCTCGTAGGCCTTCGAGATGAAAAGGTAAGCAGGCGTTTCTGGACGCTTGACACCGTAATCATTTGAGAAGGTCACGAAGTCAGCGAATGGACCGCCGGCGGCGTAGTTAGGAACTTCAGCAGAAGCAGTTGCAGTCGCCGGGATCAAACCGATGCGATTTGCGAACGCAACGATGTACTTGTCCTGAAGGATGAACTCGATGAACTTCGAAGCGCCTTCTGGGACAGAGCAAGAGCTCGAGACACCGAACTGCCATGAAGCTGCGCCGACCTTAGGGCCGTTGCCGAAATCAACTGGAGGCAAGATGAGCAGGTCGTCGCCGAACTTCTCGTAAGCATCCTTGACTGCCCAGTTGCCATTCCACTGCATTGCGATGGTGCCGTTAATGAACTCAGTGCGATCCCCGCTCTGCTTGACGTTGGCGTAACCATTCTTGAAGGTGCTCTGGAACCAGTTAGCAAACTCAACTGACTTCGCACCGTTGATGACACCGTCTGCCTGAGCGAGTGAATCGCGGTCAATCAGGTCTCCACCGAATGACTGCATGAGGGGGCTGTATGCGTATGGGAACCATTCGCCCGTCCAGCCGTTACCCCAGTCCATGGCGTACTCGAACTTGCCTGAAGCCTTCAAAGCCTTGAGAGCGCCGTCGAATTCAGCCTTGGTCCATGGCTGCGCGATAGTCGGAACGCGAATACCAGCAGCGTCGAGGTACGACTTGCGGGTCAGCAGACCGAGCGATGCATCCCATGCTCCAGCCGAGTACAGGGTGCCGTTGTAGTAACCCTTTGCACCTGGAATCAAACTTTCTTCGAGAGCTGAATCGAGGGTGAGTGGCTGCATGTAGCCAGCCCATGCCCAGTTCGGCATGATCGGACCGTCGACATCGACGATGCATGGCAAGCTGTCAGAAGTTGCAGCTGCAATGACAGAGTCGTTGTAGGACTCCTGTGGGAACTTCTCAAGAACAACCTTGTAAGCGGTCTGTGACTTGTTGAAGTCAGCAATGGCTTCGGTGACGGTTGCGATTTCCTGTTCGTTACCTGCAGCGTGTGACCACATGGTCACGGTCTGGGTTTCTGCAGGCGCTTCGCTGGCGTTGGTACCGCAGGCGGTCAAAGCAAGACCGCTGACAAGGGCAAGCGCCAAGAAGGAGTGTGATCTCCTCATTGTGTTTCCTAATCTGTTGGGTGGTGGGAACGCAGCGGTCGTCGTTAGGACTTCCCGAGTTCGGACGAAAATTTGTTGCTGCCTTTTCGGGGCGGGGCAACAGATCCACGCTCAACCAAGTCACCCATGATGGCGACTTCTGCAGGGGTGTTTTCATCTTCACTCTCCACGAGTGAGATGAGTTTTTCCACAGCCAACCTGCCCATTTCCAGGTGAGGCAGGGCCACTGTGGTTAATCCGGGGCGCAGGGCCTCGGAAATCAAAAGTTGATCGTCAAAGCCAACGACCGATAGGTCCTCAGGAATTTCAAGTCCAAGTTCGCTTGCAGCGCGATAGACACCCATGGCAAGTCGATCGTTGTACGCGACGATTGCAGTGAGATCTCTGTTGGCAGTGAGCAACTTGATTGCTGAGTGGTAGCCGTCAGAAGAGTTTGTGTCTTCAGAGCGAACGATATTTTCTTCTATCTTGACCCAGCCGAAGCGGTCAGCCGCCGCCTTCAAGGCTGCCTCACGGCCGCGGACAGCTGGAAAGTCATTGCAATCACCGACGTAGCCAACGTGCACGTGACCTGCTTCGCCGATTAAATTCAAAACTTGGGTGATCGAATCAAATTCGTTGGGTATAAAAGCATCTACAGAGTGGTCGAGCGCGACGGCGTCAGCCAAAACCAAGTGCCGTGGTCGCACCTCGGGAACCGGAAGTTCCTGATGAAAGAATGAGGCAACAAGTACGCCGTCTGCTCGGTGATCGGCCAGGAGTTCGAAGCCCTCAGCAAATGCCTCGGGGGTGCCATCAATCTCAACGATGAGTAGGTCGTAATCGCGACCGCGTGCGGCCGTCTGTGCACCACGAATCATGTCGCCGGCATATGGGGTGGTCAGCACTTCGACACTGATAAGGCCAAGTACGCGAGTTTGCTGTGACCGAAGGCTGCGAGCCAGGCGATTAGTTCGATATCCGAGTTTGTCAGCCGCCTGACGGACTCGTTCGGCCGTTTCAGGCGTGAATCGATTCTCTGCTTTTCCCGAGAGCACGAGGGACGCCGTCGCGACTGAAACGTCGGCTAGTTCGCTGACTTCCCGCAAAGTTGCGCGATCCATGTCCACCTCCCCGGACGATTCTGAGTGTTTAATCGATTAACCTCGAGTGGCGGTATTAAAGGCCGAGCCAAAATCCTTGTCAATCGATTAACCGCGGTGTTACCAAACTGTTGTCAAACGATTAACCTGGTTAAGGTCG
>JAFMIT010000116.1 GCA_017853815.1 Actinomycetota bacterium
CAGTGTTCTGAATGCTGCTCACGCGATTGTGAACATAGAACACTTGTCCATCGCGGAGGAGTTCGCGACGAATGGCGGCAGCTATCTGTTTGGAATCTTGAGCCCCCACATAGGTCAAGATGGGATGGCGTTGCTCTGGTGGTGTAGCGATGGTCGACATTTCGCGAATACCTGTGAGGCTCATTTCGAGAGTTCGCGGGATAGGTGTCGCCGACATCGTCAAAACATCGACGTTGGTGCGCAACGCTTTGAGATGTTCTTTATGTTCAACACCAAACCGCTGCTCTTCGTCGACGATGACGAGCCCGAGGTCTTTAAAGCGAACCTCCTTGCTAAAAAGGCGGTGCGTGCCGATCACGACGTCGACAGTTCCCGCCGCCATGTCTTCGATGACCTTCTTCGCTTCGGCATCCGTCTGGAAGCGTGAAAGCGCGGCGAGCTTGATAGGGAACTGCGCGTATCGCTCCGAGAAGGTGCTGAAGTGTTGCTGCACGAGCAGCGTGGTCGGGACGAGAACCGCAACCTGCTTGCCGTCTTGGACGGCCTTAAATGCTGCGCGAACAGCGATCTCAGTTTTGCCATAGCCGACATCGCCACAGACCACGCGATCCATCGGAACAGTGCGTTCCATGTCGGCTTTGACTTCGTTGATGACCTGAAGTTGGTCCGCAGTTTCGACATAAGGGAAGGCGTCTTCAAGTTCTCGCTGCCAGACAGTGTCGGGAGAAAACGCATAACCAGGCGCCGCGTTGCGAGCGGCATAGAGGCGAACCAACTCGCTCGCAATCTGGCGAACGGCTTTGCGGGCGCGCGACTTGGTGGCGGCCCAATCAGTGCCTCCCAGACGATGCAACGTTGGAGTTTCGCCGCCGACATAACGCGTCACCGCATCGAGCTGGTCGGCTGGAACGAACAAAACATCGCCAGGTGCACCGCGTTTGGCCGGCGCGTATTCGATGACGAGGAACTCTTTCGTGGAACCGCCGAAGGTGCGCTGCGCCATCTCGACGTATTTGCCAACACCGTGCTGCTCATGGACAACAAAATCGCCCTTCTTGAGCGACAGCGGATCGATAACGCGCTTGCGCCGAGCAGGAAGTTTGCGCATGTCTTTGGTGCTACTGCGTTGACCCGCAATGTCATCTTCTGTCACGACGACGAGGTTGGCGCCAGGAACGACGAAACCGTGGTCAAGATTTGCTTGGACGACGAAGGCAGTGTGCTGCGGTAGTGGCGAAGGCAAGACATCCACTAGCCGGGCAGCGATGTCATGAGTACCCAAGGACTCTGCGAGTCGCTCAGCTGAGCCGTGGCCGGCCGCGACGAGTACAACGCGATTGCCGGCTGCGAGTGCGGCTCGAATATCGACGAGCGCCTTCTCGGTTTCGCCGCGATACGTGGGAGTTGATTGAGCATGGAGAACTAACGAGTCAGATGTGTCTTCGTCAGCAACAAACGGTGAGATGGACCACCACGTCTGCGAGCGAGCGGCAGCGATTGAGCGAAGTTCTGCGAGATCTTTGTACGACGCAGCACCAAGATCGATAGGTGTCTTGTTGCCAGCCGCCGCGTTGAGCCACGAGGCTTCGAGAAACTCTTGGCTGGTCGCTACGAGGTCATGGGTTCGAGTGCGAATTCGCTCGGGGTCACAGGTGATGATGGCGGTATCGGACGGAAGCAGATCGAGGAAAGTGTCGAGTCCGTCAGCGAGCACCGGTGCGAGTGCTTCCATACCTTCGACGTAGATTCCTTGAGAAATCTTTTCGAGAATGTCTGCGATGGCGGGTTGTTCATGAATTAACGCCGCGGCGCGGAGCTTTACTTGGTCGGTAATGAGGAGTTCTCGGCACGGAGGCGCCCACAATCCGCTCTCCGCCTCACCAAGCGAACGCTGGTCCGCGACCGAGAACGTGCGAACTTCGTCGACGGTGTCACCCCAGAACTCAACGCGGATCGGATGCTCTTCTGATGGTGGGAAGACGTCGACGAGACCGCCGCGCACTGCGAACTGGCCGCGCTTTTCGACAAGGTCGACCCGCGCATATCCACCCGCTACCAAATCAGCAATTACCTGCTCGAAGTCGTAGCTCTGTCCTTTGTGCAAAGTGACTGGCGCGAGGTCGCCAATGCCGCGCACAATGGGTTGAAGCAGCGCACGAATCGGAGCGACCACGAGCTTGACCGGAGTCAAATCGTCGTCGGCGGAGTGCCGAAGCCGGCGCAAGGTTGCGAGTCGACGTCCAACGACATCGGCAGAAGGCGACAACCGCTCATGCGGGAGCGTCTCCCAGGACACAAATTCAGCGATGGCGTTCTCGTCGATAAATGACGTTAAGTCTGAGCGGAGATCTTCAGCTTCTCGGGTGGTGGCGGTCACTGCGACAACAAGTCGCTTCTGCGCAACCGCCGAGATGATGAGCGAGCGCATGGAAGACGGGGCGCTGATGTCAGCTGCCGCATTTGCATCCACTTGGGCGAGCAGTTCTTGCCAACGTGCGTCTGACTGCACCTCGTCGATCAAAGTCGACAGCGGCTTCTCAAACACAGCTTCACCTATCTCGAACACGCTGCATCGCAACGCAACAAGCCCGAGTTCGTCTGAACCCGGGGTGGGCGAAGGTTAGCGCGGTTAAAGCGTGCGGGATTAATCCGAGAGAAGGGCTGCGCGCGCAGCCTCGTAGAGCCATGGTCGCGCGGCTAGGAACGAGGGCGTTCGTGGTGGCATGTTGTTGAACTGAAGCGGTTCACCCGTGATCTCCGTGACCGCGAGACCGTGATGGAGTGCCACGGCGGCAGGGGCAGCTGAGTCCCACTCAAAGAAACCAACCGACGAGACGTAAACGTCTGCGACGCCGCTGAGAATCTGGTGAACCTTGCCGCCGACAGAACCACAATTCATGACAGCAATACCAGGCAATCCGTGGGCAGTAGCGATTTCCGCAAGTCCCTCTTGAAGTTTGGTAATGGTCGCGATGGGTTCACGCGGCGAGGCAATAATCATCAGCGGGCGATCGATGAAAAGCGTCTCCACATCCTGGGGCTCATCTTGGGTAGACCACACGAGGTCATGGTTCGGCATCGCGACAGCACCAGCGATGAGGCGCTTTTCGACTCCGTTCCAGAGCGCCACGTGTACCGCGAACTCCGGCTGGCTGCGCGCGTATTCGTACGTGCCATCCACTGGATCGATAATCCACACCCGCTCGGCGCCAAGTCTCACGTCGCTATCGGCAGCCTCTTCGCTCAGCACTGCGTCGTCGGGACGATGAAGTTTCAATTGCTCCAGCAAAAAGTCATTGGCCTGCGCATCGCCGAGTTTTGCTAACTCCTTCGCAGCGACTTCGTCGCCGTGCCGAACATCAGTTTCGGCTCGCAGTGCCAACAGTCGTTTACCGGCCGCATCTGCTAACAGGACCGCGAGCTCGTGATCGTTCACTGGTTATACCTACTTTGCGCTATCTCTAAACCTGAATCGATCAACACTTCGAGAGCGTCAGCAGCACGTTCGCAGAAAACGCCGAGAACTTTCGACTCCGCACTCGAGAATGCTTTCAGAACAAAGTCGGCAGGATCTTGTTGACCAGGCGGCCTGCCAATGCCAAGCCGAAGGCGGTAGAAGTCGCCAGTGCCGCACGATGCCCTCATGCTCTTGAGACCATTGTGGCCATTGTCGCCGCCGCCCATTTTCATGCGAATGGCTTCGAATGGAATATCGAGTTCATCGTGAAGAGCGATGGTGTGTGCGGCATCGATTTTGTAGAACTGCTGCAGAGCGGCAACAGCTGCACCTGACCGATTCATGAATGTAGTGGGGAAAGCAATCACAATTTTGTGACCGTTGTACCGACCCTCGGCAGTGAGCGCCTGAGCCTTCTTGTGGCGGCTCATCTTCCATCCGAGTCGCTTTGCCCAGGTTGTTGTCACCATGGCGCCAATGTTGTGCCGCGTCTTTTCGTATTCAGCGCCAGGATTGCCAAGCCCGACGACTAGCCATGACTGCTCCGACATTGACCCTCCTTTGCGTACTAAAACACGAAAGCCGCGACTCGACTACGAGGCGCGGCTATTCGGTAAGCGATTAAGCCTTTGGCTGGACGACCAAGTCGACGTGTTCAATGTTCTGACGGACTGGGTCGCGCTGCACTTCGCGAGCAACCACGTGGACGCCCTTGCCAGCGCCAGTGATTTCGAGAACTGCACCTGGGTTGCGAAGCGCCTGGCCCAATTCGTGCGCGTCAACAGAGACGTGGACGAGTTCGGTGCCGGCACCGTAAATAACAGCTGGGATGAGACCGGCGCGACGAAGGCGACGGGCAGCACCCTTACCGAAGTCGCTGCGCAGCTCCGCTGCGATCGAGATCTGTGGCACGGTCTTGCTCCTGTACGTGTAGTTGGTGTTCGGTGCGACCTCAGCATGGCGCACAAAGCAGCCACCGCGTCGATGACGGTCCGTAAACCCTCGCCGAGGAGCAGGCCGAATTATGCCAAAGGCCAAAAACGGGCCTGCACCCGGGTCCCCTGAGGACTAAATGTTCTGCGCTCGTACCACGAGTGTTCTGGGCTCGTACCACGAGTGTTTTGAACTCGTACCAGGGTTATTTGTCGTCGAAGAGGG
>JAFMIT010000019.1 GCA_017853815.1 Actinomycetota bacterium
CATTCGACGGTGTCGAGTTTGCAGAATTGCCATTCGCACTCAAAGCAACCACAGACACCGTGTAACTGGTGCCGTTAGTCAGAGCAGTAATCGTGCACGTCAACGTCGCCGTGCCCGTGGTCGAACACGTTGCACCACCAGGCGTAGCAGTGGCACGGTAGCCAGTGATTACGGAACCGTTGGCTGCCGCAGCAGACCACGAGGCAGTGACCGTCTTATCGCCACGAGTCGCAGTCACCGTGGCAGGCGCCGACGGTGCACCAAGAATGATGATCGCAGCAGACGCCGCAGATGCAGGCGACGTGCCGATGGCGTTGGTCGCAGTCACCGTAAACGTGTAGCTCGTGCCCGCAGTGAGTCCTGTGACTGCACACGTCGTCGTGCCAGTAGTGGTGCACGTCAGCGCACCTGGATTCGAGGTGACCGTGTAGCCGGTGATCGGCGAACCACCATTGCTCGTCGGAGCAGCCCACGACACAGTCGCCTGAAGATTGCCCGCAACAGCAGTAACCGCAGTCGGCGCACCTGGAGCGCTAGTCGTGCTCAGGACGCCAATCTGGTAGGTCGACGTCATGATGGTCAGAATGTTGGCTTTACCTTGGTGCTGGCTGTTGTAGCTGGCAGTGCCGTCTTTGCCGCAGGTCGGTGTGATCGTGCCGCCGCCGCCCGAGTGGGTTTTGACGAGAGGTGTCACGTTGTAAACGTTGGTGCCGATGACCGTCCAGCAGTCAGTGGACGTCGCGTGTTTGGCCACATCCGCCATCGTGTACGGAGTTGTCGCCGCAAATACTTGGTATGTCAGCAGCGAGGTTGCAATCGCCACCAGGGCGAACAGCAGCGCCTTCATGCGCCGTGGCAGGCGCTGACGAGCTGATCGTTCTGCGGCTGGGCGGTTAGCGTCCGTGCGAAGCGTCATCGCTGAGTCCAACTTCCGTTTCTCTCAAGTGGGTCGTTCACCCTCACGGTTCGTCGGCACTATGACTTGCCCAGCTGAGGTACCAGCTCAAAGGCAGCGCCAGAGGTATTACGGACGGGAGGGGAAACGTCTGGGCAAAGGGTAAATGCCAAAGCCCAAATATTCCTGAGAACGGGCTGTGTGTTCCGTCAAGAATCGAGGGATTTCCTCACAAAATGCCTTTTCGCGCCCCTTTTGGGCATTTCTCGGGCTACTAGAAGCGAATGGTCGCTAGCACAGCCTGATGGTCAGAACCTGCGATGGGGAACAGCAGGTAGGACCGAGCCGTGCCACTGCTGAACAGGATGTGATCGATGGTTGCCTGGATGAATGGCCGCTCATCCATCGTCCAGGTCGGCTTGTCGATGCCTAGTTCGGTTGCAGCATCCCGCAGACGGCCTGAGTCCATGACATCGCGGAACTGCTTGTGCTCGACTCCAGAATTGAAGTCGCCGGCGACGATGACAGGCATCGAGCCGTAGTGCATAGAGAATTTGGCGAGCGCCTGGAGGCCAGACGCCCAAAGGCGTTCCTGTTGGGGCACGGGCGGGAAGGGGTGAGCGCTCTTGACGGCGATGGTGCCGATTTCGGCAACCTCAACAATTGCCTCAGGCATGGCGAACTCGGTGCCGAGTGCCTGCGGTCGGAAAGTGTCGGCGGGCAGAGAAATTGGATAAACACTCAAGATCGCAGCACCCGCGCTGTTTGGCTGCGGATCGAGAACTTGGTGACGTAGACGCTTTTTGATGTCCTTTTCAGCGAGTCTTTCAGAGCATGCCAAGTCGCATTCCTGAATAAAGACAAGATCTGGTTTCTCGCGCTTGATTAATGTGACGACGTCATCAATGCCTTGACCGAGTTTGATGTTGGCCGTCAGTACTTCGACTTCGGTGCCAAGCGTCGTGACGGGCCAATCAGATTTCATGTTGGGTTGTGCCACGAGAATCAGTGCGATCGCAATGCAGTGGGCTGCAACGAGTTCCGCGTGCTTACGAAAAAGTTCAATAACTGCGGCCAGTACCAGTGACGCTGCTACCCATTCTGGGAAAACGACCAGCTGCACATATGGCGGGTATTCCACCAATCCGAAAAATCGAACAAAGAGCACGACGCCCGCGTTGACGAGAATGAGCCACGCCAGCCAGTGCGCTGCGGTTCCCAGTTTCGATTTCATTCCCTAACAATAAACACATGCAAAACAGGGCGGTCCGAAGACCGCCCTGTTTCTTAAAATCGTGGTTATGCCTTCTTGGTTGCCCAGAAGATTTCGGCGATTTCATCAATCTTGGCGAGCAGCTCGTCAGCCTTAGCGACGTCGACTGAACCCTTAGTGCCGCCGGCGCCAGCGAGCTTCGTAGCATCGTTGAAGAGCTGGTGAAGCTGTGGGTACGCCTCGAAATGTGCTGGCTTGAAGTAGTCAGTCCACAGCACCCAGAGGTGTTCCTTGACCATGTTGCTGCGCTCTTCCTTGATGGCGACTGCGCGAGCTTTGAAATCAGGATCGCTAGAAGCGTGGTACTTCTCGATTGTGGCCTTGACTGACTGTGCCTCGATGCGGGCCTGGGCTGGGTCGTAAACGCCGCAAGGCAAGTCGCAGTGGGCAGAAACGGTGGTGAAACGAATCATGGGAAACCTCTCAGGTCTATGAGTGTGTGCAGACTACCGTCGTGGGAATGATTTGGCATTGGCGAGTCCGACGGGTGGTCGGTACCTCAATGCTGCCCACGCTCAATCCAGGCCAGCTGATCCTTGTGGACTTTAAGCGCCCGCCTCGAGTTGGCGATGTCGTCGTCGCTGTCCATCCCTCGCTTCAGGGTGAGATCGTGAAGCGGCTGGCTCGGATTGATGGACCGGCTTTTTGGCTAGAAGGTGACGCGATGGACATCAAAACCGCAGAGTCATCGACAGACTCGTGGGTCTTAGGCGATTTCAGTCGCAACCAGATCCTCGGAGTCGTGATCTGGCCTCGTACGCCTCAGCCTTAATCCTCGTCGTCGATGCGTGCGAGGTACACCGCGAATCGCTCCATGGGAATCTCGAACTCAGGGTTAAGGTCGACAAACTCACGCATGCGATCGGCCACCCAGCCGAGGTCGACTTCGTCCTCGCCTCGACGACGCTCAAGTTCTTCGATTCCCCGATCGGTGAAGTACATCGAGTCTCCTGTGAATTACGCGAAAGCGGCTTCGACGAGTGCGGCCTGCTCGACTTCGTGACGGTGGTGGGAACCCACTGCTGGCGAAGAGGAAGCTGGACGCGAAACGCGATGGACCTGCCGGTTGATGGCTTCCGAGAGATGCATTGCCATGAACGGCCAAGCACCTTGGTTCGCAGGCTCCTCTTGAACGAACCGCACTTCTGCATCGGCAGGAATGCCGTTGAGTGCAGCGTTGAGGGTGACCACTGGTAACGGGTACAGCCGTTCCATGCGAATAATCGCGACGTCGTTGGTGCCACGCTTTTGTTGTTCTGCAAGCAAGTCGTAGTACACCTTGCCTGAGCAGATCAGCACTTTCTTGACGCTGGCAGGATCGACAGTCGAGTCGCCGATGACAGCGCGGAAAGTGCCACTCGTGAACTCAGACGTCTTCGAAGCCGCGGCCTTCGAGCGCAGCAGCGACTTGGGATTGAAGACAATCAGCGGACGAGTCACAGGTGAGTGCATCTGCCAACGCAACAAGTGGAAGTACGAAGCCGGAGTCGATGGCATCGCAACGGTCATGTTGTCTTGAGCGCACAATTGCAAGAAGCGTTCGACGCGCGCCGACGAATGGTCTGGCCCCTGACCCTCGAAGCCATGAGGGAGCAGCAACACAAGTGAACTGCGTTGTCCCCACTTTTGTTCACCCGACGAGATGTATTCGTCGATGATCGTCTGGGCGCCGTTGGCGAAGTCGCCGAACTGTGCTTCCCAGATGACGAGGTTGTCAGGGCGCTCCACGGAGTAGCCGTATTCGAAGCCCATCGCTGCGTATTCGCTGAGAGGCGAGTCATAAATCGAGAGCTTCGCGCCGTTCTCGTAGCACTGCTTGAGAGGCTTGTACTGCCAACCGGTTTGCTTGTCGACGATGACACCGTGGCGATGACCAAACGTTCCGCGTCGAACATCCTGGCCTGCGAGCCGAATCGTGCGACCTTCGGTGAGCAGCGAACCAAAAGCAAGAGCTTCGCCCATGCCCCAGTCAATTTCGCCGTTCTCAATCATTTCCGCACGACGCTGCAATTGCGGCGCGAGACGTGGATGAACGGTGAAACCTTCTGGCATCGTCAACTGTGACGCCACAACCCGCTTGACGACTTCTTCAGAGATACCTGTCTGCACTTCGTATGCCGGCGTCTGCGGATCAAGAGTGATCTGACCTTCAGTCATCACCTTGTGCGTGATGCGTGAAAGTTGATCGTCTTCGTGATGTTCGGAGCGAGTCTGCTGGAAAACACCCTCAAGCTGATCTTGGAAGTGCTTCAGAGCAGCCTCGGCTTCTTCGACCGTGATGTCGCCGCGACCAACCAAGTTCTCGGTGTATAGCTTGCGGACAGAACGCTTCTGGTCAATCAATTCGTACATCAGCGGCTGGGTCAGCGATGGATCATCCGCTTCGTTGTGGCCGCGACGGCGGTAGCACACAAGATCGATGACGACGTCTTTGTGGAATTCCTTGCGGAACTCAAAAGCCAACCGAGCAACTTTGACGACTGCCTCGGGATCGTCTCCATTGACATGGAAGATGGGCGCTTGAAGCATCCGAGCGATGTCAGTGCAGTAAGTGGTCGAACGGCTGTACTTCGGAGAAGTAGTGAAACCGACTTGGTTGTTGACGACGATGTGGATGGTTCCACCAACGCGGTAGCCCTGAAGCTGTGAAAGCTGCAACGTCTCCGCAACCACACCCTGACCAGCGAAAGCTGCGTCGCCGTGGAGCAGTACTGGCATGACGCCGAACCGGGATTCGCTTGGCAGCTTGTCCTGCTTCGCACGCACAATGCCTTCGAGAACAGCGTTGACCGCTTCGAGATGAGAAGGGTTGGCGGCGAGGGATACGGCCGTGGTCTTGCCGCTTGATGAGGTGAAGGTGCCCTGGGTGCCGAGGTGGTACTTCACGTCACCAGAACCTTGAACCGATTCTTCGCCGTAGTGGCCTTCGAATTCGAGGAAGATCTGACTGAAGGACTTGCCCGCAATGTTTGCGAGCATGTTGAGGCGACCGCGGTGTGGCATACCGATCGCGACTTCGGTGAAGTCGGCATCGGCAGACTCTTCAAGAAGTGCATCGACGAGTGGAATCGCGGATTCGCCACCTTCGAGAGAGAAACGCTTTTGGCCCACGTACTTTGTCTGCAAGAAGGTTTCGAAAGCTTCGGCTTCGTTGAGCTTGTGGAGAATACGGAGTTGTTCGCGCCGATCAAGCTTTTCGTAACCGCGTTCAACTCGAGTCTGAATCCATTGGCGCTGTTCAGGTTCGCCAACATGCATGTATTCGATGCCGATCGTTCGGCAGTACGCGTCACGCAGCACACCAAGAATTTCGCGCAGCTTCATAAAAGTACGACCAGCGAAACCGCCGACCGCGAATTCGCGATCGAGATCCCACAACGTCAGGCCGTGACTTGCGACGTCGAGATCAGGATGCTGACGTTGGCGGTATTCGAGTGGATCGATGTCCGCCATCAGATGGCCGCGCACTCGGAAAGCGTGGATCAGTGCGTGCACTCGTGTGGTCTTGTCGACGTCACTGTCGTGCGTGCCGACGATGTCCTGTGCCCAATGAATTGGTTCGTAAGGAACGCGCAGAGATTGGAAGATGTCAACGTAAAAATTGTTTTCACCGAGCAAGTACTGATGCACTCGGCGCAAGAAGTCGCCCGACTGCGCACCTTGGATGATGCGATGGTCGTACGTACTCGTCAACGTGATGACTTTGCTGATGCCCTGCTCGATGAGACGCGCTTCACTTGAACCTTGGAACTCGGCGGGGTATTCGAGAGCGCCGACACCGATGATGACACCTTGGCCCTGCATCAGGCGAGGCACAGAATGAACAGTGCCGATTGTGCCTGGGTTGGTGAGGCTCGCTGTGGTACCAGCGAAATCGTCAGCAGTCAGTTTGTTGTTGCGCGCTTTTCGAACGACGTCTTCGTACGTGAGCCAGAAGGTATGGAAATCCATTTGCTCAGCGTTCTTGATGTTAGGTACAAGAAGCTGACGAGTGCCATCTGGTTTTGCCAAGTCGATGGCGAGCCCGAGATTGATTGACTTGTTCTGGATGACTGCTGGCTTGCCATCTACCTCGGTGTAGCCGTAGTTCATCTCTGGCATATCGCGCATCGCGCGGGCGATGGCATAGCCGATGATGTGCGTGAACGAAACTTTGCCACCTCGTCCGCGAGCAAGATGGTTGTTGATGACCGTGCGGTTGTCGACCATGAGCTTTGCGGGAATAGCACGGACACTCGTGGCTGTCGGCACGGTGAGCGACGATTCCATGTTGGTGACGACGCGGGCAGTCGATCCTTTGAGGACCACGACTTCGCCGGGTTCAGCAGAAACTGGAGTCTCGAATCCGGGGCGGAGATCGCGCACCGCAGTCGGTGGTGCGGCTGGAGTTGGTGCGGTTGCGCCCGTGCTCTCCAGCAGTGAGTTCGACGTGGTGTCGATGGCCGGTGGAATCAACGTGGTACCAGCGGGTGCGGTCAGGAACGTAATCGTGGGCTCGGCTGGAGTGGTGACGGTGGCAGAGCCGTCGGCAGGCGTGTAATCGGCAAAGAAGTCCCACCAAGCTGGGTCAACGGAGTTCTTGTCCTCGCGGAACTTGTCGTACAGCTCATCAACGAGCCACTGATTCGCACCGAAACTACTTTGTTTCTGGGATTCCGACGGCACAGCAAAGCCTTCCTACGTCACAACTTGCAGGGTTAAAGGGTAGTCCGTTCGGTGAGGTTGCTGGCCTCAGGATGCGCTCAATCTTTGAGAGCGGCACAGTTCGGACATGAACGCGCCATTAGCAGTGATTACAGGTGGAAGCCGAGGCATTGGTTATGCGGCAGCCGAGGCGCTCGGACGTCAGGGCTGGAAGGTGTATCTGGTCGGGCGGACTCTCGAGAGCGCCGCAATCGCCGCGACCAAGCTCGGCGCCGAAGGTATTGATGCGTGGGGCTCTGGTTGCGATGTCGCGAACCACGAACAGGTCACCGAACTCGCCGAGCGGGTTGCCCAGCACGGGCCAATCGATGCGCTTATTAACAGCGCAGGCGTGATGTCTGAGCGCACTGCCAAGACTTTGCGCACCTCTGCCGATGAATGGCATCGAGTCATGAGCATCAATCTCGACGGGGTCTTCAACACGATTTCGGCCTTTGGCCCCGCAATGGCGGAACGTCGGTCGGGGCGGATCATCAACGTCTCGGCTTGCCTCGGTCGCATGAGCGGGCCGGGGACTTCGGGCGGACTCGCGCCGTATCGTGTCTCGAAAGCCGCGGTCAACGCGCTCACCAAGAATCTCGCCACCGAACTCGGAGAGGGCAAGCGAGGCGTACTGGTGGACGCAATGTGCCCCAATCACACGCGAACCGACATGGGTGGACCTGATGCGCCGCGCTCGCCCGAGGAGGCCGCAGACACGATTGTGTGGCTCGCGACTCGATCGGCGCTGGATGACCGTGGGCAGCCGGTAGTCACGGGAAAGCTCTGGGAAGACCGCCAAATCGTCCCGTGGTGAGCTTGGAGCGGGCGGTTTCGAGCATTGTGGAAATGAACTCTTAATCAATGCTTACCGCGCTCACAGCGTTTCCACAGTTACGCTAAAGAGAAAATTCGCGCCCGGAGAGAGGGACACTCATGGCCAGAATCAAAATCGGCAAGCTCGCGGCAGCCACTGTTGGTGCCAGTTTGGCGGTCATTGGTTTCCATGTTGCCTCCGTCATGGCGGCGACGACTCCCTACACGATGGCCGAAGTCGCGGTTCATAACACTCAGGCGGACTGCTGGACAGTCGTGTCTGGGCAGGTTTACAACATCACTGCTCTCTTCAACACCCATTCCGGCGGCAAAGGAACTCTCACTCCGACGTGTGGCGTGGACGGCACGTCTCAGTACAACAGCCAGCATCAGGGTGCTGCGAATGTGCTGACCATCATGAACTCCACGTACCAGATCGGCATCCTCGCGACAGCGACAGCGCCTGGCGCTCCCACTGGAGTGACAGCAGTTGCAGGAAATGCTCAGGCGAGTGTCACCTGGGTTGTGCCAGCGAGCAACGGCGGCTCCGCCATCACGAGCTACACCGCAACCTCGGCGCCCGGTGCTCGCACTTGCACGGTCAATGGCGCGACTGCAACGACCTGCACAGTTACTGGATTGACCAACGGCACTGCCTACACGTTCACGGTTAAAGCAACAAATGCGGTGGGATCTTCGGCTGCCTCGGCTGCCTCGGCATCTGTCACACCGACTGCAATTCCGGGTGTTCCCACCAACGTGGTCGCAACCCGCGGCAATCTCCAGCTCGCTGTCACCTGGACGGCGCCAGCTGCTAACGGTGTCACCATCACGGGTTACACGGCGACGGCATCTCCCGGTGGTGCTAGCTGCACGCCGGCACCAGCGACCGCAACGAGTTGCACCATCACTGGCCTCACCAACGGCAGCGCCTACACCGTCACAGTTGTATCTAAGAGTGCTGCAGGATCGTCTGCGCCATCCGTCGCTACGGCGCCGGTGATTCCCGCTGGTTTACCGACGGCACCGACTGGCGTTGCTGGTCAGCGCGGAGATACTTCGGTAACAGTGTCATGGGCGGCATCGAATCCGAACGGTGATCCGATCAGTGCCTACACGGTCACTTCCACTCCTGGTTCGAAGACATGCACAACGTCAGGTTTGTTGTGCACGGTGAGTGGATTGACCAACGGCACCCCGTACACATTTAAAGTTGTTGCAAACAACTCAGTCGGCGCGTCTGCAGCTTCAGCTGCTTCAGCCGCGATCACCCCGGCCGCTGGCCCAACAGTTCCTGCCAACGTCAATGCCACAGCAGGTAACGGTCAGGCGACCATCACATGGTCAGCATCTCAAGGCAATGGCTCGACAGTGACGGGATACAACGTCACGTCCACGCCTGGATCGCTCACCTGCACGACCCCAAGCGCGACAACCTGCACTATCACCGGTCTCACGAACGGCACGAGCTACACGTTCACGGTCATTGCGCTCAATGCCATCAGCCAGTCCGCTCCATCGCTGCCATCACCAGCGGTCACACCTATGGGTCCGCCGACTGCACCAACCGGAGTTGCTGTCACGCGTGGCGATAAGACTCTTCAAGTTTCATGGACAGCGTCGAATCCAAACGGCTCAGCTATTACTTCCTACAAGGCCACCGCATCACCTGGCGCACTGTTCTGCACCACTAGTGGAGCAACCAACTGCACGATCACTGGCCTGACCAATGGCACCAAATACACGGTCGTCGTGTCAGCCACTAACGCAGCTGGCACTACCTCGTCAGCGGCATCGAGTCCTGCGACTCCCGCTGCCTTGCCGTCGGTTCCAACCAACGTTGTCGCTGCCACCGGTGATGCATCCAGCTTGGTGACGTGGACCGCATCCGTGGACAACGGCGAACCCATCACGCAGTACACCGTGACGTCATCGCCGGGTGGAATCGTCTGCGTCAGCTCCACCAACAGCTGCCTGGTTTCTCCACTGACGAACGGAACGCCGTACTTCTTCACTGTCACAGCAACCAATGCAGTTGGAACCACCGCTTCTTCTGTTGCCTCTGGAATTGTCACTCCCGCTGCCGGCCCAACTCAGCCATCAAACGTCCAGGTCGCTGCGGGCAATGGCTCTGTGACAGTTTCGTGGAATCCCTCGTCACCAAACGGTTCGCCCATCACTGGTTACACCGCGACTTCGACTCCTGGCGGCTACAGCTGCAGCACTACAGGTGCCACCTCTTGTGTTGTTACCGGTCTCACTAATGGCCAGAACTACACCTTCGTCGTCATTGCAACGAACGCCATCAGCAACTCTCGTCCGTCCACTCCGTCTGCCCAAGCTATGCCTGTCTCGGCACCTTCGGCTCCTCTGAATGTGCGAGTGACCCGCGGAGATCAGAAGCTCACAGTTGCCTGGAATGCAGCAGTTGATAACGGTCGAACTGTGCAGGGGTACACGGTGGTCGTTACTCCAAGCCGCTCGTCAGGATTCAGCGTCAGTGCGCTCGGCTTGTCAGTCGACATCACTGGTCTCACCAACGGTGAGAACTACACCTTCCAGGTCTATGCGACGAACGCCATTGGTATCGGCGACTACTCGACCGCGACCGCGCCAGTGGCGCCAGGCGCACCACCATCAGCACCTACTGGAGTCACCGGCACTCCCGGCGATGGTTACGTCGATCTGTTTTGGGTATTTGATTTGAACGGCACGAATGGTGCCAACGTCACGGACTACGTCGTATCCGAAGCGACCCTCGGCGTTGTCTGCCCAGCAGTGACCACAAACCACTGCCGAGTGACTGGTCTTTCGAACGGCGTCGGTTACGTGTTTACAGTGATTGTGAACAGCGACTTGGGCCCATCTGCGCCTTCGGCTGCGTCTTCCGCTATCACACCTGCTGGCTTGCCATCCCGTCCAACCGCTGTTGATGCGGTGCGCGGTGACGGTCGTGCCACCATTTCGTGGATCGAAAGTGACGGCAACGGAGCATCGATTGATTACTACGTTGTGCGATCTATTCCAGGTGACTTGGTCTGCATGACCACCTCAACAAGCTGTGAAGTGAATGGTCTCAACAACGGCGTTGCGTACACCTTTGTTGTCACTGCTCGCACTGCGCTGGGCTTTAGCCGCGATTCTGTTCCTTCGTCTCCGGTCACTCCCGCTGGTTTGCCGACTGCACCATTCGGTGTCGTCGCGCAACGTGGTGATGAGTCGGCCGTAGTTACGTGGGTTCGCAGCTTCGCGAACGGTGCGTTGGTCACTGAGTACCAAGTGACTGCCTACCCTGGTGGCGATGTCTGCACGAACTATGTACCGACCTGCGAGCTCAAGGGCCTTGCGAACGGTCAGCAGTACATGTTCATTGTGACTGCGCTAAACGATGTCGGCGTGTCTTCGTTCTCAGCACCATCTCCGCCTGTCGTTCCAGCTCGCGCCGCTGATCCAACAACTTCTGTCTCCGCCGTGCGTGGAGATGGCAGTGCGACGGTGACGTGGCAAGCAGTGCCCGAGTCGCTTAATGGTGGTACCGCCATTACTGGGTACACAGTGCGATCTAACCCAGATGGCATCACCTGTGTGACTACGTCGACCACGTGTGTCGTCTCTGGTCTCACCAACGGTGTGTCCTACCGATTCGTGGTCATGACGATGAATGATGTCGGACCGTCTGCTCCTTCGCTGGCATCAGATCCAGTGACTCCCGCCGGTATTCCGTTCGCGCCAGGCACGGTCTGGGCCAAGGTGGGCAAGGGCGAGTTGACTGTTGCGTGGGATGCTGCAAACGGCAATGGTTTGGCCGTGACGCGTTATGTGGTCACCTCGATGCCGGGCAACAAGTCCTGCTCAACCGACACCACTACCTGCGTCATCACTGGCCTCACCAACAAAACGATGTACACGTTCAGCGTTGTTGCCGAAAGTGCACTCGGGTCGTCAGCGCCTTCCGCTGAGTCAGCTCCGATGATGCCGTCGGATATTCCGAGCGCACCGAAGATTCAAAAGAGTGAAACGAAGAGCGCTGGCAAAGTTCTCGTGACCTGGCTACCAGCCGAAGGAAATGGCTCTGCGATCTCGAAATACGAGGTCAGTTGGGCGAGTGGAAAGTCGACCAAGTTCTCAGCATGGAAGTCCGTCGGAACGTTGAAGAAGTGGACCTCATCTGGATGGAAGAAGGGTCAGCCATACCTCTTCAAGGTACGAGCCACCAACGCTGTTGGAAGCAAGGTTTCGAAGACTTTCCTCGTCGTGCCTCTGAAGTAGTTCTCAGCTGACGTCGCGTCGGTTCGTGGTGAAGGTTGCTATCACCGCGAAAGCAATGGCATAGCTGAGAAGAAGCAAACCGCCTGGAAAAGGGTCGAGATACTTTGCGCCATCGAGTGCTCGTGCCTGCATCATTGATGACGCGGCGCCGGCAGGCATCCACTTGCCGACGTTCGGCAAAATCGCAATGAACACGGCCTCGATAATCATGACCCAGACGAGTGCGCCAACGATGGCAGCTATCTGATTGCGCACGAGCGCACCAATGGCAACACCGAGAATCGCGTAAAGCGCGAACGCCACAGTGACGCCGAGCGCCACGTTGATGATGTCGCTCGTCGGAATGTCGAAGTGAGGTCGACTGTTGACAAGCCACAGAGCTAGTGGCAGTCCGACGATCAGATTCACGACGGCAAATGCGATTCCCCACACGCCATGCGAAACAAACTTCGCAAAAATGACTTGTCCGCGATGAGGCGATACGAGGTAGGTCAGCGTGGCTGTGCGATGACGAATTTCTTGCGTGAATCCGATGATGCCGAACACCAGCACGATGATGTATGCGGAGCCGAGCGACGAGTAAACCATGCGAACTGACATTTCCACAGTCAATGGTGGAAGCGTCTGACCTGTTCCGTTGTCGTAGCCGGCCAAGAGCGCATACAGCGTCACATACAGTGCGGTGAGAAACACCGAACTGATAAGCAAAATCAACGTCATCCGAGTCGTGGAGATTTTGCGAAACTCTGACTTGATGAGACCAATCATGCTGTTCCTCCAGTCAGGCTTAAGAAGACATCTTCGAGATCAGTGCGATGTTCCCGCAGTCCATGAAGTTCAATGGAGTTCTGGACAGCGATGCGACCTACCGTGCTGATGGGCATGCCTTCTACCTCGATGATGTGCTGGTTTTTGAGGCGAATGGCGCTGGGGTGATGGCCATCAAGGCCAGAACGCAGAAGTGTTTCAAAGCGAGCAGCCTCAGGTGTCACGACTTCCACATGCATTTGGGTCTCAGCGACCAATTCATCTAGTGAGCAGGCTTTGACAAGCCGACCTTTTGCGATGATCACAACATCGTCGACGGTTTGTTGGACTTCGCTCAGGACATGTGACGACACCAGAACGGTGTTTCCTAGCGATGCTTTGTATTGGAGGAAATTTCGCAGCCAGGCGATTCCTTCGGGGTCGAGGCCGTTCGCTGGTTCATCAAGTACCAGCACGGGAGGGTCTCCTAGTAGCGCCCCTGCAAGCGCGAGTCGCTGTTTCATTCCGAGGGAGTAGGCGTCGACTTTGGTGTCGCGAGCGAATGTCATGCCGACTTGTTCGAGGGACGATTCGACGGCACTCGCGGAAAGTCCCGCGGCATCGGCCATCACCATGAGATTGTTGAAGCCTGTGCGCCCAGGATGAAAGCCCGTGGCTTCGAGACCCGCACCGATTTTTCGCGAGGGCTGAGGAATATCCACGTAGCGCTGACCGTCAATCAGGGCTTCTCCTGATGTTGGTGTCACGAGACCTGTCAGACAGCGCAGGCTTGTGGACTTACCTGACCCATTGGGACCAAGAAAACCCGTCACTCTTCCTGGGGCAACGGTGAAAGAAAGATCATTGACCGCGTGTGTGCCACCGAAGTGCTTGGTTAAACGTCGAAACTCGATGCTCATGCCACGATTAAACACCCAAAGTATGGGAGTTCGGACAGGTCTTTCCACACTCGTCAAAGTCACTGTGGTGAGCGCCGCAGGTTTGCCGCAGGCTGCGAGGATGCTTTCTGAACTTCTGGATCTTGTAGCGCCTGAGCGCTGCGTCGGTTGTGCTAGGCGCAGTCTGTGGTGCGAGGACTGTCGCTCTGCTCTCACGAGAGCGCGGTGGGTTAGTCGTGCGGGTGTGCCGCTCGTAACTCCGGCTGCAGCGTCGCCCGTCATGATGCGGGCCATTGCACAATGGAAAGACGCCCACTATCGACAACTCTCAGAGGTGTTGGCCGATCTTCTCTTGCCCGAACTCGTCGCAGAATTCGACTCACGACCGCTCAACGTGGTGCTGATTCCCAGCCGCAAGAAAAGTTTGCACACGCGGGGGTATCAGCCAATGGTTGATGTTGTTGAAAAGTTGGCCCGCAAGAGCGACGGTCAATTCCAGCTGGCCACGCGCGTGCTGGCGTGGCGGGTGCAGCCGACGGAACAGCGCCAGCTCGACGACGTGAGACGCGAGCGGAATGTTGCGGGTCGGATGGCCGCCGACCGACTGCCTTCGGGCCAGTTACTTCTGCTCGATGACGTGGTGACATCCGGCGCCACGATCCGCGAGGCGCTGCGGGCTCTCACCGACGCTGGTGTCCGCCCTGTGGGTATCGCCGCCTTGGCAGTGCCTCGCAATAACTTGGGTCAAGATTTTGTGAAATCCGTAGCGAAACCACGGCTGCGCATCTAAGGTTGCCAACGTCAGCCAAAGACGACTGACTTCGCCATCGCCGACCATTGAGAGGGCGCCATGTCTGGGAGATCAGCATCAAGTTCACCAGTCCTGAAGATTCACACTCGCCACATCGAAGTTGATGCGGTTTGGTTAGAGCACGTCGAGGAACGAACGTTGGAGCTCGACCGTTTTGGCAACAACATCATCAGCATGGATGTCGAAATTGCTCACAACAACAACCGCCGTCAACAAGCGCACTCCTGGCACGTTGAAATTTCTGTGAAGATCAAGGGGCACGTACTTCGTTCGACTGGAGAGGCCGCGGACCCAGAACGCGCATTCGAGAAATCTCGCGCAGTGATGGAAGCGAATTTGCGTAGAGCAGCTCGTCGGCATCACTGGTCGCGCCATGGTCGAAAAGCGACTGCCAAAGTCGCGTTTCGCCTAGCCGAAGCATCTTGAGGCTCACGTAAGGCTCACGACTTACCAACGGACGACTCACACGAGCTTCCCACCTCTTCGAAAATCTCTGTCACCACAGCATTGTTGGTGACAGAGATTTTCTACTTGAGGAGGACACATGTTTTCATTGGCACTATGCGGACCGTCGATCTACCGAACCGCCGTTTTTGAACAGTTACGGCTCCTGCGCGGGGATATTCGCATCGCCGCTCAGAGCAATCACGTGGATGATGGACCAGCTCTCATCGCGCACAGCACCCCGGATGCGGCCATCATGATTTCTGGATCAGATTCCCTCACTGCAGTCACCCATGCTGCGCGCATTCGTCGCGTCGATCTCGATGTCAAGGTGCTGTGGTGGGCCTTAACGTCAGACGCTGTCGAATTGGCAAACAAACTTCAGCCATATGACATTGGGGTCATTTCCTGGGAAGCGTCTCCAGACGACATGTTTGCGGCGTTAGGAATTCCGATGTCCAGTGTTTTGAGGACGCCATCTCGGCCGCGACTCACACAGCACGAGCACACGATTTTGCAATTGGCAGCGGACGGGCTTTCGAATAAAGCAATCGCGTATCGGTTGTCAGTGAGCGAAAGCACCATCAAAAATCACCTTCGGCACATTGGTGCGAAGTTCAACACCACGTCGCGGGCCCAATCCGTGTGGCAGGCAGTGCAGTGGGGTTACTTGACCGCGAAGCCTTTAGCAAGTTGACGCAGCAGCTTGCCAGCTTTGGCGGGAACGACGTCACCGATTTCTATTGAAGTAGAACCGACCCAGGTTGTCGCCTCGACCATTGCCTCGAATACGCCCGTGACGTCTGAGTCAGTGGGCTGTGCCGATTCGAACGTGACGGTCTTTGCGACAAACGCTTTTCCGTTGCGGCCGGGATCAACGCGGGCGACGAGTTTGTCGCCGACGAGCACGGGCATGGCGAAGTAGCCGTACCTACGCTGGGCATTCGGGGTGTACGCCTCAATGCGGTACTCCATGCCGAAAAGTCGCTCGAGTCGTGGTCGATACCAAACGAGCGAATCGAATGGCGACAACATGACATTGCGTTGGGGACGACTTCGGTCCAACGCCTCAAGATGAGTTGCGAGCGCGTAGTGGATCTCGTCGCTACCTTGCACATGGACTTCGACGACATCTTCGGCGTCGAGCAACTGCTGCCATGCAGTCTTAGTCAGTGAGTTGGTTGGCTTGAGACGGTGGATGTCGAGAATGTCATTTTTGGTTCCAAAGCCAAGAGTCCCGAGACTGCGCTGGAGAAGCTCGCGATGAGCGGATTCCTGATCTTGAGGTGCTCGCAGGTCATCAGGAATGACTCGCTCAGCGAGGTCGTACACGCGGCGCCACTTATCTCGGCTCGTCACTGCTACCTCGCCGACATCGAGAAGGTATTCCACACCAACTTTGACGTCTGACCAGTTCCACCAATACGCATCTTTTCGACCCCCGCCGAGATCAGACGTTGTCATCGGACCGTTGTCGCGCAACAACTTCTTGACCTTCTGAACGACCTTTTGGTCTACCTCATGCCAACGCCACCCGCGTGCTCGGTAGGCAGCGCGCCGAAACTCAAAAAGCGGCCAGGACTCGATCGGAAGAATGCATGCCGCATGCGACCAGTATTCGAAGTGGGTTGCCTCTGTGCCTGGTCGATGCCAGTAGCCGGCTTCAACGTCTGCCTTAGGCATCGCACCGAGGCGGGCAAAAGCCACGAGTTCATGGGAGCGAGCGAGGACCGAAATAGTGTCTAGTTGCACTGCCCCAAGGTGGCGGGTAAGCGCATGGATGTCTTTTGAGGGCTTTTTGAGCGCGGGGCGGGACCACAGATTTTGTGCCTTGAGCGCGAGTTGGCGCGCTTGAGCCGCCGTCAGGGAGCTGGAGTAACTAGCCACGGGGTGACCCTAGAGGGGGAGCGTCGCCTAGCATGACCCCCCTGAAACACTCGTTAGTGCCAAGGGGCTTATCTGTGAGCGTGCTCGACAAAATTCTTCGAATGGGTGAAGGCAAGATTCTTCGTCAACTCGAACGGATCAAAGATCAGGTCAACGCGCTTGAACCGCGCATTTCGGCGCTTTCGGATGCCGAGCTGCGTTCACTGACTGACCAATACAAGCTGCGCTACGCGGGTGGCGAGTCGTTGGACGACCTCATGCCGGAGGCGTATGCGACTGTTCGCGAGGCGGCACGACGCACGCTGGGTCAGCGCCACTACGACGTGCAGATCATGGGTGGAGCAGCGCTCCACCTCGGCAACATCGCCGAAATGCGTACCGGTGAAGGTAAGACGCTCGTCGCGACATTGCCGTCGTACCTGAATGCTCTCGCTGGCCAAGGCGTCCACGTCGTCACCACCAACGATTACTTGGCAGAGCGTGACTCGGCCTGGATGGGCCGCGTCCACCGCTTCTTGGGTCTAAACGTTGCGTGCATTTTGTCGAACATGACTCCTGCGGAGCGACGAGTCGCGTACGCCGCTGATATCACCTACGGCACTAACAACGAATTTGGCTTCGACTACTTGCGCGACAACATGGCGTGGACGTCTGAAGACCTCGTACAACGCGGTCACTTCTTTGCTGTGGTCGACGAAGTTGACTCGATCTTGATCGACGAGGCCCGTACTCCACTCATCATTAGTGGTGCCAGCGATGAGAAGAACGAGTTGTACGACGCTTTCGCGAAGCTGGTCCGCACGCTGCAGGCGGACGTGGATTACGAAGTGGACGAAAAGAAGCGCACCATCGGTGTGCTTGAGTCTGCTATCGATAAGACCGAGAAAGCCTTCGGCATCGAAAATCTCTACGAGTCCGTCAATACGCCGCTCGTGAGCCTGCTGAACAACGCAGTCAAAGCCAAGGAAATCTTTAAGCGCGATCGCGATTACGTCGTGATGAATGGCGAAGTCCTGATCGTCGATGAGCATACGGGTCGCATCCTCTCGGGACGTCGCTACAACGACGGCATGCACCAAGCCATCGAAGCTAAAGAAGGCGTTCAGATTCAGGCGGAGAATCAGACTCTTGCTACGGTGACTTTGCAGAACTATTTCCGCTTGTACAAGAAGTTGTCAGGCATGACCGGTACCGCCATGACCGAGGCTGCTGAGTTCAATCAGATTTACAACCTCGGTGTTGTGCCAATCCCAACCAATCGCCCGATGATTCGTATGGATCAGCCGGACTTGATCTACCGCACGGAGGCTTCGAAATTCCAAGCAGTGATTGACGACATCGTCGAACGTCATGCCAAGGGTCAGCCTGTGCTCGTCGGCACCACGTCAGTCGAGAAGAGCGAATTGGTCTCGAATCTGCTACGTAAGCGCGGAGTGCCTCATCAGGTTTTGAACGCAAAATTCCACGACAAAGAAGCCGCTGTGGTCGCCATGGCCGGTCGCAAGGGTGCTGTCACGGTTGCGACCAACATGGCTGGTCGTGGTACGGACATCATGCTCGGTGGAAACTCCGAACACATCGCGCGATTGGACCTCGAGGCCCGCGGTCTTGATCCGATCGAAAACGCCGAGGAGTACAACGCGGCATGGCCCGAAGCTCTCGCGCGGGCAGAAGCGTCAGTCGCCAATGAGCACAACGAAGTAGTTGCACTCGGTGGTTTGTACGTGCTTGGTACCGAGCGCCACGAGTCGCGCCGTATCGATAATCAGTTGCGCGGTCGCGCCGGACGTCAGGGTGATCCAGGCGAATCGCGTTTTTACCTGTCGCTACAAGATGACCTCATGCGCCTGTTCAAGGCGGACATGGTTGATGCATTCCTGACACGCTTCAATGTTCCAGATGATGTTCCAATCGAAGCGTCGATGGTTACCCGCTCAATTCAGTCAGCTCAAACCCAAATCGAGGGCAACAACTTCGAAATTCGTAAGAATGTTTTGAAGTATGACGAAGTGCTTAATCGGCAACGTCTTGTGGTGTATGCAGAACGTCGTGAAGTCCTCGAAGGCAAAGACATTTCTGCCCAAGTGCAGGGTTTCTTCGAGGATACGGTGAACGGTTTGGTTGACCTTGAATCTGAAGCCGCATACGACTCCGACTGGGACTCAAACCGACTATCCGCCGCGCTGAAGGAAATCTTCCCGCTGTCACTCGACCTCGCCAAACTGTCAGAAGAGGTTGACTTTGATGAAGAAGCGATCAAAGAAGCGGTGCTTGATGACTTGCGGTCTGCGTACGCTCGTCGCGAAGCCGAACTTGGCGAATCAGCCACTCGCGAACTCGAGCGCAAGGTCGTGTTGAGCGTTCTTGATCGCAAGTGGCGCGATCACCTTTACGAAATGCAGTACCTCCAAGAAGGCATCGGACTCCGTGCAATGGCACAGAAAGATCCACTCGTTGAATACCAACGAGAAGGCTTCGACCTGTTCTCGGCCATGATGGAGTCCTTTAAAGAAGAGGTTGCAGGTTTCCTCTTCAACGTGCGCGTGACCATTGCGGCACCTGATGCCGAAGAAGCGCCAGAAGTTGT
>JAFMIT010000117.1 GCA_017853815.1 Actinomycetota bacterium
GAATTTCTCTCAGTGACATTGTTGGTTTTCTCGATGAGCGCTCGCTCTTCCTCGGTCAGTGGGGGCTCAAGCCAAGCCGGGCTGATGATGGGGCGAGTTATGAAGAGCTCGTAGAGTCAGAAGGCCGACCTCGACTTCGCTACTGGCTCGATCGAATCAAGTCCGAGAAGATTCTCGAACCTGCCGTCGTCTATGGATATTTCGAGGCGGTTTCTTCTGGCAATTCGATTATCGTGACTGACCCCGCCAACGGTGAGCAACTTGAATTCACGTTTCCAAGGCAAGGTCGTGACCGTAGATTGTGTCTGGCTGACTTTGTGCATCCTGACAAAGACATTGTCGCCTTCCATGTCGTCACGATGGGAAACCGGGTTTCCGAAGTTGCAAACGAACTGTTCCAAGCGAATTCCTATCGAGATTATGTTGAATTGCATGGGCTATCCGTCGCGTTGACTGAAGCCCTCGCTGAGTATTGGCATTCGCGCATTCGCGCTGAACTGGGCATTTCGGGCGAAGACTCTCCGAATATCCTTGAAATCCTGAAGCAGTCCTATCAAGGTGAGCGCTTCAGTTTTGGATATCCAGCCTGCCCAGACCTAGAGCATCAGACGCTGCTTGCGCAATTGCTGCAACCAGAAAGAATTGGTGTCACTGTCTCAGAGGAACTGCAATTGCATCCTGAGCAATCGACTTCTGCAATCGTGTTTCACCATCCTGAAGCGGCATACTTCAACGCCCAATAAGGCCCGTGAGGTTCTCTTACGAGGTTGGTGAATATGGCAGGGGGAGTTCAATGCCACCTTGGGCGGGGCACAACTTCTGGAAAGAGCACCAGTCGCACAACTTCGATGGTTTCGGAGCGAATGTGCCGGCAAGCACCGCGGCTTTGATTCGCGCGGCAAGCTCAAGCACCTCGGTCTCGAAACTGACAATTTCCTCAAGAGTAGGTGAATGCCTTAAGACCACGCCGTCGCCAAGGAAGAGCAACCGTAATTCTCTGGCTAGCACCCCTTCAGATTTCCACAACAGCAGCGCGTAGAACTTCATCTGAAACCAGTATTTGTGTGCCCATGCGGGTTTCGGAGATTTTCCTGTCTTGTAATCGGAGATTCGGATATCACCAGCCGCGGTCCGCTCAACACGATCGATGATGCCATGAATTTTCTGTGCACCTAACTCAACCTCTACGTGATGCTCGCGTTCACTCGGATTCAGGGTTCTCGGATCTTCAAGTGTGAAGTACTTCGCGGTTAATGAACGAGCGCTACTCAACAAAAGCTGTTGAGACTCCACACTTGGCTCACTCGCTCCACCCGGCCATTCGAGTGATTCATCAATTGCGAATGCAACCTCAGGCTCCTCGGCCAGGAACTTTTCGAGCGCGGCGGGCAGAAGGCCAGATACGGTGTCGAGCGTTCGATCACTGGCAGGCAAATCAAACATATCTTCAAGCACTGAGTGAATTAGCGTGCCCTTAAACGCAGCTGCGCCTGGTCGCTCTGGAAGTTTGTCAATGGTGCGGTATCGAAAAAGCAATTGGCAATCGTTGAACGAATAGGCGCGAGTCGGAGAGAGAGGCTTAGATAGGAAGTCCTGCATGCAAGAACCATAGCGATGAGCACTGCCAAAGTCAGGGAACTACGCTCAGCACATGCAGAGAACCACGCCGCAATTTCGCTTGTTCGGCGTCGTCGTCCTTCTGCCTACAAATTCCATGATCGGATTAGCGCTTGTCGCTTGGTTTGCGATACCAACTGTCCAAGAGGTTCTGGTTGGTGCTAGCGATTACGCAATTTTGGCGGTAGCACTTCTCCATGCCTTAGCTCTGTATGTGTCGATCTTGGTGCACGAGCTCGGACACGCTTTGACAGCAATGCGCCGAGGCTATGAAGTAGACGGGGTGACTCTCACCATCATTGGCGGACACACAACAGTTCAAAGCAACTATCGACGGGCGCTCGACCAGGCGGGCATTGCTTTTGCTGGCCCACTCGCGACACTTTTCGTTGGAGTCGCTGGATGGGCATTGGCTGCGAATACGAGTGGTTTGGTGCACAGCGTGGCTTCGTGGCTTGCCTGGTCGAGTGTGATTATTGGGGCTGTCAACCTGCTCCCCGGTGTACCGCTCGATGGTGGAGCGATTCTCGATGCGGTTGTTTGGCGATTCACTCGCAATCGCAAACTCGGACGGCAAGTCTCTGCGCTCAGCGGACTTGGGGTTGCGGCCTTGTGGACGGTTTCGCCGTGGATTGTCGGTTGGTATTTTGGACGCGACGTACAAACCTCGGATGTCATCATCAGTGGAGTCGTCGGTCTGTGGATGGCATCCACTGCGTGGCGAGTGTTCGTCTGGGCCGGACGGTCGGAAATCCAAAGTTCAACAGCAGAGCGAGCGTCGACAAAGCAAGCCTCAGTTGAGCCAGATGTGACTGTGCCTGCACCGAACGCGCCACATGCAGATGACAACGTCCGCAAGTACGTTCGCAGAGCAACTGCAGTGACAATCAATGCGACGGTTGCGCAGGCATTGGTTGCTGCTCACGAGAGCGCGGCCGGAGCGGTCGTCGTTACTGCGGACAATCGCATCGTTGGAATTGTGCGTGAAGCAGCAGTTGCTGACTTGAGCGACAGCGATAGATTGACTACTGCGGTCTCGTCGGTGGCACGACGGATTGATAAAGATGATCACATTCGAGTCGACGCGACGTTTGCCGATATATCGCAACAACTAGCGAACCACACCGCTCAGGAGTGGCTTGTAGTCGATGATGTAGACGCCACCGTGGGTGTGCTTTTCCGATCCGATATCCCAAGGAGCAACAATGTTTGAATTCGGTGATCGAGTCCAGCTATCGGATGCCAAAGGAAACAAGCACACCATCGTGCTGGTGCCGGACAAAGAGTTTCACACACACCGAGGCGCCCTGCTCCACAACGACATCGTTGGGCTGCCTGAAGGCAGTATGGTGACCAGCACGAACGGAACCACGTACATGGTTCTCAAACCCTTGCTGCTCGATCATATTCTTGCCATGCCTCGCGGAGCGGCCGTTATTTATCCACGTGATTCTGCTCAAATCGTGGTGGAGGCCGACATCTTTCCCGGCGCGACGGTCGTCGAAGCTGGAGTCGGCAGTGGCGGACTGAGCAGCTACCTGCTGAGGGCCATTGGCCCTCAGGGCACGCTGGTGTCTTTCGAGCGGCGAGAAGACTTCGCGTTGACGGCGAAAAAGAATGTCGAAGCATTCGTAGGTGAGGCGCCCACGAACTGGGAAGTTGTGGTTGGCGATCTCCAAGAAGTGGCCCCCACCCGCAGCGACCTCGTGGGAAAGGTCGATCGTCTGATTCTCGACATGTTGGCCCCGTGGGAGTGCGTCGAGACGGCTAAAACGTTGTTGAAGCCCGGAGGAGTGCTCTGCATCTACGTGGCCACAACAACCCAGCTCAGCCGTGTGGCAGAAACTCTGCGTATCCATCAGTCGTGGACTGAATCGAGGGCGTGGGAAATGTTGGTTCGAGGGTGGCATCTCGAGGGCCTGTCGGTTCGCCCGGAACACAGAATGGTGGGTCACACAGGCTTTTTGCTCACGACCCGTCGACTAGCAGACGGCGTCACGCCTCTCACTAAACGCTCGAAACCTGCTCCTGGTGCCTACGGCCCAGACTGGACCGCTCCAGATACGTCTGCCCTAGCTCCAAATCCGTCAATTGCTGAACAGACTGAGGGTCAATAGGGCCGTAGAGGTTCTCGGCGTTCTATTCTCAGCTCTCCTCTGAAAGGATACCTATGACGAAGCCTGAAATTGATTTTCATGAAGGCCCAGCGCCTACCGAACTAGTCATTAATGACATCACAGTCGGTGACGGACCTGAAGCAGTGGCTGGTGGCCGAGTTACAGTCCATTACGTTGGTGTGGATTACGAGACCGGGGAGCAGTTTGATGCTTCATGGGATCGCGGCGAACCGATCTCCTTCAGCTTGACCCAACTGATCCAAGGTTGGAAAGACGGTATTCCTGGCATGAAAGTCGGAGGCCGGCGCGAACTTATTTGCCCGCCTGCCATGGCGTACGGTGAATCAGGCGGTCATCGACTCGCTGGTCGCACGCTCGTCTTCGTCATCGATCTGCTCCAAGCGAACTAGACATGGCCAAGGATGGGGTGCGCGACAAGACTGCCGAACGGCAGATCAATCTCGTCATGCTGCTCCAATCGTCGCGATTCGGTTTCACCAAGGAACAAATCTGCGACCGCATCGACGGCTATGAGGATCCACAATCGGAAGCGTTTAATCGCAAGTTTGAACGTGACAAAGTTGAGTTGCTTGCCGCAGGTATAGATATCGAAGTTTTCCAACCTGACGCTTTAGACCTCAACGATTTCCGATACCGAGTGACGAAGAAATCAGCACTCTTGCCAGACGTGACGTTGACACCGTCTGAAGTACTTGTGTTGAACCTGGCCACGTTGGCGTGGAAAGACTCTGTTCACGAATCCGATGCTCGCGACCTGCGCCACAAACTCGACACGCTCGGAGTGTATGAATCGACAGACACTCCTCT
>JAFMIT010000118.1 GCA_017853815.1 Actinomycetota bacterium
GCTCGCCGCACCATCAACAATCAAGCTGAGAGCTTGACCATTCACGGTGATTCCAGTGACCGAAGTCTCGGCGTCGGCGTTGTTGATGACGGTTGCGCTGATCCCTGCGCTCGAGCCAGTGCTAACAATGGTCACGTCCTGAGCCAACAGGTCTCCCGACGCCACGTCTACGCCATTGCCGACCCCGCCCATGCTGACCGTGTTCTGGACGGCCGTGCCGAAGCCGCAGCCAGCCAAAGTGGTCGAGAGAATGAGTGCTGAGAGGGCGAGAATCGTTTTGCGCATGGGCGAAGGTTAGCGTGCTGAAAACGCCTGTGCAGACCGCTTTTGTGAGGGAAAAGGGCTGTCCAAGGCGTGGTCGGTGCGTCCGCATGTTGGCACGACGGTGAAGCAGGTCACAAATGTCGGGTACCCTGTGCCCCTAGGAAAGGCGGACTTATGACATTTAAAGTCGGCGAAACTGTGGTTTATCCACACCACGGCGCTTCCACAATCGAAGACATCACGATGCGCAATATCAAGGGTCGAGACATCGAATACCTGGTTCTGCGCGTTCAGGCCGGCGGTCTGAAAATCGAAGTTCCCTCCGCGAATGCTGACTACGTTGGCGTGCGCGATGTTGTGAGCCAAGAAGGTCTCGAGAAGGTGTTTGACGTCCTGCGTCAGCCCTACATCGAAGAGCCGACCAACTGGTCGCGTCGTTACAAGGCCAATGTTGAGAAAATCGCGTCAGGTGACGTCATCAAGGTGGCAGAGGTCGTTCGCGACCTTTACCGTCGCAATGAAGATCGTGGCCTCTCCGCAGGCGAGAAGCGCATGCTCGTCAAAGCTGTGCAGATTCTCCGTTCAGAGGTCGCTCTCGCTGAGAAGACCGACGAAGATAAAGCTGAGACTCTCATCATGGAAGTTCTCGCAGCCTAAGCATTTATTGAAGCGGCTCGGATGGCATTGCCTCCGGGCCGCTTTTGCATTGTGGTACGAGTTCAAAACACTCGTGGTACGAGTTCACAACATGCCGCCTGCCGCGCGATGAGCCTTCTGCGTCTAGGGTTAGAACATGACCAGCCGTCGAGTCGCAGTCATTGTGGTGGCTGACTCTGAACTCGCTTTCTTGCCCCTCGGAGAATCCTCCGTAGTTGCAACTGCGGTTGAACGTGCTCGAGCTGCGGACTGCGCACCTGAAGTCATGGTGTGGGTTGCGGAGGAATGCCTCGCGTCGTGGGAGGCGCTCAAGCCCGCCCGACGCCCTGCATGCACTGTGTCCTTCATTCCAAGTCTCGCCCAACTCGCGCTCAACGCCGATGCTGAAATTGTGCTTCTCCACGAAGCAACCAGGCCACTCACCTTGCCGGCTACTTTTGATCGCGTTGCCATGGCCATCGTTGATGATGTCACTCACGCGCGACCAGCACATGTGGTTGTCGACACCTTAAAGATTGTGGACGCGCAGGATCGCATCACGGGAACTGTCAATCGTGATGAAGTGCAGTCGCTGACTTCCCCCGAGGGCTACCGTGTCTCAGCCATTGTCTCGGGTCCAGCACCCCGCGGTTGGTATCTCGCCGTCAGTGAACCGAGTAGCGCTGACTTTGTGCGCGGAGATCAGGAATCGCTCAAAGTCCGCGAACCTGGCGATGTGTTGTTGGTCGAGTCGTTCCTAGCGTGGCAAACCCGACACTAAGCGTCTATGACCTAGGCGTCGGGATGCTTGTTGGGGTCCCGCAGCTCTTTGGCTTCTTCGACAAATTTCTTTGGCTGTCGCCGAATCGCTTTGGGCAAACCGGTAAATAAATATCCAGGGTCCGAAAGAATTCGTCGCACCAACCGTAGTGGCTTCGTTGCCGCACGGTGTTCAAGATCCTTGATGTACGCCTTGCGCAAAACGTTTGGCGATTGCTGCATCACAGTGCCACACGCTGAGCATTTAGCGTGCGCCAAAATGCGACCCGCGTAATGCACTTCGTGTTCGCACTCACGATTGCAGAAACTGCATTGCAAGATGGCTGTTTGCCGAGGCTGGTCGCTCACTATTCACTCCTCACACATCGTAGATTTTTACTTCAAACTAAACGATTGGGCCGCAAGGATATGTTCTGCCATCACGAGGTCCTGCGGATAGGTGACTTTGAGATTCTGGGCAGAACCTTTGACTACTTTCACCGCAATGTCGGGCCGGTATTGCTCCATGCACATCGACGTATCGCTGCCTTCGAAGCCATCTCGTGCTGCGCGTCTGTAAGCGTCGAGCAACGGTTCTGCCGCAAACACTTGTGGTGTCTGCACGCGTACGAGCCGCTGTTCAGGCTGAGCGCCAGTGATGTGGGCGGTATCGAGGTAAGGCAGTGAGCCGCCACATTCTTCAGCTGCGTCGACGATTCGCCGGACGAGCGCAGGGGCCGCTAAGGGGCGCGCGCCGTCATGAATCAACACCAATCGGCAGTCGCCTGATTCAATGGATGGCGCTAAGTATTCAAGTGCGCGGGTTTCGGAGTCGTGGCGTGATTTTCCACCGTCCACGATGTCAACATCGACAGTGACGTGACGCTTGAGAATCGCTCGGGCATCTTCGCGTTCGTTGGGGTGAACCACGATGACGAACCGGTCGAAGAGCTCAGTCTGAGCGAGCCACTGGAAACTCCACGTGGCAAGTTCCCGACCTCCGAGCGGAAGCCACACTTTGTTGGCTCCCGCTCCGAGTCGAGTTCCACTGCCAGCAGCGAGCACCACAGCGGTGCGTCCAGTGTGCTGGCGGGGTTTTTTCATTAGAGACCTAACGCGTCCATTTCTTTGCGGAGCGCAACGATAGTTTGAGTCTCATCAATCTCAACATCGTCCCAGGTCACGAGTGCGCCGACTGGAATTTCGTGCTTGGCGCGGGCGCCCTGCAACAGCCCAATTGGCACGAGGTTGTCGCGCAATGCATCTTCTTTGCGATCTGCCACTGCGCGCATTGAGTATCCGCCAATGCCGTCGAAAACGTCACCAGCCTGGTGAACCTTCTTCGTTGCGGCCACGACTTCGGTCATTCGACTCGTGCACGCAAACGAGGCTTGGCCATCGACGAGAATCTTCGCGATGGTGATAGGTGCCTCGACACTAGCCAAGTGGTAAGGACGGTAGAGCGAGAAGTACGGTCCGGGTCCCATACCGAGGTACGACATCTCGTGAGCAACATATTCCTTGTCCGTCTTCACGATCACGAACACGCCCGGTGCCACGTCGCCCGTGCAGTAATCGACAACACCAGTTTCTTCGAGGACACCGCCGTCCGCCGTCGGAACGAAAACGTTGTGCAAGGTTTTCACACTGGCTTCTGGACCGATCATGCCGCGCTTGGTGAGTTTCAAACCAGTTGCGTTTGCAAGCGCGGACATTTCGATCATTGTCTTTGAGCCGTCAGTGAACGAGCACAACATCTTGGGGTTCATCTTCTTGGCAGCGGCGCGCTCGGCCACTGTTGCTGGAGTCGAGAGTGGTTCAAAAGGATTGTTCTTGCCCTTGCCAGCCATGATGACTTCGAAAGACAAATCGCGAGCGAACTCGACGAGTGCAAGAGCCTCGACTGGCTCGTCGCCGTGGCAGACCGCGTACACGACACCATTGTCGGCAGCCATCTTGGTAAGTAGTGGACCAATCGTGACGTCCATCTCGACGTTGAGCACGGCGACATGCTTCTTTGCATTGAGGCAAGCGCTCGTCACACGAGCACCTACTTCAGGCACACCGGTTGCTTCGACGACGACATCGACGTTCAGCTGCGAGACGATGAAAGCGTTGGTGGTTCCGGCAGGCTTGCCTGCAGAAATCGCTTCGTTCAGCACCGCTACATCGTCGGAAATCACAGGCTCTGGAAGTCCCAGATCTGCAAATGCCTGCTCGATGCGAGCAGCATCAACATCCGCGATAACAGCGACGACGATGCCGCCCATGCTCTGTGACTGATTCGCAAAACCGCGACCCATCTGGCCGGCACCGACCAGCGCGAGCCGACTCTTGCGACCTTGCTTCTTTGCGAGCTCTTCTAATCTGCTGCGGTATTCCATGGCTATGCGCTCCTTGTGATGGTGATCTGTGTTCCGACTTCAACCTCAGGTAGCTCTTGGACTTCGATATTGACATCACCAGGAAGTTCGGCTTCCGAGAGTCCATTGGCCTTGAGGTTAAGGTGGCCAAGGTTCATCAGGTTTTCGCTAGCAACAGAACCAACAGCAAGCACGGACATCGAGGTGTCACCAATGGTGACGACATCGCCGGGCTTCAAAACATCTTCTTTGTGCGTCACTTCATGCAAGATGCAGAAGTCGTGTAGTTCCTCGGGGGCATTGGCGCCAAAGAAAACCAGCATGCCTTGTTCACGGAATGCGGGTACTAAGTCGCCAATGGCCGTCACCCGAGTTTGGTAAATAGTTTGTGTCATTGCCTCAGTCGATCAACGTGACGTTCTCTGGCTTGACGCCTGAGACAAAAAGATCTTCTTTAATGAACATCGCGAGTGGACCTGCAGGGCTGGTCGCATGGATATCCACGGTGAGCACCTTTTTCATGGGGTAAAC
>JAFMIT010000119.1 GCA_017853815.1 Actinomycetota bacterium
AAGGCACCTGCTAAGAAGGTTGTTGCCAAGAAGGCTCCAGCTAAGAAGGCACCTGCTAAGAAGGTTGTTGCCAAGAAGGCTCCAGCTAAGAAGGCACCTGTCAAGAAGGTTGCAAAGAAGGCTCCAGCCAAGAAGAAGTAACTCTTCTTACCGAAGGCCCGTCCCATACTCTGGGGCGGGCTTTCGCATTTGTGCAGCACTTCGCCACAATTGACCCCTGCCCATCGAGAGGATGACCAGTGCTCTTCGCAAAACGTGCGCGCGCTCGCAAAACGCTCGCCTATCGTTTCGTTGCATTGATTGCTCGGTTCCTCATGCAGGTTTTCACGCGCCGTGTGTGGCGAGGTAGCGAGAATCTTGAGATTGACGGTGGACTCATCGTTTGCGGAAATCACCTCTCCAACTTTGATCCATTGGTGATGGCGCACTTCTTGCACGATCATGGCCGGCCGCCACGATTCCTCGCGAAGAAGCAAATGTTTGATGTTCCGCTGTTTGGTGCGCTCATCAAGTCTGCGGGCCAAATTCCTGTGTACCGCGGCACCTCAGAGGCTGCCAACGCCTTGCGTGATGCCGAAGCCGCGGTGCTCGCTGGTGAAACCGCGGTGATCTATCCCGAAGGCACACTGACATACGACCCTGGCCTCTGGCCGATGACTGGCGCGACTGGTGCGGCGCGGCTAGCACTCGCAACCCGCGTACCGGTCATTCCGGTAGCGCAGTGGGGTGCCCAGAACGTTATTCCTCGCTGGAGTAAAGGACTCAAACTCATTCCGCCACAGACTATTTATGTGACCGCGGGCCCCGCTGTCGATCTTTCTGATCTCTACGAACGCGGCACAGAACTGTCAGCTTTTGTTGAAGCCACAGAGCGCATCATGGCCGCCATTACGAAACTTCTCGAAGGCATTCGTGGCGAAACTGCACCTGCCGAGCGCTGGGACCGTCGCAATCATCGCGAAGAACGCGAAGGACGGTAGCGATGCGCGTTGCAGTCATGGGATCGGGTTCGTGGGGAACCGTTTTTAGCCAAGTTGTCAGCGATGCTGGCAACGACGTCATTCTTTGGTCACGCAAACAAAAAGTCGCGGACACCATCAATCGCAAACACAAGAACCCTGAACATGTCTCCGACATTGAATTGCCTCGCAGTGTTGTCGCCACCACCGATGCTGCTACGGCGCTGACTGGCGCCGACCTTGTTGTCATCGCACTGCCATCGCAGGCGTATCGCGAAAACCTTTTGATGTGGCGCAGCCTCATTCCGGCTCATGCGGTTGTGGTCTCGCTTGCCAAAGGTATCGAGATTGGCAGCAACATGCGCATGAGTGAAGTCATGGCGCAATCGCTTGGTATCGACGAGTCGCGCGTTGCGGTTTTGTCGGGTCCCAACCTCGCGCGCGAAATCGGATTGCGCCAACCCACTGCCACCACGGTGGCGTGCGCAGACGAAGCCAATGCTCAGCTGGTGCAGGACGCCTGCGCGAACTCCTACTTCCGTCCGTACTACACGACAGATGTTCTCGGCGTCGAGATTGCAGGCGCGATGAAAAACGTCATTGCACTCGCCAATGGCATCGCCGCGGGCATGAAACTTGGTGAGAACTCGCAGGCCGCTCTCATCACCCGCGGCCTGCACGAGATGACGCAGCTTGGGCGAGCTCTTGGTGCGAATCCGTTGACGTTCATGGGCCTTGCTGGTGTTGGCGACTTGTTGGCGACGAGCCAGTCGCCACTGTCACGTAATCGTTCTTTTGGCTTCGCGTTGGCCCAAGGCAAAACGGTTGACCAAGTAATCGCCGAGACCAAAGAAACCTGCGAAGCGGTGAAGAGTTGTTTGCCGCTGCTCCAGCTGGGTCGCAACGCGGGTGCCGACCTACCCATCACCGCAGGTGTTGTCGGTGTGGTACATCGCAATCTTCAGCCGGAAGAGCTTGTCCGTCGGTTCATGGCGCGAGAGACCAAGCCAGAAGCAGCATCTGACTAATTGCCGACGGGCGCCTCGAACTTACGCGTTCAGAGCCTGATTGAGATCGGCCCACAAGTCATCGACATGTTCAATGCCGACAGACAGTCGAATCAATCCCTCGGGAGTTGCATCTGGTTCAGCGGGCCAGCGGCGTCGGCGTTCGAGAGTTGATTCCACGCCACCGAGGCTCGTGGCGTGGGTCCACAAGCGAGTGGACGCACAAATACGTTCGACATCTTCGACAGAGCCACTCGCGACAAAGCAGACGACTGCACCAGAACCATCGGCCTGCGACATATGACGTTCGTAATGTGGGTGCGACTCGAGCCCGACGTACAAAACCTTTTCAACGCGAGGATGTGATTCCAACCGCTGCGCGATTTCGAGTGCATTGGCTTCTGCGCGATCCGTGCGAATATGCAATGTGCGTAGACCTCGCAGCGACAAGAAAGTCTCGAGTGCTCCAGGAAGAGTGCCTTGCATCGTTCGCCGCGAGCGAAGTTTCGCCGCGAGATCTGCATCCCGAGTCGACAGCGAACCAATCAACGCATCTGAATGACCTGAGATGGACTTCGTCGCCGAGTGCATGGAGATGTCTGCACCGAGTGCGAGCGGTGACTGGCGTACTGGCGACATAAACGTGTTGTCGACAGCAACCAACGCACCGACACGTTGAGCGACCGCAACCGCCGCACGAATGTCGGCCACTTCCATCAAAGGATTAGTCGGCGACTCGAGCCACAGCAGCGCCGCACCGTCAGCTGCAGCTTCTACAGCTGCCGGATCATCAATCTGAACTTCGCGAACGACGAGGCGACCGACAGCGTGAAGTTCGCGCAACCGCACGTTGGTGCCGGGATAAGCGTGATTCGGGGCGACCACGATCGCGCCGCCAGGCAAAAGATCCACGACCGCATTGACCGTCGCGATACCCGAGGAGTAGACGACCGCGTGTCCGCCTTCAAGTGCACCGAGAACCTGCTCGAGCGCCTCAGTGCCCGTCGATCCTTCGCGGATGTACGCGTGCGCTGAATCGCCAGCGGAGAAGGTCGTGGAGACACCAATCGGATAATTCACTGGCGCCCCAGGAACGTGTGGTGGCCGACCAGCCGTGACGGCGGTGGTCTCCGAATGCCAAGAAGTCTCGTGCGTCATGGTGTCAGCGTAAGCGACCTTGTAACAATTGGTGGATAAGGTCAGACAGTGACCTCAACCCGACCCGTAGTTGCAGTCCTCTTCGGCGGCCGCTCTAGCGAGCATTCGATCTCCTGTTTGTCGGCTGCGAGCGTGCTGGCTGCGATTGATCGTGACGTCTACGAGGTAGTCGCGGTCGCGATTGCACGTGATGGTCGGATGTTTATCCACTCGGGCAATCCAGCCGAGCTCGCCACTATCGACGGCGTTCTCCCAGAAGTTCACGCGGTCGGTCAACAAGTCCTCCTGACCACCGACCCAACAATTCGTGGTTTTGTCTCTGTCGACGGCGCTGCGCTGCCATCTGCATTTCAACGCGTCGATGTTGTCTTCCCGGTTTTGCACGGCCCCTACGGAGAGGACGGCACAATCCAGGGCGCATTGGAATTTGCCAACCTTCCTTGTGTCGGGTCTGGAGTTTTTGCATCCTCTGCCGCGATGGACAAGGCTCATATGAAAGCCATGTTCGTCGCGCACGGTCTCCCAGTGGGGCCGTTCGAAGTCGTGACCGCGCAGCAATGGTCCACCGACAAAGCGCATGTACTTCAGCGCATTGATTCGTTGTCCTATCCCGTGTTCGTCAAACCTGCACGCGCGGGCTCAAGCATCGGCATCACCAAAGTCAACAGTCGCGAATCACTCGAGGCTGCAATAGGTGAAGCGCAAACGCACGATCCGAAAGTGATTGTCGAGGCCGCGGTAGGCAACATGCGCGAAATCGAATGTGGTGTGTTGGTTGACGAAGCCGGTGTGCCGCGTACGAGCGTGCCAGCTGAAATCATCGTCACTGGCGATCATGAGTTCTACGACTTCGATGCGAAGTATCTTGAAGACTCTGCAGTTCTCGACGTGCCCGCCACACTCGATGAACAAACCACCACGCGAATTCAACAAGCCGCCGTCGCTGCGTTCACCGCACTTGAGTGCGAAGGTTTTGCGCGCTGCGACTTCTTCGTGCTCGCTGACGGCCAAGTGATTATCAACGAAGTGAACACGCTTCCTGGATTCACATCTATCTCTATGTTTCCACGCATGTGGCAAGCCAGCGGCATGACCTATCCCGAAATTGTCGCTGCGCTGTTGCGGGATGCGCTGCGGCGAGGATGCGGACTGAGATGACCAACGACGCCGGCGACTTGGGCGAGTTCGAAATCATAGATCGCTTGCGATCGAAGTTCGGCTCGAACAAATTCGTGGTGCTTGGTTCAGGTGACGACGCTGCAATTCTGGACACTCCTGATGGTGATGTCGTCATCGGCACCGATATGGCGATTGAAGGGGTGCATTTTCGAACGGATTGGAGTTCTTCCATCCAGATTGGTCAACGTATAGCCGCCCAGAACTTTGCTGACATCGCCGCAA
>JAFMIT010000020.1 GCA_017853815.1 Actinomycetota bacterium
GTCTCGGTGAAGGCGCCGGGGCTGCCAAAAATGTCACCGAGCAAAGCGTCGATGGAGCTGAACACGCCCATGCCAGCCAGCACCAAGTACATGATGATGCTGGCGGTCACGAGAGTCACCGCGATGGAGAGGGAAATCAAGAAAGCCGTGCGCAGGAGTGACCACGGCTCAAGCCGGATCACTCGCAGATTCGCGCGGATCTCCCGATCTTCCACGTTATTCCTCCGTTGGTTCGGCTGCTGCCTCTGATGCTTCAACTGGAGCTTCAGGGACGGCTTCAGGTGCATCCGTGGCTGTGACCTCGGCTACCTCCGTTGCCTCGTCGTCATCCTCGTCTTTTTCCGCGGCGCGAGCAATACCCACAAGAGTGTCGCCTTCGCCAAGGTTCATCAAACTAACGCCCATGGTGTCGCGACCAGTGGCGCGAACATCACTGACAGAAGTGCGGATGACAACGCCGTTGGATGCGACAGCGAAGATTTGATCTGTTTCATCTGCAATCATCGCGCCGACCAGGCCGCCGCGTTCTTCGACGAGTTTCATGGCGCGCACGCCTTGAGTGCCGCGACCCTTGCTATTCCACTCATCGACCTTGGTGCGCTTAGCGAAGCCGCCATCGGTAACCGTGACCACGAACGCGCCCTCGCGGACAACATCCATCGACAGGAGGTGATCTTCTGATGTCTTGAAACGCATACCAATTACACCCGCGGTCGCGCGTCCCATTGGGCGCAAGGTTGCATCGTCTGCTGTGAAGCGAACGCTGTAACCCTTGCGGCTGACGAGCAACAAATCATCTTCGTCGCCAGCGAGCTGCGCACTGATGAGTTCGTCATCTTCCTTGAGGTTGATGGCGATAAGACCGCCTTGGCGGTTCGAGTTGTATTCGCCAAGTGCAGTCTTCTTGACCATGCCTTGTTTGGTGGCGAGCACGAGATATTGCGCAACTTCGTAGTCACGCAGGCATAGCACCTGGGTGACGTGTTCTTCGCCGCTGAAGGCGAGCACGTTGGCGACGTGTTGTCCACGCGCATCGCGGCCAGCTTCGGGCAGTTGGTATGCCTTCGCCCGGTAAACCCGGCCTTGTTCGTGAAGAACAAAATCCAGTTGTGGGTCGTCGTGACGAAGAAGTGTGAGACAACGTCGTCAGTCTTGAGAGCTGCACCTTTAACGCCACGGCCGCCGCGCTTTTGTTGGCGGTAGAGCGCCGAGTCAGTGCGCTTGACGTAACCACCGTTAGTGATCGTGACGACGACATCGCGTTCGGCGATGAGATCTTCTTCGTTCATGTCACCTTCGTCAGCGACGAACTGCGACCGACGTTCATCACCGTGCTTGGCAACAATGACGTCGAGTTCTTCTTTGACGATGGCACGTTGGCGTTCTGGGCTCGCGAGGATTGCGTCGTACTCGGCAATCAGCGCCATGAGCTGGTCGTATTCATTTTGGAGTTCTTGGCGCTCGAGAGCAGCGAGTTTGCGTAGCTGCATGTCGAGAATTGCGCGCGACTGAATTTCATCAATCTCGAGCAACTGCATCAAGCCGGTCTGCGCGTCAGATGCTGATGGGCTGCGGCGAATGAGTGCAATCACTTCTTCAATGCGATCAATCGCTTTGAGAAGACCCTGCAAGATGTGAGCGCGCTCTTCAGCTTTGCGCTTGCGGAACTTGGTGCGACGCTGAATGACTTCGATCTGGTGTGCAATCCAATTGGTGACGAACTGGTCGAGAGTGAGCGTGCGAGGCACACCATCGACGAGCGCGACCATGTTGCAGCCGAAGGTGTCCTGCAACTGAGTGTGGCGGTAAAGATTGTTGAGGATGACCTTGGCGACCGCGTCGCGCTTGAGAACGATGCAGAGGCGCATACCGGTGCGGCCAGAAGATTCGTCGCGAAGTTCTGAGATGCCCGTGATCTTGCCGTTGTTGACGAGATCGGCGATGCGCTCAGACAGAGTATCTGGGTTGACCTGGTACGGAAGTTCCGTGACGACGAGCTGCGTGCGGCCGCGGCTGTCCTCTTCGACTTCGACGACTGCGCGCATGGTGACAGACCCGCGGCCGGTGCGTTGGGCATCTTCGATGCCGCGGCGACCCACGATGAGAGCACCTGTCGGGAAGTCAGGTCCCTTGATCCGAGCCATGAGCGCTTCGAGAAGTTCTTCACGAGTAGCGGTCGGATTCTCAAGCGCCCAAGTCACACCGTCTGCAACTTCGCGGAGGTTGTGTGGCGGAATGTTGGTGGCCATACCGACGGCGATGCCGGCAGAACCGTTGACGAGCAGGTTTGGGAATCGGCTCGGAAGAACCAGCGGTTCCTGAGTGCGGCCGTCGTAGTTGGGGGTGAAGTCGACAGTGTCTTCATCGATGTCGCGCACCATTTCCATGGCGAGAAGTGCCATGCGAGATTCGGTGTAACGCATCGCGGCAGCGGGGTCGTTGCCGGGTGAGCCGAAGTTTCCTTGACCTTGAACCAGCGGATAGCGAAGCGACCAGGGCTGAGCCAAACGAACCAAGGTGTCATAGATCGCACCATCGCCGTGCGGGTGGTACGTACCCATGACTTCACCGACGACGCGGGCGCATTTTGAGAATGCCTTGTCGGGGCGGAAGCCACCGTCATACATCGCGTAAAGCACACGACGGTGAACTGGCTTGAGACCGTCGCGCACATCAGGCAATGCGCGAGACACGATGACAGACATCGCGTAGTCCATGAAGGACCGCGAAACTTCAACGTTGATATCGACCGGTTCGATACGACCGTGTGCGATTCCGTCGGTGGTTACTTCGTCACTCATCTGTGATGTCCTTCAGAATTAAATATCGAGGAAGCGCACGTCGCGCGCGTTGGTCTGGATGAAATTGCGGCGGCTTTCGACATCTTCGCCCATCAGGGTGCTGAAGAGATTGTCTGCCTGTGCGGCGTCATCGAGAGTGACGCGCAGGAGCACACGGTTGTCGGAATCCATTGTGGTCACGCGAAGTTCTTCGTGGTTCATTTCGCCAAGACCTTTGTAACGCTGGACTGCTTCGTCTTTCGGAAGCTTCTTGCCAGCGGCTACACCGGCAGCGATCAACGCATCGCGTTCGCGATCGGAGTACGCGTATTCGAAATCGTCGCGGCCCCACTTGATCTTGTACAGAGGTGGCTGCGCGAGGAAGACGTAACCGCCTTCGATGAGTGGCTTCATGAAACGGAAAAGCAGAGTCAACAGCAGGGTGCGGATGTGCTGGCCGTCGACGTCAGCATCGGCCATCAACACAATCTTGTGGTAGCGGAGTTTGTTGATGTCGAAGTCATCGTGCACGCCAGTGCCGAGTGCGCTGATGAGAGCCTGAACTTCAGTGTTTTGAAGTACGCGGTCGATGCGAGCTTTTTCGACGTTCAAAATCTTGCCGCGGATTGGAAGGATCGCCTGAGTGCGTGGGTTGCGGCCCTGCTTGGCGGAACCACCGGCCGAGTCACCTTCGACGATAAAAAGTTCGCATTCGTTAGGTTCATTGCTGCTGCAGTCAGCGAGCTTGCCTGGCAAACCGCCGCCGCCGAGCAAACCTTTGCGGTTGCGAGCGAGGTCGCGTGCTTTACGCGCAGCGATTCGAGCGCTCGCGGCGTTGACACACTTGCGGGCAATCTCTTTGCCTTCACTTGGATTTTGTTCAAACCAGGCACCAAGGTGTTCGTTGACGACCTTCTGCACAAAAGCTTTTGCTTCGGTATTGCCGAGTTTTGCTTTTGTTTGCCCTTCGTACTGTGGTTCGAGAAGTTTCACAGACACGATCGCGGTGAGCCCTTCGCGGACGTCATCGCCCGTGAGGTTGGTGTCTTTTTCTTTAAGGATGTTCCAGTCACGTGCGAACTTGTTGAGCATCGTGGTGAGGGCTGCGCGGAAACCTTCTTCGTGCGTTCCACCTTCAGTGGTGTTGATCGTGTTCGCGAAGGTGTAGACCGATTCGCTGTAAGTGTCCTGCCACTGCAAAGCAACTTCGGCGCTAATGCCGCGGGTGGCGTCTTCGTTTTCAAACGAAATGATGCTCGGGTGTGATGCACCTTTTGATTTGTTGATGTGAGCGACAAAGTCGGCGATGCCACCTTCGTACATGTAGCGAACCTCGAGAGGTGAACCATCTTCTTGTTGTGCGCTGATTCGTTCGTCGATAAGCGCGATGGAAAGGCCTTTGTTCAAGAAGCACATTTCTTGGAAGCGGCGCGCCAGTGTCGTGAAATCAAAAACTGTGGTTTCGAAAATTCCGCCGTCAGGCCAAAAGGTGACTTTGGTGCCCGTCTCTGTCGATTCGCCGATGACAGCAAGCGGTGCGTCTGGCACACCGTGGTGATATGACTGGCTGTACACCTTGTTATCGCGCTTGACCTCAACAGTGAGGTTGGTCGAAAGCGCGTTGACGACGGTGACACCCACACCGTGGAGACCGCCAGACACGGCGTATCCGCCGCCGCCAAACTTTCCACCAGCGTGAAGGGTGGTCATGATGACTTCGACAGCTGGTCGCTTTTCGACGGGATGAATGTCGACAGGCATGCCGCGACCGTTGTCGATGACGCGGAGTCCGCCGTCCTCAAGGATGGTGACTTCGATGTGGGTGCAGTAACCCGCGAGCGCCTCGTCGACCGAGTTGTCGACCACTTCGTAAACCAAGTGGTGAAGACCGCGTTCGCCGGTCGAACCGATGTACATGCCTGGACGTTTGCGGACTGCATCTAGGCCCTCAAGAACTTGAATGGCACTGGCGTCGTACGTCATCGACACACCTCTTCTGAAATCGCGATCAATGAATCACCGGGAAGGTTGTGAGTCACGGGGGACAACATTTCAGGTCGTTTCGCCATGTCTACGGGAGTCATGCTGAAAACGACCTGAGAATGGGTGGATTCTAGCGCTTTCTGGTGACAAAATCCGTTTCTTCGCCATTTAAGGCACTTGTGGCGGATTTAGGGTGCGTTTGGGTAGGTACCCTCTTAAAAGTACTAGTCGGGGCGAGAAGCCCAGATTTAGCCGTATGTGTCGCGAGGGCCGCGACCGGGCACTTTTCGGCGGCCAAAGGTCCAACTTGGGGCAGACGGCGCTGCCACGGAAATCTCTTTGACGATGTCCGGGCCGATTTCTTCATCAATTCGGGCGGCAATCTGGGGCACGAGCATGCGGATTTGGGTGGCCCAAGCGGTCGAGTCGGCGGCGAGCTTCAGCGAGCCCGAGTTTTCATCAAATTCGACGATTGAGACGTGTTCAGCCACCTCTTCACCCACGATTTCGGCCCACCGAAAAGTGAGCCCGCCGACGGCGAGGGGGGCAGCGAGGTCCGCCTGGATACTGAAATCGTCGAGTAGGTCGCCGAGCAGTTTTGGGTCACGGCTCGAGGCGTTGTTGGTGCGCTTAAAAGTCTTGGTGGTCTCGTCGCTGCGCTCGAGACCCGTTTTTTCGAGATATTTGCGAATTCGGCGGAAGTTCGAGACTGCTACTCGGTTCACATCGTCGAGCCGGTGTGGATCGTTGTCAGGAGACACGATTCACCGTCCCTTCGTAAACATCGAAAAGTGCGCCGGACAAATCTTCTGGAACATCCGCGGCGACCGCCGCCGTCACGATGGTTTGTTCACAGTTCTTGACCTGGTCAACGAGTTTACGGCGACGGATTTCGTCGAGCTCAGCGAAGACGTCGTCGAGAATGAGAACCGGATCGCCATGTCGAGACACTTGGCGGAGCAATTCGAAAACTCCCAATTTGAGAGCGAGCGCCGTCGACCATGATTCGCCGTGGCTCGCATATCCGCGTACCGGCAGGCCGCGTAGTTCGAGAGTGAGTTCGTCTCGATGTGGACCTACGAGAGTGATTCCGCGATCTATTTCATCTTTGCGACGGCGCGACATGGCGTCGAGCAAAGCAGCTTCTAGGAGCTCCGTGGTTGGAACTTCGGCTTGCACATCGAGACTAGTTTCGTAATTGATGCTAAAAGGTCCTCGATCATCTGACACTGTGATGTACGCCTGCGAAACATGTGGTGAAAGTTGCGAGACGAGAGACATACGGTTGGCCATCACCTGAGCGCCTGCGCGTGCAAGTTGTGCATCCCACACATCGAGAGTGCGCATGACGTCGGCGTTAGTGCGTCCGTAGGCGGATTTCAAAAGCGCGTTGCGTTGTTTCAGAGCTTTTTCGAAATCTGAGCGAATGCCCGCATAGCTCGGAGTGAGCAAAGTGACGGTGTCGTCCATGAAGCGACGACGTTCGCTTGGATCACCTTTCACAAGATTGAGATCTTCAGGCGCGAACACGACGGTAAGCAGTGCGCCTAGTACTTCGCGTGCTTTCGGAAGTGGACTGCCGTTGAGTTTTGCCTTGTTGGTTTTTCCTGGATGAATATCTACATCGAGTGTGATCTCGCGGCCATCGTCATTCACAACAACGCGAATGCCAGCCTGCGCGCGGTCTTTCTTGATGAGTGGCACGTCTGATGCCACTCGGTGGCTTGAAAAAGTCGCGAGATAACTCAGAGCTTCTACGAGATTGGTTTTGCCTTGACCATTACTGCCAATCAGCACATTCAGACCTGGAACAAAGTGAACCGTGACTTCGTCGTATGAGCGAAAGTCACGGACACTGAGTTCAGAAACGTGCATTAGCGGGTGGATGGTTTTGGCATCAACCAGTACTTGTAACCGTTGTCGAGATCAACGCCTGGTTCCTTTGCGGCTGTTAGAAGAACAGGCCGATTGCTGTTAATGAAAGCCAACTTCACATAAGGAGAGTTCACTGCATTCAAGCCTTCGATGAACCGGTTCGGATCGAAGCGACTTTCTTCCGCAAGTTCGCCGTCAACAGTCGCATCGATTGCTTCAGAAGCAACGCCGCTCGCCACACCTTGTGCGGTTAACGAAACTTCGTCTGAAGACAGGGCGATAGAAACGAAACTCTTGTCTTTGTCTTCGAGAACAAGTCGGACACGCTTCAAGGCGGCGCTCAGCGCAGCAGTTTCGATGTAGGCGACGATCGAACCAGGAGCTGGAATGGTGTCGCGATATGGAGGGAACTTGTAACCGAGAAGTGAGGTTGCAATCGAGCGACCGTTTCCCGTGAAACCAATCAGTGTGCTGTCTCCGCCGTTAACCACAGCGATTTCCACCTTGGCGCAATCAGCAAGGCCTTTAGCGATGTCGTTGAGTTTCGCAGCAGGCACCAATGCGATGGTGTCCGGGTCGGTGACGGATGGCATCCACGAAACATCGCGCAATGCAAGTCGGTAACGGTCGGTCGCTGCGAGAGTGATCGCACCTTTAGCGAATTCCATCTGAATACCCGTCAGGTTGACGAGACTCTCGTTGGTTTCAGCAGCGATGTGTACCTGCGCCACCGCAGTCGCAAGCTCGGCGCCTGAGATGGTTCCAATCACAGCTGGGATGTCAGACATTTTTGGAAAATCGCCAGAGTTAATCGTTGGAAGAGAGAACGCTGACCGTCCGCACTCAACTTCGATGCTCGTTCCGTTGGTTGCAAGAACCACCGGCGCAGCTGGCAGAGTTTTGGTGATGTCGCTCAAGAGGCGACCGGGCACGACGCAGGTGCCTTCTTCTTCAACGACGGCCTCAAACTCGGCGCGAGCCGAGGATTCACGATCGTAGGAAACAAAAACGACTGTGTCGCCATGTGCTTCGATGCCAATTCCTGGATTGCCACCCGTGCGTGGATTTCCAAGCGCGCGCGACGCCCAAGCTACGGCGTCCGCAAGCGCGTCTCGTTCGATACGAATCTTCACGACTTCTCCTTGATTTGGCTGCTAATCGTGGCAGATGAAAGCCCCGCCGTCACGAGTGGGTCGGCGGGGCTTTGAATCTGGGGACGACTTACAGGTCGTCTTCGATGATTTCGGCCATGAAGAAGTCGGTCTCAGGGGCCGACTTTCGAAATGACTTGATCGACTCGTTCATTTCGCGGTAGCTCGCAGACATGCCTTTGCTACGGCCTGAGAAGCGGCTGGTCTTAGCGCCCATTCGCTCTCCTTGCCAGGCTTCGGCGGCTGGTCCGACATACTGGAACTGCCACTTGTAGTCGTTAGTCTGACGAGCAATCAAGCTGGAGACACCCTCGAAAGTGTGATGGCGGCTCGCGTTTTCGCCGCCATCGGTCACGATGACGAACAGAACTCGACCTGGCCGCTCATCCTCAGGGAGTTGCGCGAGGTCGAAGCCAGTCTTCTCGATCTCGGAACCAACCGCATCGAGGAGAGCGGTGCTACCGCGCGGCTCGAGACTGTATTCGAACTGGGTACCGCGCATTCTTTCGACGGTAGCGATCTCGTCATCAAAGTCAACGAGGGTGAAGGTCACTTTGCCTTCTTCAAGAAACTGCTCGCGCAGAATCAGGTTGATTCCATCTTGGGCTTCTGGCCGCATTCCCTGCATCGAGCCTGATCGGTCGATAACCATGGTGACGTGTGTGTAATCCGGATTTGTCATCCGAGTCCCCGTACTTTCTCCGGCGTCAGCCGGCACTTTAAATCCGACTGGTGTCGGCACTCTTCTCAGCCACAGCAGCTGAGGGTGGAAGTGTGAAGTACGACCCTGACATTTCACGGTGAGGACTAAAAGTTTGTCCACACAGGCCGAGCCAATGAATTCTTGAGAGAAAGGTTTAGATAAAGGTAGTAGTAGTAATAGGTCCTGTGGATTCTGTGGATAACCCAGATTCTTCGTCATTTTGTGAGGGAAATGCTGGGTGACGGATTGTGAAGAACCTTGTGGAGGACACGCAGGAAGCTTGTGGGGATCTGTGGACGAACTAGGGGGTCTACAAATCTGTGCACAGATGGACTGCTAGTTACCCACAGTTTCTGTTACTTCTGAGGCATTTGTGACACATGAGACGCTAGTTATCCACAACTTGTCCCCAGTTGGGGATTGGACAAAATTTGAAACGATTATCGAGCGTGCGAGCGGATACGTTGCGTCAATTCGGCGACTTGGTTGTAAACAATCCGTTGTTCAGCCATCAAAGTACGAATCTTTCGATCCGCATGCATCACGGTGGTGTGGTCACGGTTGCCGAATTGCTGCCCAATTTTCGGAAGCGACAAGTCTGTAAGCTCGCGGCACAGGTACATGGCCATCTGTCGCGCCTGGACGAAGTCCTTCTCACGGCTATTTCCACACAGGTCGTCGAGAGTTACCCCGAAGAACGTCGCCGTGACTTCCATGATGACCGAGGCAGTGATCTCTGGACCGGCCTGATCTGTAATGAGATCCCGAAGAACCATTTCGGCCATCTGCCGGTCGGCTGGTTGTTTGTTGAGGTTCGCCCACGCAGTGACGCGGATGAGCGCACCCTCGAGCTCACGAATGTTCGTCGAAATCTTCGAGGCGATGTATTCAAGAACGTCGCCAGGAACACTCAACCTCTCCTGGAGGGTCTTCTTTCGCAGAATTGCAATACGGGTCTCAAGGTCGGGCGGCTGAATGTCGATGATGAAGCCAGACGCGAATCGAGAACGCATCCGATCTTCAAAATCTTGAAGCTGCTTCGGAGGCAAGTCCGACGTGATAACGAGCTGCTTGTTGGCATTGTGCAAAGTGTTAAACGTGTGGAAGAACTCTTCCTGAGTTTGAACCTTGCCACTTAAGAACTGAATGTCATCGACGAGCAAAACGTCAATATCCCTGTATTTCTTTTGGAATTGAGCAGATTTGTCATCGCGGATGGAGTTAATGAATTCGTTGGTGAATTCTTCAGACGAGACGTAGCGAACGCGCTTGCCGCGATAAAGGCTGCGGGTGTAATTACCGATCGCGTGCAGAAGATGCGTTTTTCCAAGACCAGACTCACCGTAGATAAATAGCGGGTTGTACGACTGGCCCGGCTTTTCGGCGACAGTTTCGGCCGCCGCTGCAGCGAAGCGGTTCGTGGCACCTTTAACGAAAGTGTCGAAGGTGTACTTCGGGTTGAGCCGGGTGGCCTCGTCGCGACCGTCGGCAGTGATTGAAGCTTCGGGGCTAGGTTCAGGGATGCTGTACACCTCGTCAGCCACTGCGTCGGCAGCAATGTCATCAAGCGCAGCAATTTCAGGATCAATACTGAAAGCCATGCGAATGGGTCGGCCAAACGCAGTGGTCAAGGCTGCCGAAACGGCAGGCTGGTACCGGGATTCGAGGACCAAGCGCGTGAACTCGTTCGGCACCGCAATAAGTAAGGTGTCTTCGATCAGGACAAGTGGTTTGGTGAGGTTGACGAAGGCCCGCTGCTGCGAGTCCACCGATCCGGTTGCAAACGCCTGATCCAACGCCTGTGACCACACAGTCGCGAGCATCGCCGCGTCAGGCTGGCCAACCGCTGCCGCACCGGCTGAGGTGAGGTTCTCCGTCATTACTCACTCCTTTCACATCAGTCACAAGAGACTCGTCCACAACACTATCCACAGGTTGTGGGTGGAGGGGTGGCGGACTCTAGGCTGCTGATCGAGCCATTGGCAAGAGTTGTCCACAGGCTGAAAATCCGGTTTTAAGCGTGAAAAGCTAGTCTTGAGGAAAATGCAGCTTTTATGCGATCCTCACTATCCACAAGGACAAATCGGACCTTCAGTTTGACCTCAGGCCGCTGTATCGCGTAATTTTCGCCCGCTCAAAGGGATGCCCTTTGCTCGTAGATGGAGAAAACCGTGTCGAAGCGCACATTCCAGCCGAATAACCGCCGTCGTGCGAAGACCCACGGCTTCCGTTTGCGTATGCGTACCCGTGCAGGTCGTGCAGTGCTTTCAGCACGCCGCCGCAAGGGCCGCGCTCGCCTGGCTGTCTGATTCCGCTGTGCTGCCTCGTCAGCACCGGCTGAATAGAAGCGCCGACATTCGACACGTTCTGCGTCGAGGTCGGCGTTTTGCTATTTCCACGTCGGTCATCAGTGTTGTGGTGAGATCAGATGAGCTTCCGAGCCGTTTGGCTGTGATTACGCCCAAAATCGTTGGTAATTCAGTGGTTCGACATCGAGTTGCCCGTGTGGTGAGGCACAGTTTCCACATGTTTCTCGTGAAACATCCTCTCAATATCGACGTGGTTTTCCGCGCACAAACAGGAGCTGATCAACTATCCGTCAGAGAGTGTGCAGAGCTTCTTGGTCGGGCACTAGCCAAGGTTGGCGCTTAACAGATGGCGAGTGCTTTAACCCAACTTTTCAATGCCGTGTGGACGAACGGCGTTGGCAAAGCACTTGCGTACTTACTGATTGCCCCAATCAAGGTGTATCAGTGGACTATCTCTCCATTGCTCGGAGATGTTTGCAGGTACCATCCCTCCTGTTCAAAATACGCCGTCGGCGTGCTCAAAGTGCATGGCCCTTTTAAAGGTCTGTTTTTGACCGCCTATCGGTTGGTGCGCTGCACTCCGTTTACGCGAGGCGGACTTGATCCGGTTCCTGAACGTGGCCACTGGCGCCCTACGATTTTGCCGAATGGTCAACCTCGTTGATCACCACTGACTGGAGTACTTGTGTTTGATTTCATCCTCAATCCTTTGAAGCTCGTGGTTTCGTGGATTTTGGTTCAATTTCATGCGGTGCTTGCGCCAGTCCTTGGTAATGGCACTGGTGTGACCTGGGCGCTGTCGATTGTTGGTTTGGTGCTAGTCATTCGCATCATGCTGATTCCACTGTTTGTGAAGCAAATTAAGGCGCAGCGAAACCTGCAGTTGATCCAACCGCAGATGAAAGAAATTCAGACGAAGTACGCAGGCGATCGTGAGCGTCAATCTCAAGAAATGATGAAGTTGTACCAGGACACTGGCACAAATCCTTTTTCTTCCTGCTTGCCACTTTTGCTGCAATCTCCAATCTTTTTCGCGCTTTTTTCGGTTTTGCAAGGAATTGCAGCACCAAATGCTGAAGGTGTTTTCAAGTGGGATCAATACGCCCATCTTCTAGATTTGGCACACGAAGCAACACTGTTTAACGTGCCGTTGTACGCGACGTTCATGGGCGCAGACGAAACCGGTTCGGCAGCTCAGGCGACCCGCATTCTGGCAATGTGTTTGGTCGTTTTGATGACCATCACAACGTTCATCACTCAGCGACAGTTGATTGTGAAAAATGTGGCTGCAGACAACCCGATTGTTCAGCAGCAAAAAATCCTTCTCTATGTCTTTCCATTCATGTTTGCGATTGGTGGCGTCGGCTTCCCGATTGGTGTGTTGATCTACTGGTCGACAACCAACTTGTGGTCGATGGGACAGCAGTTCTGGGTGATTCGCAACAACCCATCGCCTGGTACACCTGCACATGCGGCCTACGAAGCTCGTAAGGCAGCCAAGGCAGCGAAGAAGGGCTTAGCGACGGGGTCGGCCGCGGCAGAAGAGTCAGAACAAGACTCAGGTCCGCAGCGCGTTCAACCTAAACGCCAGCCTCGATCGAAGCGCAAGAAGTAGTCCACAACCTTGCGTTTGTGAAGAAAAACCACAGATTCCCCGCTTGCGGGTTTACACAAAGGAACATTTATGTCTGAAAAGTTGACAGTCGCTGACCTCGAAAAAGAAGGCGACATTGCTGCCGATTACCTAGAGGCGCTTCTCGATATCGCTGAACTTGGTGGCGACATCGACATGGACGTCGAAGGTGAGCGCGCGCTCGTCGCCATTGTTGGTGAAGATCTCGGCCAGTTGGTGGGCAAGCGTGGTGAGGTGCTTGACGCACTTCAGGAACTCACTCGCCTAGCTGTGACGCGTGAGACCGGAAACCGTAGCCGCCTGATGCTCGATGTAGCTGGTCATCGCGAGAAGCGTCGCGCAGAGCTCTCAGAAATCGGTACAAAAGCCGCTAAGAAGGCTCAAGAAACCGGTGAATCTGTGAAGTTGCAGCCTATGAATCCATACGAGCGCAAGATCGTTCACGATGCAATTGCTGCTGCTGGTGCTGCTTCTGAGTCTGAAGGCGAAGAGCCACGCCGTTACATCGTGGTGACCGCAAGCTAATGAACGCGGAGGAAGCTTCTGTTTCACGTGAAACAGAAGCCGCTGCTAAGGCTGCTGAACGTTGGTCGGCAGCCTTTCCGCTTCTGGAGCGCTACCACGGCTGGCTGATTGGCGCCGGTGTGGAGCGTGGCCTAGTCGGACCGCGAGAAGTTGAGCGCATGTGGGATCGCCACATCAACAATTCTGCTGTGCTTTCTGAGGCGGTCACCGAGAACGCGACTGTGATTGATGTTGGTTCTGGTGCTGGCCTTCCCGGGATTCCATTGGCGATTGTGCGACCAGACCTCAAAGTCACACTTCTTGAGCCTTTGCAGCGTCGGGTGGATTTCTTGCAGGAAACGGTTGATGATCTCGGACTTCACGAGCGTGTCTTTGTGATTCGCGGTCGAGCCGAGGATCTGAAGGACGTTCAGGCTGAGGTGGTGACGTCTCGGGCGGTGGCTGCTTTGCCGAAGCTGCTTGGATGGTGCTGGCCCCTGGTGGCTCCTGGCGGAGAAATCATTGCTCTTAAAGGTGCTCAAGCTGCTGCGGAAGTGACTGCCGCTGCGAACTACCTCCGGAAAAAGCAGTTGCAAGCACGCATTGAGACTGTTGGCGCTGGCCTGGTCGAACCATTAACGACCCTGGTTCGGATCCGAAAGATTACCTAGCCCGCAGGATCGAGTCCTAACCCGTGGACGAACTAGTCCGCGTTGACCCTTCCCTAAATGAGGGGGTGGAAGTCCTTGGCCCAGAGTGGCAGACTCCGCCCGCTTAACCAGAAAGAAGACCATGTCCGACGAAGTTTCACGTGAAACAGTGGCTACAGCGCCACTTCCACGGCCAACAAAGACCCGCATCTTCACTGTGGCGAACCAAAAAGGTGGCGTGGGTAAGACGACCACAACCGTAAATATGGCGGCTGCGCTGGCGTCTGAAGGCTTCCAGGTATTGGTTATTGACCTTGATCCTCAAGGTAACGCGTCGACCGCTCTGGCCGTAGATCACCGTGAAGGTGTGCTGGATGTGTATTCCGCCCTCGTTGACGGAGTACCGCTTGCTGACGTCGTGCAGCCGGTTCCTCATACCCCAAACCTTTGGTGTGCACCCGCGACCATCGACCTTGCTGGTGCGGAAATCGAGCTTGTCTCCCTCGTAGCACGAGAAAGTCGGCTCATCCGCGCCATTAACGCCTATCAGGCGGCTCACAACGAAAAGCACGGTCAACCACTGGATTACATCTTCATTGATTGCCCTCCTAGCCTTGGTCTCCTCACGATTAACGCGCTCGTGGCGGCTCGTGAAGTCCTGATTCCGATTCAGTGCGAGTACTACGCCCTCGAAGGACTTGGCCAGCTTCGCAAGACTGTTGAGCTCATTCGAGACAATCTGAACCCAGCTCTCCACATCAGCGCCATCCTGCTCACGATGTACGACGGCCGTACTCGCCTCAGCCAGGACGTGGCAGATCTTGTGCGCCAGTCATTCGCCGAGGTGGTGCTCAGCACTGTTATTCCGCGGTCTGTGCGCATTTCAGAAGCTCCAAGCAACCAACAAACCGTTCTCGGCTATGACCCAACATCGACGGGTGCCGAGGCCTACATCTCCGCGGGTCGAGAGCTCGCTCAACGCATTGAAGTCGGACAGGTGAGCGAGTAGTGGCCGGCCCAAATCGTGGTTTAGGTAAAGGTATTGGGGCGCTAATCCCCAATGTTGCTCAGCCAGACCAGAAACCTGCCGCAACAAACGCTTCTACATCGACAGATACACAAGTAAATGTCCAAAATGAAGCGGCTTCAGTTGGGGCGCATGTGGACTCTGCGGTCTACAGCGAAATCGAAATCAGTCGGATCACGCCGAATCCTCGCCAGCCCCGCTCAGTTTTTGATGAAGAAGCGATGGCCGAGCTCGTGCACTCACTTAAAGAGATTGGCTTGCTACAACCAATCGTTGTGCGACCAATCGCCACCACTCCAGCCGGACATGATTTTGAGATCGTTGCTGGCGAACGTCGTTGGCGTGCATCTCAAGAGGCCGGCTTCACTCGGATTCCAGCAATCATTCGCCAAACCAACGACGATGTCCTGCTCCGCGATTCGCTACTCGAAAACCTTCACCGCGCCCAACTCAACGCTCTAGAAGAAGCTGCTGCCTACTCGCAGCTGCTTCAGGACTTTGGCTGTACTCAAGACGAACTCAGTGCTCGCATCGGTCGGTCGCGTCCCCAAATTTCAAACACCATACGTTTGCTTCGTCTACCAACTGCGGTCCAGCGTCGAGTTGCAGCAGGCATTTTGAGTGCCGGACATGCGCGTGCGCTGTTGTCGTTGCCTACCGAAAAAGACATGGAAGCGCTAGCAACTCGAATTGTCGCTGAAGGCCTCTCCGTTCGTGCGACTGAAGAAATTGTCGCTTTGGGTGGTGAGCGTGAACCAAAACAAAAGCGCAAGAAGAACAACGCACCCGAAACGCATGGTCTTACCGACATCGCTGAACGCCTGTCAGATCGACTAGAGACGCGCGTCAAAGTTGATATGCAGCGCCATAAAGGTCACATCACGATCGATTTTGCGACATTCGCTGACTTGCAACGCATTGTTGACATCATCGAGAGCGAATAACCATCAGTTCTCTTCAACGCACTGAACATGTTCGTCGCTCACTTCTTGCGACAGATCTTGATGGAACTTTCCTCAACTCAGCAGGCGCGGTAACAGAAGAAAATCGTCTCGCAGTCAAAAAAGCCAATGAAAATGGCTTAAATATTGCATTTGTTACAGGCCGGCCCGCTCGCTGGCTGCGTGGAGTAGCTGAAGCGGCCGACCATTACGCCCTGATGATTGGCGGCAATGGTGGATTCATTGCGGACATGCACAACATGCAGGTCATCGCCAACAATCCGCTTGGCACTGACGCCGCTCTTCAAGCTGTAGAACGAGTGCTGGAGATGTTCCCCGACGCGACTTTCGGAATCGAACGTTCTTTCATTGGCATGCCAATCGCACAATCTCGCTCTGAGAACTATGACGAAATGCGCGTCGACAAACTCTCGGAATATGAATTTGCAGTGACACCTGGATACGTCGCTGCCTGGAAGATCGCTGACGACATTCCTGTCGCGCCGATTGAAGAACTAGTCCGACTCAGCGACATCACGAAACTGATTATCAAACCGGCCGACCCAACAGGGTGGAACTCAGACACGTGGCTTGCAGCGATCGCGCCACACGTGCGCGACATCGTCCAAGTGACTCATGCATCGCAAGAAATTGTGCTTGCCGAAATCTCAGCCTTAGGTGTCACCAAAGCGACAGCGCTTGCGCAACTCGCTACATCGTTGGGACTCACTGCCGCCGACACCGTGGCTGTCGGTGACATGCCCAACGACGTTCCCATGCTCGAATGGGCAGGTGAAGCGTGGACGGTAGCCAACGCTCACCCTGAGGTGCGGGCGGTTACGACCAATGTTCTTGCCCACCATGACGACAGCCCGGTCGCTGATCTCATCGAAGACATATTGGCGCGTTAATCGTGAAACATTCTTTACCAAACACCCTCGTCAAGCCGTAGCGAGACGACTAGCCTCCGTCCGCACCTAACCAACCGCGGAGGTATTCATGGACGAGAGTGTCCACCAACACAAGTTCACGCTGACTGAAGATCAGATGCCCACCCAGTGGTACAACATCATTCCTGATCTTCCCAGCCCTCCACCGCCTGCGCTGCACCCAGGAACTTTGCAGCCAGCTGGTCCCGAGGACTTTTTGCCACTTTTCCCGATGGACTTGATCCTTCAGGAGGTCTCGCAGGATAGTTACATCGATATCCCTGGCGCTGTGTTGGACATTTACCGCCAATGGCGTCCTTCGCCGCTGTTCCGTGCCCACCGACTTGAGAAGCTTCTCGGCACGCCAGCCAAGATTTACTACAAGTTCGAAGGCCAATCCCCAGCTGGCTCACACAAGACCAACACCTCGGTTCCACAGGCTTACTACAACGCCATCGCAGGTGTGAAGAAGCTGACCACCGAGACTGGCGCTGGTCAATGGGGTACTGCACTGTCATTCGCGACTGCGCTGTTCGGTCTTGAGTGCGAGGTGTGGCAGGTTGGTGCTTCGTACGACGCGAAGCCTTACCGTCGCTTGATGATGGAGGTTTACGGCGCCAAGGTGCACCGTTCACCATCAAACCTCACGGCAGCTGGTCGCGCGTTCTACGACGTCAATCCAAACCACCCAGGCTCGCTCGGCATCGCGATTTCGGAAGCTGTCGAAGTGGCAGCACAGGATCCTGAAATCCGTTACGCGCTGGGCTCAGTGCTCAATCACGTGCTCATGCATCAGACGATCATTGGCGAAGAAGCTCTCTTGCAGATGCAGATGGCGGGCGATACCCCTACGCACATTGTCGGTTGCACCGGTGGCGGTTCGAACTTTGGTGGTCTGTCATTCCCATTCTTGCGCGAAAAGATGGCGGGCAAGATGGATCCGAAGATCATTGCTGTCGAGCCAGAATCCTGCCCATCGCTGACCAAGGGCGTGTACGCCTACGACTTCGGCGACACCGCAGGCATGACTCCGCTTATGAAGATGCACACCCTCGGACGCAACTTCGTTCCAGACCCAATCCACGCTGGTGGTCTGCGCTACCACGGCATGGCACCTTTGATCAGCCACATCTACGAGCTTGGCCTCATGGAAGCAATTGCAGTTCCACAGACCGAATGCTTCGAGGCTGCCATCAAGTTTGCTCGCACCGAAGGCATCGTCCCTGCACCAGAGCCAACGCACGCAATTGCAGCAGCAATCCGTCAGGCTCTTGTCGCGAAGGAAACAGGCGAAGAAACCGTGATCCTCACTGCGCTGTGCGGTCACGGCCACTTCGATCTCGCTGCCTACGAAGAATTCCTCGGCGGACGCATGAAGGATGAAAATGCGGACGATTCACGTTTCGCAGAATCCATCGACGAAGTCAAGGCATTCCCAATCAACAACTAACGCGCACCTCTCAATAGCCCCGGCGTTTTCGTCGGGGCTATTGTTATTAGGTGAAGCTCCTCAAAGTTGTCGCTGTCCTATTACTGACTCTTCTTGCAATTCCAGCGGTCCACGCGAGCAACGAAGGCGACGCCATCACCAGCATGCAGATTGCCATGGCGGTGAACTCGGATGCTTCGTTAGAGATTTCTGAAGCTATCACGTACAACACCAACGGAACTGGCCATGGAATTTTTCGCGCAATTCCTCAGCTCGACAATCTGCCAAACAACAAACAAGTTGTGTACAAAGTAACGGTGCTTGAAGTTCTTCAAGACGGTCAGCCAGCTCAAGTTGAGTATTCAGACGATGGCGACTACCTCGTCTTGCGCATCGGCAACCCAGACGTCGAAATCACCGGCAGTCACGATTACGTCATCACATACTCCGTTCAAGGTGCGGTCGCGGACAAATCTCCAACCGATCCAAACAACAACCTTGAGCTCAACTGGGACATCATCGGAAATCAGTGGGATGTGCCGATCTTGGATGCGACCGCTGACATTTGGTTGCCTTCAACCGCTGCATCGGCCGAATGTGTGTATGGACCGGATGGTTCGCTCACACCTTGTGAGAATACGAATGAACCGGATGCACTTCACTACAGCTTCAAGAATCTCAACGCCTTTAATTCAGCAACAATCAACGTGCAGCTTGCCCCGACGGCGTTCACCTCTTACACACCACAAACCATTCGTGATGCACCGAATTTTGCAAAAGACTTTGCTGCGGGCGCACCAATCGGTCTCGCTCTCGGACTAGTCCTTGCGGCCGTAATTCTGTTCATTGCACGCCGTCGCCGACAGGCAACAACCACCGCAACCATCAAAGATTTTGTTCGCTTCGAAATCCCACGCAATCTGCGACCCGCAGAAATTGCCGCCGCCTGGCACGGCAGCCTCGACACCAAAGCGTTCACTGCCACCATGCTTGATTTTGCAACCCGCGGCATCGTGCTCCTTGAACTCAACGAATCTGACGAACTTGTGATTAAACGCGGCGATCCCACCAAGCCAATGGCCGACTGGGAACGTGGACTGCTTGACTCTGTGCTCGCAGGTCAATTCTCGGCAACTCTCGGTGAGTACCAACCTCACATTGCTGAGGCTGTTAACAGTGCGAGCGACCTACTCGTTGCCCATGCCGTCACAACGGGCATCCGAAATCCAAACCA
>JAFMIT010000021.1 GCA_017853815.1 Actinomycetota bacterium
CGGCCTTCGAGATTCTCCAGACGTAAGGCCAGCGGAAAGGCTCTGCGTCCTACCGTCACAGTGACGCTAACCTCAATCGCATCCTTAACGGGAGTCGAGATGCGCACAGGTCCACAGGTCACCGCCAGGTTCTGCGCTGAGACGTCTCTTCGGGTTTGTTGAAGTAACTCCAGCTTTCGAAGTGCTGCTCGAGTGGTGACCGTGCGCAACTGGTTCACACTTCGTCGCCCATAGGCCACTTCGACGCACGCGAGTGTTACACGAGCGATCCACTCGGGCGGCGGACAAGCGTTCACAGGCACGGGCAGCGATGAAGCAGTAGCCGGCTCAGGTCGCTGCGCAAGGACTGCCGGAAAAGCTGGAGAGGCGGGGGATAGGGGTGGTTCGGAAAAACCTCGAAGTCGCACAACGGAATCACTGTTCATGCGTAACCGGCGGTAGATCCAGGCGCAGTCGTGTTCCTGGTCGAATCAAAGATGGGTCAGCGCCGATGGCAGCTCGGTTGGCTTCCCAGAGTGCGCGCCAGGTCCGGTCAATCGTTCGCGCTGATGGATTCGGGTCTGAAATCAGTCCGCGCGCGATGGTCCAGAGCGAATCGCCAACTTTGACGACATACACACCCTCCTCTGGTTCGAGAGGTGCGCTCAGCATCTCATCGTCATCGAAGACAATCACGCGCGGTTGCGTCGCGGGAGCGGTTGGCTGCTGCGGAGGCGGCGACGGTGCGACACTGACGGGCTGAGGCGTTGGGCTCGTGACAATTCGATCAATGATGAGATGAGGAGTTTCAGCCGCGCTCGCCATTTGGGGTTGTGCCAAAGCCACTACCGTGGCGAATCCGAGTGCTGTCTTGAGGAATGCCGGCAAGAGCGATACCCCTGCTTCGCGCAGTGAGGAGTTTTCGAAGCCAAGACCTGCACTGATAGAAATCAGTGCCAAACCAAGAATTGCGCGGATTAAGGGGATGACGAGCAGCGCTGCAAACATGATGAGAAGTGACTGCATTACCCAGGCAGTCGTGTCGAATGTTGTTTCCATGTGGTTCCTTTCAGCAGGACATTTTTGAAAGGACTGTTTGCACATCGCTATGGCACGTTTGGCTAACTGATTGAGCTAGTACCTCGGTGAAACTGTGGATGGGTTGTTGTGACACGCCTTGTGTGATTGACATGGTTTCCGCGGAGGTTTTATGAATAATCCGTCATTCTCACCGCGCCAAATCAACTATCTCGAAAGAATTCGTCAAGCTCCGCGCCGACTTTTGGCAGGCATCTGCATCATGCTCTTGAGCAGTGTTGGGGGTGCGACTGTGATGCGACAAGAATCGCAGACTCTGCCCGCACTTCAGGCCACCAAAGCGATTGCCGCCGGTGAGTTTGTGACACTGGCTGATCTTCGACGCATCTATCTTCCATCACATCTTTCGACGGCTGAGTGGGCTTCAGAGAGTGATTTGCGACGGCCTCAAAGACTCATTCGATCCATCCGCCCCGGACAACCCTTGTTTGCATCTGACTTGGGTGGCACGGCGAGCGGTGAAGCAGTTTTCGCTTTTGAGGCATCTTCTCCCACCCTGCCGCTGACTCTGCAGGCCGGAGATTCTGTACAACTCTGGTCGGTCGGCACGGGCGACAGTTTCGAAGCCCAACTGATTTCTTCGAATGCAACCATTTTGGCGATTTCTCCGATTGAGAATCGCGACAGTGTGCATGTCACGCTGCGCCTAGCGCCTCAATTTCTCGCCCAATCGATACAGGTTGCTGCTGAGGAGCGGCTACGCCTGGTGTCGAGTGGATAAATCATTCGGCATGATTGCGCCATGCGCGTCTACTGGGCACTCACTGAAGAACAGCTGTCTACCTTGGCTGGCGGCGATGCTGTCACCCTCGAAGGTCAATCAGCAATTTCCGTCACAGAAGGCTTTGCTCAGACTGTCGAGAGTAGCGATCAGGATGAACTCGACCTGCTTGCGGCTCTCTCGGCTCTCGATGTCAACGACAATTGTGGGGTTATTGCGGCTCTAGATGCCGAAGGTGAGATTGTCGATGACGCCCTTGGTGAGGTGGCGTTCTCGGCGGTTGTCGCGTTGAATGATCTTGGCTGTTTTCTCATCGCCGATATTGACTCCGACGAGTTGAGCTGGTTTGGGATTCAAGAGATTGACGAAGTACTTACTACGGTTAGGAAGAAATAGGAATGTTGGACGCGAGCACTTCTACGCCAAAGGCCATCAACGAGCCAGTTCTTCACTTTGCGCCAGGTAGTCCAGAAATCGCCCAGGTGAGCGCAGCGATAGCCGATCTTCGGTCTCAGACCTGGCAATTGCCCATGACGATTGGTGGCGTGCGCCGCATGTCTGCAGTGACTTTTGAAGTCCGCGAGCCACACGAGTCTGCTCGTGTTCTAGGTATTGCTTCCGAAGCAACGCACCAGGATGCCCAGGATGCAATCAATGCCGCGCTCGCCGCTGCTCCTGCATGGCGAGAACTTTCGTTCGACGCTCGAGCTGCAGTTTTCCTGAAGGCTGCAGATTTGTTAGCAGGCCCTTGGCGCTACAAGTTTCTCGCAGGCACGATGCTCGGCCAGTCCAAGACGGTGTACCAAGCAGAAATCGATGCGGCATGTGAGTTGATTGATTTCTTCCGCTTCAACGTGCAATTCGCTCGCGACATTCTTGGTCAACAACCAATTTCTTCACCTGGTGTGTGGAATCGCATGGACCATCGCCCACTCGAGGGCTTCATTTATGCAATCACACCTTTCAACTTCACAGCTATTGCCGGCAACCTTCCAACCGCACCAGCGTTGATGGGCAACACTGTTGTGTGGAAGCCCGCGCCGACACAAATGCTGACCGCTCACTTCATCATGGAGCTACTCGAGGCGGCTGGCTTGCCTGCTGGTGTCATCAACCTCGTCAGCGGTGACGGCATTGCGGTGTCAGAGGTAGCGCTGGCGAGCCCAGATCTCGCGGGCATTCACTTCACGGGCTCCACTGGTGTTTTCCAGCATCTCTGGAAAGAAGTGGGCAATCGAATTAGCACCTACAAGTCTTACCCGCGCCTAGTTGGCGAAACCGGCGGCAAAGACTTTGTTGTGGTGCATCCGTCTGCTCAGGACGATGTCGTCAAAACTGCTTTGATTCGCGGTGCCTACGAGTACCAGGGTCAAAAATGTTCGGCTGCATCGCGCGCCTACGTCGCACGGTCTGTGTGGAATCGAATCAAAGATGACTTGATTGAAACCATCAACGGTTTGCGCCAGGGCACCGTCACGGACTACTCAAACTTCATGTCGGCAGTGATCGATGAGCGCGCGTTTAACCGCAACGCTGCAGCCATTGATCGGGCACATGCCGCAAGCGATGTTCAGGTACTCGCTGGCGGTACCTACGACAAGTCAGAAGGCTGGTTTATTCGTCCGACGCTGATCGAGTCAACCAATCCAGAAGCCGAATGGTTCACCACCGAATACTTTGGCCCATTCCTGGCAGTGCACGTGTTTGATGATTCACAGTTCGAGGCGGTAGTGCGGCAGATGGAATCCGTGGCGCCTTACGCACTCACTGGCGCAGTGATTGCCCAGGATCGCGCTGCTATCGAGTGGACCATGTCCACGCTGAGATTCGCCGCTGGCAATTTCTACATCAACGACAAACCGACTGGAGCCGTGGTCGGTCAACAGCCTTTCGGTGGCGGTCGTGCATCGGGTACCAACGACAAGGCAGGTGCGCCGCAGAACCTTTTGCGCTGGACATCGCCTCGGTCGTTGAAGGAGACGTTGGTTCCGCCAACCAATCACCTTTACCCCCACATGCACTAGCGCCGGGGCGCCTGAGAGCGGCTAGCGCTTTTGGGCGAGTACCTCGGCCTCGAGTGCCACCCCGTGTTTGAGTTGTTCAAGAACGATGTTTTCGACCATGCCACCGATGAAAGGCAGTCGGGCCCGAATTTCGCCGTTAATGCGCGCTGTGCAGCCGCTAGGCGTCGGTGAGACGCGGATGGATCCGTTCATCGACACTGGCTGGCCCTTGACGTGCATTTCGAGCGTCCCTGCAATCTCGCCCTCGGCCGTCGGGGATTGCCACGTGCGCACTTCTGAAATCACGAGAGTTTCACCGATGAGCGGCGCTACCAAGCTTGGCCATTGACCTTCGAATTCTCGTTGAATGGTGACCGTCGTCTGATTGCCAGTCTGGGCGACGTCGACCACGGGACGCAAAGAGCCCGAAGCGGCCATCAGTTCGGCGAGGAAATCTGGGTCCGTCATGAGTTCCACTGCTCGCGTGCTCGGGTAGGGAAGGTCAAATGTGTGGTGAAGACTCGTTGGCATGGTCGTAAGTATTGCCGACCCGCGCTACCGTAGGCCCACCGTCACAAAGGCGTGGCGGAGAAGTGTGAGCATCATGTCTTTGCGGCCTGTGAGCGACTGGTCCGATTCTGTCGTTTCCCAATTTGTCAGCGCCTACCACCAGCACACCCATTCCGCGGATCTTGACGGTCGATCTCGCGACACCGTCGTTGCCGCCGCTATGAGTCACGCAGAGCTCGGCGCCTGCCGACCAGAGCGAGTTGCGCTTGTCCGCGCCATAACGCCACCAGCGGCACGCCATTCAGTGCTCCAGGTGGTTATCGAAGATATGCCGTTCGTGGTCGATTCCCTCACTTCACTTCTGAGTCGCACGGGTCGCGGCGTCCATCGGGTGGTCCATCCAATTTTGTACGTTGAGCGAGATGAGGACGGCGCTCTCGTCAGGGCAGAAAGCGAAATCAGCGCTGGCTTAAGGGCCGAGAGTTGGACTGAGTTTGAGATCAATCGACTCTTAACCGAAGCCGAACACCGTGCGGTCGAGGCTGAGGTTCTCGAAGTGCTCGAACAAGTTGCAGCAGTGACGGGTGACTGGTCGGCCATGCGCGATAAGTGTGTTGAACTTTCTCAGCAATGGTCCGCAGCAGCTCCGGCGTCTGTGAGCGAAGCCGATGCCACCGAAACGCGCGATCTGTTGACGTGGCTCGCAGACAACCATCTGACGTTTTTGGGTTATCGCTACTACACCTTCGCCGCAGACAAGGGTCAGCTTGATTCGGTAGCCGGTAGCGGGCTCGGCCTTTTGCGACACCGAGCAGCCTCTCATCGTGACCTCTCACTGTTGCCTGACCTCGCACGCGAACATTTGTTGAGCTCTCAACCCCTGGTCCTTACGAAGTCATCTCAGAAGTCGAGTGTTCATCGCAATGTGTACATGGACTACTTTGGATTCAAAGAGTTTGATTCACACGGACTCGTCATCGGTGAACATCGATTCCTCGGCCTACTTAGCCGGGACGCCTACACGGATTCGGTTCTTACCATTCCAGTGATGAGGCTTGTGGCGAATGACGTGCTCAACGCTGCCAAGGCGCTTCCTGGGTCGCACTCTTACCGAGACATGTTGCAGTTCCTTGAGTCGTTCCCTCGGGATGAGATGCTTCAAGTGGATTCGGCATGGTTGAGTTCGACCACTGCAAGTGCGCTGGCCGGCCAGAATCGACGAGACACGCAGGCGTTTTTTCATGCGGATCGATGGGGACGATTTGTTAACGCATTCGTGTACTTGCCGCGTGACGTTTACAACACGTCTGTGCGCCACAAGATTGAGAAATTGCTGCTGACGCATCTTCCCGCGTCAGAAATTGATTCAGCCGTGTTGCTTGGTGATAGCAATCTTGCACGCGTGCATTTTCGAGTGAAGATGAACAAGCGAGTCAATCTTGCCGACCTCGACCTCACTGGTCTTGGTGCAGACATTGAATCGCAGACTCAGTCGTGGCATGACCAGCTTGCGGAAGCGGTGGTAGCAAGTTCTGACTCCGATGAAGTCGCTGCGCACATTCTCACCACGTGGCGCGACGCGTTCTCGGATGCCTACATTGCCACGTACGACATCGAGACCGCCGTGGCAGATGTGCATTCGATTGAAGAGGCCCAAGCAGCGGCAGACCAAGGCATTTCAGTGCGACTCAGCATCAGTGATGACTCGCATCATGTGCGAATCTTCAGCCCGCATCAGGCGCTGAAGCTGTCGGCACTTTTGCCTGTGCTGACTGCTTTTGGTCTCGATGTGATTGATGAGCAGCCCTATCTCCTTCATCCAGCAGGGCGCAGCGAAACGTGGCTGCACGATCTTCATTTCACTTTCATACTCGCACCAACCTCAGGCTGGCAAGCGCGTTTCTCAGAGGCATTACTCGAAGCGCTTGGGCAGCGTGTCGAAACAGATCCGTTGCTTCAGTTGGTCGTCACGTCAGATCTCAGCGGTCGTGATGTGGCAATCCTTCGAACCTACGCGAGCTACGTGGCTCAATGGTTGCCCTACGGCGTCACCACGGTTCATGCCGCGCTCGTCGCCAATCCCGCGGTGTGCACTGAACTCATCCGAGTGTTTCGGGCGCGATTCGAGACTCTAGATCCAGCCAGCGAAGCAGCAGCGCTTGCGGCCTTGCCGCCGCTTCTTGATGCAGTCGCAAGTCTTGAACACGATCGAGTCTTGCGCGCTGTGTACTCGACAGTCCTTGCGACCGTGCGAACAAATGCGATGCGGCTAGCTCCGGACGGTCGGTTGAAGACCACCATTTCACTCAAAATTGCAGCAGCAGAAATCAGCATGCTGCCTCAGCCTCATCCGTTTGCCGAAATCTGGCTCGACGGACCAGTTGTCCACGGCGTGCACCTGCGCTTTGGTGCGGTGGCACGCGGAGGGCTGCGCTGGAGTGATCGTCGCGATGACTTGAGAACCGAAATCATGGGCCTGGTTCGTGCGCAGGTAGTCAAGAACGCTGTCATCGTGCCGACCGGCGCAAAAGGTGGCTTCTTCGCGAAGTTGCTGCCGGACCCTGCCAATCGTGAAGCCTGGATGGCCGCAGGCATCGCCGCCTACCAGGAGTACATCAACGCACTGCTCGATGTCACCGACAACTATGTCGACGGTGGTGTCGAAAAGCCGACCAATGTGATCTGTCGCGACGCCGACGATCCGTATCTGGTGGTGGCCGCAGACAAGGGCACTGCAACGTTTTCGGATATCGCCAACGAGGTGTCGCTCACTCGCGGCTATTGGTTGGGAGATGCCTTCGCCAGTGGCGGCTCAGTCGGTTATGACCACAAGGTCATGGGAATTACTGCTCGAGGTGCGTGGGAGTCAGTGATTCACCACGGACTCTTGCGTGGGCTAGATGTTCAGAAAGACGCTGCAACTGTTGTCGGTATTGGAGACATGAGCGGCGATGTTTTTGGCAATGGCCTATTGCGAAGCACATCGGCGATGTTGATTGCAGCTTTTGATCACCGACACATCTTCATCGATCCAACCCCAGACGCTGCTAAGAGCTTCGCTGAACGTGAACGACTGTTCTCGCTTCCACGATCGTCGTGGGCGGATTTTGACCAGTCAATCATCAGCGCAGGCGGTGGCGTCTATTCGCGAGCCGACAAGCAGGTGCAACTGTCCGAGCAGGCTGCGGTTGCGTTGGGCATCGCTGCACAGGGAGTTTCGTTAACGCCTGCAGAATTAATTACGCACATTCTCAAAGCGCCCGTTGACATTCTCTGGAACGGTGGCATCGGCACGTACATCAAAGCCTCTAGCGAATCGCATTCAGATGTTGGCGACCGCGCCAATGATGGAATCCGCATCAATGGCAACGAGCTCCGCTGCGCCATCATCGGTGAAGGTGGCAACCTCGGTCTCACGCAGCGCGGCCGGATCGAGGCAGCACTTGCGGGAGTCGCACTCAACACAGACGCGATCGACAATTCCGCCGGCGTTGATACCTCTGATCACGAGGTGAATCTCAAGATTCTGCTGTCGTTGCGCACCAATCTGAGTTTTGAGGATCGCAATACCCTTTTGAAATCAATGACAGATGACGTCGCAGATTTGGTGCTCGCGGACAACATCGCTCAAAACGAAGTTCTCTCTCTGGCTCACGCCCAAGCTCATTCGATGCTGAGTGTTCACGCTCGTCTCATTGACTCGTGGCAGTCCAAAGGTCTCATTAACCGTTCGCTTGAGGCGCTGCCAGATTCTGCAGAGATTTCACGCCGGGCAGCCGCCGGCATTGGGCTGACACGGCCAGAACTTTCGGTGTTGCTCGCTCATGCCAAATTGCAGCTCACTCACTCCTTATTGCAGGGCTCCGCCATCGATGGCTCGTGGGCACAGGGGTGGTTGCGCAGCTACTTCCCAAACGTGCTGGTCCATGAGTGGGAATCGGAAATCGACCGCCATCCGCTTCGGCGAGAAATCGTCGCCACTGTCCTCGCGAACCGCATCATCAACAAAGCGGGCATCACGGCGGTCTACCGATTGACGGAAGAGACTGGAGTCGATTCCGAGCGTGCGGCGTTGGCTCTGCTCTCGGCGATGTACATCACTGGCCTCGACGAAATCAGTAACCAGCTCAGTCGGTCCGGGGCCACGTGGCAGGCGCGCATCGCCTGCGGCCTTGAGGCTCGGCGCTACGTGGACCGGGTTGCCCGTTGGCTCATCGCGCATCGCGGCAGCCCAGCGATGTTGGTATCGAATCTGGACAGATTGCGTTTAGTAGCGAGCGAAGTTCGTGCGCTCGTGCCACTCCACCTACGTGGTGGCGAGCGCGCCCGTTGGATCTCGAGCAGTGAACGCTTCGCAGCGTTGGGAATGCCGACTGAACTAGCGGGAACGTTTGCTGGTCTGCTCGACGAGTATGCGGCGTTGGACTTCGGTGACCAAGGTGTTCGGGATGGTCTCTCGACAGAAATGTGGTCGGACGTGTACTTCGAGATTTCCGAGCTCGTTGGTGGAGATGCGATTCTCAACTCCATTAGTGCCCTGCCTCGTCAAGATCGTTGGCAAACGATGGCGCGTGCTGCCATGCGAGCGGATATGTACGCAGTGTTAGCGGCGCTTGCGGCACAAGTTCTGCGGATGCCTGAATCTGATCGGGTGGCACGATGGTCAGCAGCGCAATCATCGGGTCTCGAACGCGTCCACGCCGTGGTCGGTGAAATTTCGGGTGCGCCAGCTGATCTCGCAGCAATCTCCGTGGCTCTGCGGATGTTGCGTGAATTGGTGGCCCAGTCGTCTTGAAGTGCCCTTGTTGGCTAGTCGATGGTGACTGAACGCGGAGAAGTTGTGAGTGTTCGTGACTCTCTGGTGATGCACTCCAAAGTCTGGACAGAATCCTGTTGTTAGTTTCGCGTTGTATCTAGCGTGCGCTTCTCGAAGAGAGGCAAACATGCACACGATTGCGGAGCTAGATCAACTTCTCGATGATCAAACAGTCGAAGAGATATGGATCAACAGTCCTGAACGCATCTTTATAGCCCGCGATGGCCAACCTGTTGCAATTGAGGCGCAACTCACCGGAGACGTCATCTCGCTGTGGATTGAGCGCCTGCTGATGTACTCGCAGCGACGGCTAGACCTTTCGCATCCGTTTGTGGATGCCACGCTCGAGGACGGAAGCCGACTCCACGTCACGATTCCCGATGTCACTCGCGAACACTGGGCGATCAATATCCGCAAATTCATTCGCCGCCTCAATTCGCTCGATGATCTGGTTACTCGGAGAGTGCTGGATCGCGGGACTGCACTTTTGCTTGAGGGAGTGGCCATCAACGGCTACAACATTGTCGTGTCGGGCGGCACAGGCGCTGGGAAAACCACCATGCTCAACTGCCTACTGGCGGCAATTCCTGATGACGAGCGCATCATCACGTGCGAAGAGGTTTTCGAACTCAATGTGAGACACCGCGATCACGTGGCGCTCCAGACCAGAGCTGCCAATCTAGAAGGTCACGGCGAAGTGACTGTGCGCGAATTGGTGCGTCAATCACTGCGAATGCGACCCCAGCGATTAGTCGTCGGTGAAGTGCGGCAGGCGGAATCGCTTGATCTCCTACTTGCGCTCAACAGCGGACAACCGGGTATGGCCACAGTGCACGCAAATTCAGCACGGGAGGCGATTTTGAAATTGTGCACCTTGCCGCTCTTGGCTGGTGAGAATGTCCGAAGCGATTTCGTCGTTCCCACCGTCGCCTCGTCCATCGACGTCATTGTTCAGGTCAGTCGCGATCATCGCGGTGTTCGACGAGTGCAGGAGGTGGTAGCGCTGACGGGCGATGTCGAACACGGTCAGCCAGCCGCCGTGCAGCTCGTCAAATGGGAGCGCGGCGGCTGGCGAATGAAAAGTAATGAGCTGCCGAAACAAGATGTGCGGGGCAAACAAATCGACGTCATGGGGCTATGGAAAGCGGTGTCCGAATGGGCGGCTTGATCGGATTGATATTTGGAACCGGACTGGTGTTGGCGCTGTTTGATGCCCGCGGTGATGGCTCTGGCTTTCGCATTCGTCGCCCGCGTTCACTCGACTTCTCAACCATTCCGTGGCCGCAGTTCATCGATGATGTCGCAAGCGGTGTCCGTGCAGGCGTCCCTGTTCCGTTGGCCATATTCCAGGCGGGCGAACGGCTTCCGCACGGGTCGAACCGCATTTTCGAGGAGTGGCATGCGCAGTGGGCGAGTGGCATTGGTTTCGAGCAAACCTTGCGTGGGTTGCGCGAGACGTTGAATTCGGCTCCGTTTGATCAATTCGCAGAGACCATGGAAATTGCGCATCGGCAGGGCGGTCGTACGGTCGCGACCCTTTTGAGCCAGCTCGCCCGCAATGTTCGCGCTCAGGAGCAACTCATACACGAGGTTCGCGGTCGGCAAGCAGTGACGGTGACATCTGCAAAGGTGGCTGTTGGCGCTCCATGGGTGGTGTTGTTGTTGACGTGTGCCCGGCCAGAGGTGCGAAGTTCCTACATGACCCCTCTAGGAGCCACCGTGCTGTTGTGCGTCGCGGTGGTGTGCACGGTGAGTTACGTGGCGATGCGGCAGCTCGCAGAAATCTCCGAAATGCACGTGATGCGATGATGGCACTCAGCTCTCTAGAACTCATTGGCGGGATGTGCGGCTTGGCCTTCGGCGGCGGAGCGGTCGTGAGCGCCCGAGCGGCAGCGACGGTCGACTGGCGTGCTCTGATTCGAGCATGGGCGGCTTCGCTCCGGATAGAGCCGACGCTTCTCAGCTGGCTGGTGCTCGGCGGCGCGGTGGGAGGACTTTCGCTTGGTTCACTCAAAGGTGTAGCAGGAGTTCTGCCTGGAATCGTATTCGGCGCTGCGGGAGCTCTGTTCGTTTATCGAGATCGCATCAGTCGGGAGCGAAAGCGTCGGAGCATCGAACAGTCACTCGTCACACCAGCCTTCCTCGACATGCTTGCTATTTCTATGGCAACTGGTGTGGGGCTCCGCAGTTCTCTCTCGACGCTGGTTCCCAAGAGTGAACCATTACTCCAAGATCTTTGGCGACCGGTGACTGATACCGCCGAGCTGAGTCTTGTTGACCAACTTCAGCAGATTGCTCGCACATGCCATCACTCACCAACTCAGCGAATTGCAAATGCACTGATTGTGTCGACGGAGCGCGGGACGCCGATTGTTGAAGTTCTGCAGAATCTCGCTCAAGAGGTGCGGGCTGAGAGTCGGCGCCAGCTGTTGGAAATTGCAGCCAAAAAAGACGTGCACATGATGTTGCCCGTTGTGTTTGGAATCTTGCCAAGCATTACGGCAGTAGCCCTGTTCCCAGCGGTGGGCTCGCTGACCTCCCTTGCCTGATTATCGAAAGGATCAGCATGAAACGATTAATGACAAACCTCGCCATTCGACTCCGCAGCGACCGCGGAGATATCCCGGGCTGGGTGCTGGTAACCGTCATGACTGCAGGGCTCGTGACAGCAATCTGGCTGATTGCGGACGGCCAATTGACGTCGGTTCTTGACCGTGCCATCGCTTCGGTATCTGTCTAGTCGCATTCGTTGCGACAACGGCAATGCTCTACTTGGCTTCTTGACGGTATCGCCGGTTGTGGGGTTGCTGTTGGTGAGCGTCCTAGAGATGGCTTCTGTCGTCTGGACTCGCGAACTTGTTGCCGAGCACGTTCGCGTAGCTGTGGCGGACGCTGCGCACAGTGGCGGCTCGGCAACAATCGAGCAAAAGGTACTCGCGCAGAAACTCATTGATGAAGGAGTTCAACTCATCAGCATGCGATGGAGTCAGGAGTCGGTTGGGGGAGGGGAGCAACTGCTGTCTGCGACTGTTGAAGTTCGCCCGCCGGGCGTCGCCCTCCTACCGGCTCTCACGACCACCGTCTCGGCTACTGCGATCAAAGAGTGAGTCGATGAAGCTGGTCCTCCAAAAGTTCAAGCACGAGACTGGAAACGTTGTTATCGAGTTGGTGTTGGCCGTCACTCTTTTCGGGAGCGTGCTGTGGCCAGCAATTCAAGCGATATCGACCGTGTCCTCGGCCTATCGATTAACCGAAAATTCCGCTGCCGTCGTTGCTCGCGCATGGACGGTGACCGAAGCGACGATGAGATCTAACGTCATTTCTGCGTTGCGCGCGTCTTTAGTCGCGCGATCTCGCCAACCGCTCACATTCCACATCACCTGTGTGCCGTCATGCGATTCAGCAGTGGCTGAAGTTCAGGTGACAGCTTCGGTGAAGACTGGTGTGCCTGGCTTTAGCCAAGTCCAATCCACTTACGTACTTGAGCGAGATGCGTATGGGCTCTAATCGAACTAGGAGCGACGAAGGCTCGGTGTTGATGTGGGTCATTGGCTGCGCGACGGTTGCTCTCTTAGTTGTTGCTGCCCTTACTCAAATTGTTGCGACAACGCACCAGCGCCGATTACTGCAATACGAAACGGATGCGGCGGCGTTGATGGCCGCTAACACAGTGGATGTGAGTCGCTTTCGTCTTTCTGGAAATCTGGTGGACATCGAGCTAGCCCGAGCAGAAGCGCGAACGGCAGTGAACCTTCGGCTATCGGAGGCTGCCTTGCCGATTCGAATCGAAGAACTCGTTTTCACGTCGAAAGGCGTGATGCTGCGAACCTCGCAGGCGATTAGCTCGAATCTGATGTGGGGGTTGCGGCCGTCGCAGCGAGTGTTCGCTGAGACATCAGTTGCCTTGACTCAGTTGCCGTGACTCAAGCGCCTTGAGCGAGATGATCTAGCCAGCGCAAGATGATTCCTTCGCGCAGTGCCCACGGGCCGATTTCCATGGACTCGATGTTCAACAAGTCCATACATGCGTCTGCCACAACAGCGCCGGCTAGAAGTTGCGTAGCGCGCACTGTCGAGACGCCTGGCAAATCGGAACGCTGCTTCGCCGACATCTCGGCAAGCTTTGGCAACCAGAGGGCGAGAGCCTCGCGGTGGAGGATCCGCTCGACGAACGGCCCTTCTGATGCAGGTGCGGCGCCCGCGATGCGCGCTAGTGATCTAAACGTCTTGCTAGTCGCGACGACATGGTCAGGTCTACCGATTTTTGACAGTGGGCCGACAATTTCTCCGAGGGAGGCGCGGACGTGTTTGCGCAGAGCCTTTAGCTCCGACTTGTCGACTGGATCGGTCGTGAAGAACGCGCGAGCGAGTCGACCGGCACCAAGCGGCGTGGAGATTGAAAACTCAGGATCTTCGTCTCGGCCGGCTGCGATTTCGAGAGAGCCGCCGCCGATGTCGAGTACCAGAAGGTTTCGCGACGACCAGCCGTACCAGCGGCGAACCGCCAAGAACGTGAGTCGAGCTTCGTCGTCACCACTCAAGACATTGAGATCAATGCCTGTCCGCTCTTTGACTTGGCTCAACACCCACTCGCTGTTGCCGGCCTCTCGAATCGCAGATGTTGCGAACGCTAAGAATTCAGTGCAGCCTGCATCTTCAGCCACCTCGAGGCATTTGTTGAGCACGCCAGAAAGATCTTCGACTGTGGCTGGTGTGAGCTGCCCAGCGTCGTCGAGATGTTCCGCGAGACGCATATCGAACTTCACCGAAGTGGCGGGGACGGGAGCTGCTCCCAAGTGGGCATCGACGACGAGCAAGTGGACTGTGTTTGATCCAATGTCGAGGACAGCGAGGCGCATGAGCCAAAACTAGCGCGACCGATTAAGCAGTACGACCGTCTAGGCTACGTCTCGTTATGGCGCTAGAACCTCGTGAAGCAATCTCGGCATTGTCTGCAACTTTGTTGACGGTCGAGAAGGTCATGAATCTCGAGAATATGCGCGTCGAAATCGCAGATCTCGAAGCCCAAGCCTCAGTTCCAAACCTGTGGGACGACCAAGCGCACGCCCAATCCGTGACTTCACGGTTGTCGTTTCTGCAGGCGGAGTTGAACCGAGTCGTCTCCTTGCGTCGACGCCTTGATGATGTTGTCGTCTTGCTCGAACTCGCAGAATCCGAAAACGACGCAGACTCCATCGCCGAAGTTGATCGAGAACTGATTGTGCTTGATCAACTGGTCAGCGAAATCGAAGTACGAACCTTGCTCAACGGCCCATACGACGCTCGCGAAGCGCTGATCACGATCCGCTCAGAAGCGGGAGGTGTCGACGCGGCTGACTGGGCCGAAATGCTGCTTCGAATGTACTTGCGCTACTGCGAACGACATGGTTGGTCCACTGAGGTGTACGAAACGTCGTACGCGGAAGAAGCAGGAATCAAATCGGCAACGTTTGCGGTGCACGCTCCTTATGCCTACGGCACTCTGTCCGTCGAGCAGGGAACCCATCGACTGGTTCGAATCTCGCCGTTTGACAATCAGGGTCGACGTCAAACCTCGTTCGCCGGAGTTGAAGTCATTCCTGTCGTGGAACAGGCGGACTCAATTGACATCCCTGAAGATGAGATTCGCGTCGATGTCTATCGCTCGTCAGGTCCAGGCGGCCAGGGCGTCAACACCACTGACTCGGCTGTTCGGCTGACGCATATCCCGACGGGCATTGTCGTCTCGTGCCAGAACGAGCGCTCACAGCTCCAAAATCGTGCCACTGCCATGGTCGTCCTCCAAGCGAAGCTGCTTGAGCGCACTCGCCAAGAAGAACAAGCCAAGATCGATGCGCTCAAGGGTGATTCGGCGGGATCGTGGGGAACGCAGATGCGCAACTACGTCTTGCATCCGTACCAAATGGTTAAAGACGCACGCACGGAGTACGAGACCGGCAACACCTCAGCAGTGCTCGATGGTGAAATCGATGAATTCATCGAAGCGGGCATCCGCTGGCGCAAGTCCACACAATCTTGACGCGATTTGCCCGATTTGGCACGTTTTTAGTCTGTGTTAAAGCCCGCTTGGGTGCGTTTCCTTGCCTAGACTGACTCCGACCCGCCCCCAACTTCCCAAGGTGCACGCGTGATTCGGTTCGAAAACGTAACCAAGCTCTACAAAGGAGCTAGTCGGCCAGCTTTGGACGACGTCTCAGTCGACATCGAAAAGGGAGAGTTCGTCTTCTTGGTCGGCGCCTCAGGCTCAGGCAAGTCGACTTTCTTGCGCTTGGCACTGCGCGAAGAGCGCCCCACGTCGGGCAACATCTGGGTGGCAGGCAAAGACCTCAACAAACTTCCGAGCTGGAAGGTTCCGATGCTCCGCCGCCAGATTGGCTGCGTGTTCCAGGACTTCCGGTTGTTGCCAAACAAAACTGTCGCTGGCAACGTGGCGTTCGCCCTCGAGGTGATCGGCCGCCCGTCATCCGAGATCAAGCGGGTCATTCCGAACGTGCTCGAACTCGTTGGGCTTGAAGGCAAAGAAGACAGCTACCCCAACGAGATTTCGGGTGGTGAGCAGCAGCGCGTCGCCATCGCCCGCGCCTTTATTAACCGCCCTGCGGTGTTGATCGCGGACGAACCGACGGGCAACCTCGATCCTGAGACATCTGTCGGCATCATGAAACTCCTCGATCGCATCAACCGCATCGGCACGACGGTGGTCATGGCCACACACGACGTCGCCATCGTGGACCAGATGCGTAAACGAGTTATCGAAATTGACACCGGCCATGTCGTTCGCGACCAGGCTCGCGGCGTTTACGGAGCAGGTGCCTAATGCGCGTTGGATTTGTTCTCCAAGAGGTTGGCACAGGCCTTCGTCGCAACGTGACCTTGACCGTCGCCGTCATCATTACGGTCGCCGTTTCTCTTTCGCTGTTCGGTGCGAGTTTGCTCGTCCGCGCCCAAGTCGGACAGATGAAGGACTACTGGTACGACCGAGTAGAAGTCTCAATCTTCCTCTGCGGAGATATCAGCGACGCCCCATCCTGCTCGGATGGCGAAGTCTCTAAGGAAGAAAAAGACAAGATTCGCGAGGAACTCAACAACCTCAAGCCGCTCGTTGAAACTGTGTACTACGAATCCAAGTCTGATGCGCTCAAGCGCTTTAGAGAACAATTCAAGGATTCGCCGCTCGCAGACACGGCATCTGAGGACCAGATGCCTGAATCATTCCGCGTCAAGCTGTCCGATCCCACGAAGTTCGCAGTAATCGCCGCTGCCTTTATTGATCGAAGTGGTGTTGAAGATGTTCGTGATCAGCGAGCCTCGTTGGAGCGACTCTTCAAGGCACTGTCGGGTCTGCAGAATCTTGCGCTCGTCATCGCGGCAGTCATGCTTGTGGTCACTGGACTTCTGATTTCGAACACGATGCGAGTTGCAGCCTTCAGCCGTCGTCGCGAAACCTCGATCATGCGACTCGTAGGCGCGAGTAATTGGTCGATTCGATTCCCATTCTTGGTTGAAGCTGCGTTCGCGGCGATTCTCGGTACCGCGGTTGCCGTAGGTGCGCTCGCTGCCGGCAAGTACTACCTGATTGACCAAACTCTCGCGTCGACGTTTACGTTCACGACGTTCATTGATTGGAATGCGCTTTACGCGATTATTCCGATTCTGCTCGCGACTGGCATTGGCCTCGCGGTCGTGGCTGCTGGCATCACGCTTCGTAAGTACCTGAAGGTTTAGTTTTGGTTTCGCGCAAGCTGCTCACAACAGCGCTCACCAGTCTCCTGGTGGCGGCGTTGGTGCTGCCTGCTCAGGCTGCCGTACCGATGGCGAAAAATGGCAACCTCAACAACCAGATTCAACAAGTCGGCGAAGATCTCGATAACGCCAACGCAGCGGTCAAGAAGGCGATGAAGGAGTATCGGGAGGCAGCGAAAAACCTTCCAGCTGCCGAAGCGGCTCTTCGCAAAGCCAAATCAGTACTCGCTCGGGCGAAGGCAGCTGACGCAAACGCTCAGGGCGAATTGGTCAAAGTAACCAAAGCGGGCGACAAAGCAGAAACCAATCTCAACAAGACGCTGTCTAAACTCGATGTGCAGAAGGTTGAAGTCACAAAACTGATTCGTTCGGTGTACCGGCAGGGCCCGATGTCGGAACTGACTATGGTGTTGTCATCAGAAACCCCAAGTGACTTCACTGCTCGACTTGCTGCGGTGAACTCGTGGACGACGAACAAACGAGAACTCATCAAACAGCTTGCCAAGACCCAGGAATCACTCAAGCAGCAAGCGAAATACCTTGCGTCGTTGCAGGCGAAGAAGCAAGAAAAGAAGCAAGCAGCCGAAGCGCTTGTGGTGGATGCGTTGACTGCAGCCAAGCGCGCTGAAATTGCGCAAAACAAGGTCAATCGAATTGTGGCCAAACGTCAGGCAGCTATGAAGATTGCTATGCACCACCGTGCGGCAGTGAAGAAGCGCTACGTTGCGTTGAAAAAGGAACAGAAACGTCTCGAAGATCTTGCCAACAACACTCATGCGGGCGACGGGCTTTCGGGCAATGACAATTTGATGTGGCCAATCCCTGGCGCTCACATCACGCAGTACACCGGCTGGAGGACGCATCCCGTCTACGGCTACCGGTCTTGCCACACTGGCATTGACCTTGGCGCCAGTTATGGAACGCCCATCAAGTCCGCCGAAGACGGAGTCGTTGCGTATGTCGGTAACGGTGGTCCGTATGGTCGCTACACGCTGATCAGTCATGGTGAAGGCATTACGACCTTTTACGCCCACCAGTCTCGGCAATCTGTTCGCGACGGCGAAAAAGTTAAGCGCGGCGAAACCATCGGTTACGTTGGAAGCACTGGCTGGTCCACAGGTGCGCACTTGCATTTCGAAGTACGAAAAGCGGGTGTTCCGTTCGACCCCATGGGTTGGTTCGGTGGCAAGAAGTCCAAGGTCAGTTGCGTGGACTAGTCTCACGCTGTTATGCCACGCGAGACAGGGCGAAAGCTCATAGCCCAGAACAAAAAGGCGCGCCACGACTTCAGCATTGATGAAGTATTCGAGGCGGGCCTCGTTCTCGTGGGCACAGAAGTCAAATCTTTGCGACTTGGTCGCGCATCGCTCGTCGACGGTTTCGCGATGATTGATGGGGGAGAGGCGTTCTTGCACAACGTCCACATCCCCGAGTACGAACAAGGGACGTGGACCAACCACGAGCCAAAACGCAAGCGAAAAATGCTTCTCAACCGCGCTGAACTCCGCAAGATTTCAGCTGCAGTGTCTCGCCAGGGTTACACGCTTGTTCCGCTATCCCTGTACTTCAAAGACGGTCGAGTCAAAGTGGAAATTGGACTTGCTCGCGGCCGCAAGACTCACGACAAGCGCAATGCCATCGCGGAGCGAGATGCCACGCGAGAAATGCAAAAGGCACAAGGCCGTCGATCCAAAGGCATGTTCGCATAGCTCTGCCACTCGGTAGAGTTGTTAGGAAGTCTTGGGAAACCAAGGCGAAAGCTAAGGAGAACGCATGAAGGTCGGATACGTAGTTTTGTACGTGCAGGACGTGGACGCGTGTATGACGTTTTGGACCGACAGCGTTGGCATGGTCGAGAAGGGTCGCAAGCCGGCCGGTGACTTTTCGATCGTCAAGGTTGGCTTCGCTGACCAAGAGTTCTCGTTTGAACTTGTTCCTTTGGAATTGATGAAGGACAACCCGCAGGGTCTTGACCTTGCAACGCCTTCGATTGCCTTCTATGTATCGGATCTCAATTCGACGCACTCAAAGCTCGCAGCGAATGGGGTGCAGGCAACAGAGCCTGGCGCCTATATGGGAATGGAAACCTTCGCTTTTTGCGATAACGAAAACCGTTGGTTCGCGGTCATCAAGAACTGACGAGTCGAAGAGACGGCCGTTACGGCAAAACAAAACCCCCGCGGAAGACCGCGGGGGTTTTGTGTAGGTGGAGGTAGTCGCGCTTGGCAGCGCTCCACATCCCCTCCTCGCT
>JAFMIT010000120.1 GCA_017853815.1 Actinomycetota bacterium
GGGAGTTTGCCGGTGGTCATCATGACCTCGACTTCATCGACAGATGGCATGGCGTTTGCGCACTCAAGGCGTGATGCAACGATAGCGCCGGCCGCGCTGGCGAATCGGAGAGTCTGATCGAGCGGCCAGTTGTTGAGTAGGCCGTGACAGATAGCGCCACCGAAAGCATCGCCCGCGCCGAGACCGTTGATGGTTTCAATATTGACGGCAGGCACCATGACGGTGTCAGTGCGAGTCATGGCGAGCGAACCAAGCGGACCCTGCTTGACGATGGCTAGCTCAATACCCGTGTCGAGTAGTGCACGTGCGGCCGCGATGGGATTGGTTTCGCCAGTCGCGAGTTCGCATTCTTCGACATTGCCGATGGCGACAGTGACGCGAGGAAGGGCGCGTTGGATTTCGCGGATGGTGTCTTTTCGCGAAGACCAAAAGCGAGGGCGAAAGTCGAGATCGAGCACAGTGTTTGGTGTGCGACCGCGAGCACGCCATGACGCATGATGCGCTTCGCGGCTTGGTTCGCGAGCAAGGCCCGTAAGCGTGGCCCAGAGAACACCAGCAGAAGAGACAGCGTCCATATCGATTTCTTCAGCGCGCAGTTTGAAGTAGGGAACGTCGTCGGACTGGTAGAAGTAGAGCGGAAAATCGTCAGGCGGAAACAGCTCGCAAAAAGTGACAGGCGTCTGCATGGTCTCAACCGAAGTGACGAATCGCGGATCAACGCCGAACCGCTGCAGCTCTTCTCGAACAAACCGGCCAAAAGGATCTTCACCAGTTCGGGTCACCAGCGCAGTGCGATGTCCGAGTCGGCTCGTTGCGACAGCAACGTTGGTCGCTGAACCACCGAGAAACTTTCCAAAAGTCTGAACTTGGTCGAGCCCAATACCCGTCTGCAGCGGATAAATATCAATACTCGAACGACCAAGACACAGCACGTCAAAGGCGTCAGACACGGCGCGAGTCTGCCTTCGGTGAGTACATAAGTCAACGCTGAAAATCTTGTTGTCAGAACATATTCTCAATGGCACTTTAAGCACTAGATTATGGGCATGGCACACACCTTCTCCCTCGATCGTCACAGCCCGATTCCGCTGTATTTTCAGTTGTCTCAGGAGCTTGAACGAGCGATTCGCGAAGGTGAAATCAAGCCTGGCGAACACATCGAAGCTGAAGTCGATTTGGCTGCCCGATTGGGACTTTCGCGGCCGACAGTGCGCCAGGCAATTCAGGATTTGGTGAACAAAGGTCTGTTAGTGCGTCGCCGCGGTGTGGGCACTCAGGTCGTGCATTCACAGATGCGTCGCGGCGTAGAGCTCACGAGCTTGTTTGATGACCTATCTGAGGCTCAGCACACACCGTCGACTGTGGTGCTGTCTTTCACGACCAAGCGAGCTGATGCTCGGATGGCTGAGGCCTTGCGCATTAAAGAAGGCGACCGCGTGCTGCATCTGCGTCGCTTGCGCAGCATGAATGGTGATCCACTCGCGATCATGCGCAACTGGATTCCCGCCGACTTGCTCGATACGACAAAAGAAGAACTCGAAGAAACTGGTCTGTACGAAGCCATGCGTCGTCAGGGTCTGCATGTGCGTGTGGCTAACCAAAAGATTGGCGCCGCGATTGCTGGCGCAGCCGATGCAAAGCTGTTGGAGATTCGCCCAGGCTCGCCATTGCTCGTGATGGAACGCACGGCTTTCGATGACACCGGTCGCGTCGTCGAGACTTCGTCGCACAAGTACCGCGCGGATTTGTACTCGTTCGAGACGTCACTCGTCGCGCGTTAAGCGCGAGATTCAGGCCACTGATACTCGGCCAGCGACAATGTTCAAGCGAACGTTTGCACGCTGAGCAATAACGGAATCGTGCGTGACAATAACCACCGTCAAGCCTTGATCGCGATGCAATCCTTCAAGCAAGCCGATGATGTCATCGCGGGTTTGTTCGTCGAGATTGCCGGTCGGTTCATCGGCCAAAATGACTGTCGGCTTCTTCACCAAGGCACGAGCGATAGCAACGCGCTGCTGCTGACCACCTGAAAGTTCCGAAGGTAGATGGTGTCCTCGGTCAGAGAGACCGACTTCGGCCAGCACGGCATCGACTCGAGATTTACGTTCAGCTGGAGCCACTCCGAGCGGAACCAATGCGGTCTCAACGTTCTCTGCCGCTGTCAGAGTGGGAATGAGGTTGAAATTCTGAAAAATGAATCCAACTTTGTTCGCACGAAGTTCGGCCAAAGACTTTTCAGACATGTCACTCGTCTCAGCGCCGTCGATGATTACTGAGCCAGTTGACGGCTGGTCAAGGCCACCGAGAAGTTGCAAGAGCGTTGACTTGCCGCCACCAGTAGGTCCTTGGATACTGACGAGCGATCCGCGTTCAATGGTGACATTGACTGAGTCGAGGGCGTTGACGGTGCCCATGCGTGTGCGAAATGACTTCGAAACCTGTGTGAGCTCGTAGATTGATTCAGCCATTACGCGACACTCCTTAGTGATTCAGCTGGGCTTAGTCGGCTCGCACGCCAACCGCCATACATACCGGCGATAAGTCCACCGAGCAGTGAAAGGGCGAGCGCTGTGAAGAGCACTAAAGGTGAAAGTGTGGCGTTGAGTGCCACATCGAAAGTATTGCCAAAGACGGGACGGCCAGGGCCTTGGCCACCACCAGGCATACCAGGCGGGCCACCTGCATCACCCATACCTGCAAGGCCGCCCACAGAGGCTGTCAAAGTGGGAGCGAAGTGATTGACCGCAGCGATGCCAGCCAAGCCAACGCCAATACCGAGGACGCCGCCAATAATGCTCGTCACTATTGACTCGGCCATGACTTGTCGAACGATGCGCCCACTACGCCAACCGATGGCTTTGAGAGTTCCAAATTCGCGCGTGCGGCGGTTGACGCCGGACGCTGTGAGCAGGGCGGCAATCAGGAAAGCGGCAATCAGCACTGCTGTTGAGAGCCACTTGCCGAGACTTTGAATCAGTGATGACGCACTGGTCAATGTTCCTGAAACTGACGATGCGAGCTCTGAGGCTGAGTTCACGGTGGCATCTGGCAATGCCTTCGTGAGCGCCTTGTCGAGATCGGTGACGGCATCGGCTGAGGTCGCCTGCACATACACGTTGCTCACTTCGCCGTCGTGATCACTGAGCTTTTGTGCGACATCGAGAGGGATGTAGACGTTTGATGATGTGCTAGATCCAGTGGCGGTTGAAAGTGCAATGCCGACAATTTCGAACTTAACGCCATCAATCTTGATGGTGCCGCCAACCGACTTCTTGTTCGTAGTGGCGTAACTACTATCCAGCACGGCTTTGTAGGTACCCGCGTCTGCAGTGGTGAGAAGCCGACCGTCAGATACCTCCACGGTGCTCATAGGTCCGATAGCAGATTCGCTTGGATCAATTCCTTCAACAGTGAAAGTCGTGACATCGAAAGCAGCGCCGCCGCGACCATCGAAGCCACCTGACGGTGCAGGTGCTGGCTGATTGGTCGATGAAACGTTGGGCTGAGAGCCAGGGCCGCTAGGCATCTGGCTCTGTGTGCCTTGGTTTTGTTGATTAATGATGAAGTCGGGAAGTTCGCCATTGAACGTGATGGAGTTCAACTTAAGTGTGGACGTGTATCCACCAACACCGGGTGTCGCAGCCACAGTGGCGAGGTCTTCAGCGGTGAGCGCCTGTGCAAAACCAGCAATGTCGAAACGAGTGCGTGAGAAATTGCGCGATCCGTCAGCCGAATTGCCATCGTCGCTTCCAATTTCAAATCGATCAGGTCCACCAAAACCTGGCGTGCCAGGCTTCGAAATCGAAATATCGGTGCCGATTCCATACATTGACTGCAAAACCGTGCCTTGAGCCTTTTCGACACTCGCTGATGCCGCGCTAACGGTCACCACTAAGCCAATAGCGACGGCCAGACCCGCGGCAACCACTGATGTTTGTTTACGACGTTTGCTGAGTTCCCGTTTGAGGTATGTGAAGAGCACTGTTTATCCCATCTCTTGCTCAGGAAGCTGAGGCTAGATTGGAATTAGCACTAAATCAGCCACTTTCATGTCGACTGACCTGCCCCTGACAAACATTTGACTCAAGGCAGTGTTTATCAGCGATTTGAGGAGGTCAAACGTTAGAGATCGGGGTTTGGCAGCGTTACGTCGCGAACAAACTGTTCGAGATCGTTGTTGGCCTGCAAGAACTGACGCAATGTGCGCACGGTCGCACCGTAGGTGTTGAACTCGTCGTAGGACATTCCCTTTTCGTCATACGCCTTGAGAAACTCAGGACCAATCTTGTGCAGGTCGGCGAGAATGTCATCAGCGACGGGGAGATGCATGCGGGGTTCGGCAGTGATTTCGCTTTCGTTGGCTTTTTCTTGCCACGAGAAAGGTGGAGAGACGACCACGTCGCCGCCGATGAGCTGTGACCAGTGGTGATGATTGCGGAACGCAGCTGAGAGCAGTCGCGTGCGGTAGCCGCGCTCTTGGTAGATGCGATGCGCGTTCTT
>JAFMIT010000121.1 GCA_017853815.1 Actinomycetota bacterium
TGACGAGACCAACACAAAGGACTTCAGCCTTTGCACAGTCTGCGTCGGTTGGTGCAGTGGTTCCGGAGCTGCATGCACTAAGTGCAAGAGCGGAAACCGCTGCAAGCGCGAGAAAACGCTTTGCGATCATATGGGAATTGCTCCTCTCGACGCCCCGAGGGGCGTTGCCTAATTCGCTACGACGACGCGCTCCCCTTGGTGGTGGGATTCATCGACGGCGATAGGCGGCAAAGTAGCCGATGAGGGTGAATATTCGGACACTAGGGCGCGCAAAATCCTCAAAGCGTTGCAAAGGTGTAACCCTGTCGTCACATCTGTCACATCAGTAACAACAGTTAGTGAACAAACGTGATTTTCTCGAGCACCAACGGACGAGCGTTAGGTCGGTCGCTGCCGATCTTGATGGCTGACGTGAGCGCTTCTAATCCTCCGTCGAAACGCGACTCGTCGTCAGCAAAAAGCTCGAAAAGCAAGTCCCCAGCCTTCACGTCGTCGCCTTCACGCACATGCCAGACCACACCAGCACCCGCACTGACCGCGTCTTCCTTGCGAGCCCGACCAGCTCCGAGTCGCCAGGCCGCAACACCAATCGCGTAGGCATCGAGGTCTGTGACGATGCCGGCTGCGTCAGCTTTGACTTCTCGGCGATGCGCTGCGACTGGCAGAGGAGCCTCTGGGTCTCCGCCCTGGGCTCGCACCATCTGATTCCAAACATCGAGTGCTCGGCCATCGTCGAGAGCCATCGTCGGGTTGTGTTCTGGCAAAGTGATGTCGAGGCCAGCTGCGAGGAGCATTTCTTCAGCGAGGCGAATCGTCAGTTCTCGGACATCGGCCGGCCCACGACCAGAAAGCACCTCGAGCGACTCGCGCACCTCGAGAGCGTTACCCGCGGTGAAGCCGAGTGGCGTGTCCATATTGGTGAGCAGCGCCACCGTATTCACTCCGGCCCGATGCCCGATGCCGACCATCGTTTGCGCAAGCGTTCGCGCGTTGTCGACTGTCTTCATAAAGGCGCCGCGACCCACTTTGACGTCGAGCACCAGACTCTGCGTGCCTTCGGCAATCTTCTTGCTCATAATTGATGACGAAATCAGTGGAATGCTTTCGACGCAGCCCACGACGTCTCGAAGCGCGTACAGCTTCTTGTCGGCGGGTGCTAGGTCAGCGCCAGCCGCGCAAATAACCACACCGATGCTCTCAAGCTGTTCGGCCATCTGCTCGTTAGTGAGCATCATGTTCCAGCCCGCGATGGATTCCATCTTGTCGAGCGTTCCGCCCGTGATGCCCAGACCTCTGCCAGACAATTGCGGCACCGCACCACCACACGCAGCGACGAGTGGGCACAGCGGGAGTGAAATCTTGTCGCCAACGCCACCAGTTGAATGCTTATCTACGAGCGGACGAGTGACGCTCGAGAGGTCAATGCGTTCGCCGCTATCAATCATCGCCTGAGTCCAGGTTGCGAGCTCGCGGTCGTTCATGCCACGCCACAGGATTGCCATGAGCAGCGACGCGATCTGCTCGTCTGGCACGGTGCCTTTGGTGTAACTGTCGATGATCCAGCGGATTTGTTCGTCAGAAAGTTCATGCCCATCGCGCTTGGCGATGATGATTTCGACCGCGTGCATTTCAACGTCCGTTCTCCGCGCGGCACTGCGCAGGTGGATTCACTCTAGACGGCTACCAGCCGGGATGGGCCGACCAACCGCCATCGACAGGAATCGTGACGCCGGTGATACCGCTCGCAGCCGGTGAGGCAACGAAGGCAACCGCGTTAGCAATTTCTTCTGCCGTGAGCGGCCGACCAATAGCCGCCGACTTATTCCAACTTGCGACACCAGTCGGCCAATCAGATTCAAGCCCTTCGCGATTAACGAGACCCGGGGCAATGCCTACGACGCGGATTCCATCTGGGCCGAGTTCGTGTGCTGCTGCCAAGACGAGATGGTGGATGGCAGCTTTCATCGTGGCGTAAGGCGCGTGGTTGATGTTCGGACGAATACCTTCGATGCTGCCGAGAACCACGATGACGTTGTTCGACTTGTCGTTATTGCGCATCTGAATAGATGCTGCTCGAATCATTGCGGCCGTAGCGCGGATGGTGTTGGCGTAGATGTGGTCCCACTGCTCGGCGTTGAGCGTCTCCCAAGGTGTGACATCCTGTGCAGAAGCGGCGAGTACCACCACGCTGGGAGCGGACAATTGATCTGCAGTCGTGGACAGCACTGCTTCGCACAGCGAATCGACGTCCTGCAGATTGAAGTCAGCCTCGATGGCGATCGCTTTGCGACCAAGCATGCGAACAGATTCGATTAATCGGTCGGCAAGTTCTTCATTTTTGCGAAACTGCAATGCGATGTCGTGGCCATTCGCAGCAAAGCGCGAAACCAGCGCCTGTCCGATTGTGCCAGTGGCACCAGTAATCAAAACTGTGTCAGCCACGGGTGAGCTCCTCAATGCGGGTGGATGCCGAAGAGTAAGCGCTTAGGAGTTCTTCCCGCGTGCCGAGTGTGAAGTGATGCCACTCGAACGCTGGTGCACACCAGCACGCGATCAGCGTCCACTCACCTGTTGTTGACGCGCCTTGCCACACGCCTGCGGGGACCACCAGTTGCCGATTGTTCTCATCGAGAGTGTGGCTGGAATTCGTGCCGTCGGGGTGAAGTTGCAGCATGGTCAGTGGCGCGCCGGCGAGCCATTGCCAGCCTTCGTCAATGCTGAGGACATGGAGGGCGGAGAAGCCGTCGGGTGCGTTTGTGATGAGGGACGTAATGCTGCTCAGGCCCGCAGTGCGAGGACCTGGCGCCCAGAACGCGCCTTCATGGTCTAGCGGCTGAAGTCCCAGCGCTGTTATGACTTCGGCGGCAGTTGCGCCTTCGAAAGCGGAGTTCACTTACGCCTCGTCTGCGGCTTTCGCTGCTGCAGCACCGCGCTCGCGGGACTTCTGGAGAAGTTCAGCTTCATCGATGCGCGTGCTCTTGCGATCCTTGAGAACGATTTCACCATCAACAATCACGTCGTTGACGTCGCCACGGCCAGCCGCGTAAACGAGAAGTGCGTGAACATCGTGGACAGGCGTCAGGTGCGCAGCATCGAGGTTGATCAACTGCACGTCAGCTCGCTTGCCAACTTCGATGCTGCCGATGGTGTCACCCATGCCGAGGGCGCGAGCACCTTCGATCGTCGCACTGCGCAGAACGTCGATGGCTGGCGTCGTGTCAGGTTCACCCGAGGTGAGTCGCGCCAGCAAACCAGTCAGCCGGATGGCTTGCCACATGTCGAGGTCATTGCTCGACGAGCAGCCATCTGTGCCAATGCCTACGCGAATACCGTCGGCGTGCCAGAGCTTCCAGTTGAGAGCACCTGATGCGAGCTTGAGATTTGAACCTGGGCAGTGTGCGACCGCGGCGCCTGCCTTCGCGACAATCGCGCGATCAGATTCCGACAAGTGAACGCCGTGGCCGTAGACAACGGGGAAAGCTCCGTCGAGTCCACCTGCGCTCTGCAGAATCTCGGTAGGCGTCTTACCGAAACGACCGAGCACATCCTGATTCTCCGCAACGTTCTCCGACATATGGATCGTGAGCAGTGGGTTATCCCAGTGTCGAATCACACTGATGATGTCGGTGAGATGTTGTTCTGACACCGTGTATGTGCCATGAGGTGCAACGACCGTCGGCACGGCCGGTCCGCCAATCTCGGCGATTTCTTGTTGCCAGGTATCGAGGTACGCCATGCGCTGATCCCACGTCCGGTTATCGGGACCAGGGAAATCAAAGAACGTCGGGCCGCCGAGGTGACGCGTACCGACCGAGCGGGCACCCCGGTGCGCGTGAACGTGATGGAAGTACATGTCGAGCTGCGTGGTGCTACCCGCCTGCAGCGACTCAAGGGCGCCGAGCTGAGCGCCGAGATACGTCGTGTCTGGATCCATTGCCGCACCTTCAGCTGCCCATACGCGCTTAAGGAATCCTTGAAGATCTACATCTTCTGAAAGTCCGCGAAGCAGCGTCATTGGCGTGTGCGTGTGCAAGTTGATGAAGCCGGGAAGAAGCAACTTGTTGCGACCGTCGAGCCGTTCAGCACCTTCAGCATCGGCAGGATTGATGTCACCGATTGCAGTGATAGTGCCGTCAAAAATCAATACCGAGGCATTGCGGTGAGTTGTCGCGGCTTCGTCGACAGTGACGATGTAGTCGACATTCTCGATGAGCAGTTTTGGCATTACGAGGCCTTCCGGTTCACGATGACCCGTTCCATCACCGACAGCACACGAGTGCTCGACGCGGCAAGAACAGTATTTAGTTCTTCCAACGTAATCGGCTCGTCCGAAAGTCCCGCTGCGGGATTAACAACAAGTGAAATAGCGGCATAACGGAGTTTGGCTTCGAGAGCGAGAGTTACTTCTGGCACACCTGTCATGCCGACGACTGCGACTCCAAGTATGGAGCAGATGCGGATCT
>JAFMIT010000122.1 GCA_017853815.1 Actinomycetota bacterium
ACATCCGAAAACGTTCCAGGCAGCACTACTCCGGCACGGCTGGTCGCGATATCGCTCGTGACCACGGCTGCTCGTAGGACATATTTCAGACCAGTGCCCGCTGATTCATATGACTCCCAGGCGATGACCGCTTCGTTTCCACGGCTCGCAATCGCAGGATGGAATGCATTGAAAGCACTCGCAGTGAGACTCACGAACAAGCTGCTTCGATCGTCTTGAACCGCGACGCCCTGCGCACTCAGCCACGCATGACCGATTTTCGATCGCCGTGCATCGAATGGATTAAGACCCGCATCTACCGCGGTGTAAGCCACATGAAGTTCTGCTCCAACCCACTCCACATCGAAATCCAGCACATCTTCGCTGACCAGGGTCACTGGCGAAACGAAGGTTCCATCACCGTTATCAACCAGTGCACATACATTCGTCTTGTGTTCAGCCGCGCAGGTGTAGACCACACCAACAGCGCCTGTGCTGCTCGTCGCAGTCTTAAGTTCGCTGAGACCGCTGGGAAGTTGAGGTGCCAACGTCACAATTGAGGTGGCTGGCGCGGTATTGCCAGTGCGGGTCGCCGAGTACAGCAGACCGTTTGCGAGATAGAAACTCTTGAGGTCACCGTTAGCGACCTGCACAGTCGAGATCGCAGTCGCGGGCACATCATCGAAGTGAGCCACCGGATACTGAAAAGTGCGTGACAATCCTGAGATTGCCGACGACGGTGCCGCAAATCCGCTGACGCAGATACCTGCGATCGCAATGAGTGCCAACAGCCTGCGCATGAAATCCTCCGACCCTCTCCCCCGAACGAGGAACCACACCATTATTCCCGACAATTCAAACCTCGTTACGCCTACTCAAAACATTCGGACGTAAAAAGGGGCTGAGAAATCGATAACGATTTCTCAGCCCCAGAGGAGTGTTGAGTTTCTGCCGCTTAGAGGCTTCCTGCTGCTCGCAGTCGGGCCTCGGCGCGACGGGCGGCCGCAGCTGCCTTGTCATCCATCGTGGCTCGGGCCCGCTCGAGAGCAGCTTGAGCACGAACGACGTCAATGTCCGCGGCCATTTCGGCTGTCTGTGCCAGCACGGTTACCTTGTTGGAATCGACTGACAAGAAGCCACCATGCACTGCTACGACGATTGATTCTTTCGTTGCCGTAGTAATGCGCACCACGGCACCGTCTGCAATCAACGCCAGCACTGGCTCGTGGCTAGGCAAGATACCGATTTCACCTTCGGTGGTCTTGGCACTCACGAACTCAGCCTCGCCAGACCAAATTTCACGGTCTGGAGCGACGAGCGACACGGTCAGGACGGCCACGATCAGCCTGCCAACTTCTTGGCATTTGCCAACAAGTCTTCGACGCCACCGCAGAGGAAGAACGCCTGCTCTGGGATGTGATCGAATTCGCCGTCAGCAATTGCCTTGAACGCTTCGATGGTCTCGGACACTGGCACGTAAGAACCGTCGATGCCGGTGAAGACCTTCGCGACGAAGGTGTTCTGCGACAAGAAGCGCTGGATGCGACGTGCGCGACCCACCAAGATCTTGTCTTCTTCAGAAAGTTCGTCGATACCAAGAATCGCGATGATGTCCTGGAGTTCCTTGTAGCGCTGCAGAATCTGCTTCACGCGGGTGGCGGTGCGGTAGTGATCGTCACCGACGTAGCGTGGATCGAGAATGCGCGAGGTTGAGTCGAGCGGATCCACAGCTGGGTAGATACCGAGCTCAGAAATCGGACGGCTCAAAACGGTCGTCGCATCCAAGTGGGCGAAGGTTGTTGCAGGAGCTGGGTCGGTCAAGTCGTCCGCAGGAACGTAAATTGCCTGAAGTGACGTGATGGAGTGACCACGCGTCGAGGTGATGCGCTCCTGGAGCTGGCCCATTTCGTCAGCCAAGGTTGGCTGGTAACCCACAGCAGAAGGCATACGACCGAGGAGGGTCGACACCTCAGAACCTGCCTGGGTGAAACGGAAGATGTTGTCGATGAAGAGGAGCACGTCCTGCTTCTGCACATCGCGGAAGTATTCCGCCATGGTCAGAGCTGACAGCGCGACGCGAAGACGCGTGCCGGGTGGCTCATCCATCTGACCGAACACAAGTGCGGTCTTCTCGATAACGCCGGTCTCGGTCATTTCGAGGAAGAGGTCGTTACCTTCGCGGGTGCGCTCACCGACACCGGCGAACACCGACACACCACCGAAGTTTTCGGCCACGCGGTAAATCATTTCCTGGATAAGAACGGTCTTACCCACACCAGCGCCACCGAAGAGGCCGATCTTTCCACCCTTGACGTAAGGGGTGAGAAGGTCGATGACCTTGATACCGGTTTCGAAAACTTCCGTCTTCGCTTCCAGCTGATCAAAGGTCGGTGCCTGGCGGTGAATGCCCCAGCGCTCGTTGATCTGCAGTGATTCAGCAGGCACGTCGAGTGGTTCACCCAAGGTGTTCCACACGTGGCCCTTGGTGACATCGCCGACAGGGACGGTGATGGCATCGCCGGTGTCACGAACTGCTGCACCACGGGTCAAACCGTCGGTGGGCTGCATCGAAATGGCGCGAACCATGTTGTCGCCGATGTGCTGTGCAACTTCAAGGGTCAACACGCGGTGTGCTTCACCGATGTTGATGTCAACCTTGAGCGCGTTGTACAGCGCTGGCATTGACTCAACTGGGAACTCCACGTCAACGACGGGGCCCGTGACTCGCGAAACGCGACCCACACCAGTAGTCGTAGCGGTCATCTTCTGCTCGCTTTCCTTTACTTCGCAGACGCCAGCGCGTCTGCGCCGCCGACGATTTCAGAGATTTCTTGGGTAATTTCGGCCTGACGAGCTTGGTTTGCTAGTCGGGTCAAAGACTTGATCAGTTCTTCTGCGTTGTCAGTCGCAGACTTCATCGCGCGGCGGCGGGCTGCATGTTCAGAGGCAGCCGACAACAACAGCGCATTCCAAACCACGTTCGTGATGTACTGCGGAAGCAGCCCATCGAGAACGCTTTCGGCGCTTGGTTCATATTCATAGAGTGGCAAAACACCGGTGGACTCGTCAGCCTTCTTCTCTTCAACGAGAATCGGCAAAAGTCGCTTGGTCACTGGGCGCTGAACGACCATGTTGACGAACTCGGTGTAGACCAAATGAATTTCGTCGACACCGCCTTCTTCGACAGGCTTCAAAAACGCATCGAGCAGGGTGTCCGCGATTGCTTTGGCATCCTCGAACGTAGGCTGATCGGTGAAACCAGTCCACTGCGCAGCGATTTCGCGCTCACGGAAGCGGTAGTACGAGACACCTTTACGGCCCACGAGGTAAGCCACTGGCGTCACTGAGTCGCCGCGCAGGTAACTGTTGACGCCTTCGGCTTCCTTGATGGCGTTGGTGGAGTAACCACCAGCGAGACCGCGGTCAGCCGTAATGAGGCAAACCGCTGCACGCCGGCGCAGACTCGCAGGCGCGGTCAGCGGATGTGCACCAGGACTGTTCGATGCAGCAGCGGTAACTGCAGCAACCAACGCCTTGGTGTACGGCAATGACGCATCGACGCGCTGTTGTGCCTTCACGATGCGCGACGAAGCAATCAGCTCCATCGCCTTCGTGATCTTCTTTGTCGCCTTAACGGACTTGATACGCCCGCGGTAGACGCGAAGTTGTGCACCCATGACTAATCCCTACCGATACCTATTTACCGAACGACCTTGTTGATTTTGGTCGGATCGATATCGTCAGCATCAATGGCAGGCACTGGCTGGTCGTTGACCAACAAATGTCCGGCAGTCGTCACGAAGCCCTTCTTGAATTCCTTGATGGTCTTCTCGAGAGTGGCAACAGTCTCATCGCTCAACACGGTGGTTGCTTTGAGATCTGCAATTGCAGCGGCGGCCTCGCGGTGAGCGTGCGCCAAGAATTCGGCTTCGAAGCGACGGATGTCTTCGACCGGAACGTCATCAAGCTGACCAGTGGTACCTGCCCACACCGAGATGACTTCGTCTTCTGGTGAGAACGGGGTGTACTGAGGCTGCTTCAGAAGTTCGACAAGACGAGCACCGCGATCGAGCTGGGCCTTCGATGCCGCATCAAGGTCAGAACCGAATGCAGCGAAGGCTTCGAGCTCACGGAACTGTGCGAGGTCAAGGCGGAGACGACCTGCGACGCGCTTCATGGCCTTGGTCTGAGCCGAACCACCCACGCGCGAAACCGAAATACCGACGTTGATAGCTGGGCGAACACCCGAGTTGAACAAGTCAGACTCGAGGAAGCACTGGCCATCGGTAATCGAAATCACGTTGGTTGGGATGTAGGCCGAAACGTCGTTTGCCTTGGTTTCGATGATCGGAAGACCAGTCATCGAACCTGCACCGAGTTCGTCCGACAGCTTCGCACAACGCTCGAGCAACCGGCTGTGTAGGTAGAACACGTCGCCTGGGTAAGCCTCGCGGCCTGG
>JAFMIT010000123.1 GCA_017853815.1 Actinomycetota bacterium
GGGCGATCCGTGCTCGGTAGCGCTGGTGGGCGGAGTTGCGACAGTTACCGCGTCAGGTGCAGGCACCTGTCGAGTGACGGCAACACAGGCAGCAGATTCCAATTACCAATCGATGTCATCGTCGCTTCTCACCATCAGCATTGCAAAAGCTCCAGCAACAGTTACCCTCGATGGCACCGCGAGAAACGTGGTGTGGGGGACCGCATTTGTTGGTCCGACCGCAACCACCACCTCGTCCGCGCCGATTGTGTATGCGAGTTCGAATCCAGCGGTCGCGACGGTCAATGCGGCCACAGGTGCTGTGACGCTCGCTGGTGTGGGAACGACAACCATTTCGGCATCGGTGGCAGCAGATGCGAATTTCTTGGCGGCGTCCGCGGTCGGCTACACCCTGACTGTGACTGCAGTGCCACAAACGTTGAGTTGGGATAGTGCCACGTCTGCACTGACCACCAAGTCTTTTGGTGACACCTTCACCGTTGCCGCGACGTCATCCGCCTCGCTGACGCCAACCTACTCAGCGACTGGCGGCTGCTCGATTGCGGGCGCGACCGTGACCGTGACGAGCGGCACGACCGCCTGCGTCGTGACAGCAACGCAGCCAGGAACGTCAACAATCAGTCCAGCGAATTCCATAACTAAGACTGTGCAGACGCAGAAGCTCGCACAACCAGCCCTCACTCTCGTGGCAGCTGACTCTCAGTTGATGTACGACCCCGTGACTGCACCGACGACGCTGGTGAGCGCGAGTGGTGGCGCTGGATCTGGCCAGATTGTTTTCTCGGTACGCAGCGGCGATCCGTGTTCGCTCGTGAGCACGGCAGCTAGCACCACGGTGACGGCGACTGGTGCCGGCACCTGTCGAGTGAGTGCGGTGCGCAATGGCGATGCGGACTACGCCGCAGGTGCAGTCGTATCTGTCGACATCACGATCTCCAAAGCGACGGCAGTGATTGCACTGACCAACCCACCGGACGTCACCATGTTTGGCGGTTCGTTGACTCCGCCGAAAGTGGATATTAATTCGGTGGGTGTACTGCGTTACTCGAGCTCCAATCCGCAGGTCGTGCAGGTGGATGCATCGACAGGGCAGCTGAGTGTTCGCGGGGTGGGCACGGCCACCATCACGATTGAAGCGACCGCGAGCGCAAACTTCAACGCACCTGCGCCAGTGACGTATGTGGTGCGGGTCGATCCTGCGACGCCAGCGCCGCCGTCGAACGTGCGTACAAGTTTGAGCGGTTCGACGCTAGAGGTCGCGTGGGATGCACCGACGTTCACTGGTGGCGCACCCATTGAAAAGTTTGTGGTGTCTGCCCAATCATCGAACCAAACATTGAGTTGTGTCGCCGTGTATCCAGCTACTTCGTGCGTGGTCGAAGGTGTCACGCCTGGCACTGATTACACGGTCGCTGTTCAGACTGTTGCGGCCGGTGTGAGCGCGCCGTTGATGGCAATGTCGTCGGCGGTCACTGCATCCGTGCCTGCGAATCCAGTCGACCCGACCCCTTCGCCTTCAGCGTCACCATCCGAGCCAGCACCATCTGATTCGCAGCCACCTGCCGTTATCGATGACCGCGGACTCGAAGTCGTGAACATTGTCGAAGACAATCCGGTTGCCGTCGCTGAGACAACCGTCAAGACAGTTGCGTTGGTCGCAGCGGCAGCTGCAGCGAGTGCGGCGGTGGCAGCAGCAGGTGCAGCGGCAAGCGCAGCCGCAAGTTCTGCGGCCAGTGCAGCAGGCGGTGCGGCGAGCACTTCTAGTGGTACGAGTTCAAGCCAATCGAGTTCGAGCAGCGCACGTCCACGCGGTGACTCAAGTTCAAGCTCATCGTCATCGAGCAGGTCCGGTGATGATCGCTCCGAAGACGCCCGTGAATTGCGCGATATATCCGAAGGCAACGCCGAAGTTGAAGGCATTGTTGTTGATGATTACAACTGGGGAGACAGTCTGCGACTGTGGTCGATTCCGCTCCTGACTTTCACCGACAAGCCAACGCATAACATCGCAGTGTCACTCGCCCCCAAGTCGCCTTTGCTCTCGAAGATGATTCTCGACGGTGCGTACTTGCGTGCAATGTTCGGCTCGCTCTCACTGGTGGTGCCTTTTGTGGCACTGGCACTGGGGTGGAGTGGTTTCGTGCACAACTCAGGAGTGTTCTTGCCACCGACTGCGTTCGTGCTCGGTGCGCTTGTCGTCATCGGCGCCTTTGATGTGATGGCAGCACTGCTCGGCATGGGTCTGTTCGCCTTTGGAATGGTCGTAACGGCTGGTTTGGAGAGCGCTGCGGATGCCCGCATGTTGTTTGGCTTGTTCGCTGCGGTGCTAACACCGTCATTGCTCGCTACTGGGTTTAGAGCAATTCGACGTACCGCCGCGGTCGATGGTCACGATTGGTGGCAACGAGCTGTTGATCTCGCGGTCGCTCCTCTGCTTGCCGCGACAATGGCCCAAACGGTGGTTGCTTTCTTGCCGGGGTTGGGCGGAGCTGACTTCCCAGTCGCGCGTTCAGCGAGCACGATCGCGTTGGCTGTCGCCATCGCGATGGTCTTCCGCATCATCTTTGAAGAAATCGCAGCGCAGACATTCCCAGGTCGACTCGATGCCGTTCATCCAGCTGAGCTGCATCCGCCAAAGCTCCCTCAAAAGATCGGCGCCTTGGTGCTTCGCGCCGTTATGTTCTTCTTCATCGCTGAAGCCTTGGTCGGGCCAGGTTGGCATCTGTACGTCGGCACAGCTCTCTTCATTTTGCCGGCGATCATCGGCCTGTTTGAGCACAAGCTGCCGAACGTTCCTTGGCTCTACCAAGTTCTGCCTACCGGTCTGCCGGGATTTGCCTTCTCGATCGCTCTCGGGTCAGTGGCGTTGAGCATTTTGACGTCGATTGTCGGGGAGACCGCAAACTTGGCTCAAATCGGCTTTGCGGTGCTCCCGATCCCCTCCACGTTGTTCTCGATAGTCAAAATGTTCGGTCGGGCACCCGCTGAGGGCACTATTCGGTGGTCCCACCGCCCGAACCTTGCCTGGATTCACCGCACAGCGGGCGTCGTGGTCCTCGGCGTCACCGCGCATTTGCTCGGCTTCATCTAACCGCTCTCGTCCACCGACGATTAGCACTCGATTTGAGAGAGTGCTAAGTCCCGCCTACAATCGGGGTTAGCACTCTCCCCGTGAGGGTGCTAACGCAGACCAGCCCAGTCGACCCCCGCGACGGCGAACTGAGCGAATCTGTGGTCCGTATCCCGTCGACAATCCCGCAAGGGGGAGGTCAAGACCGTGTCGGTCAACCTGAAGCCACTCGAGGACCGCATCGTGGTCCAGGCACTCGAAGCCGAACAAACTACGGCGTCGGGTCTCGTTATCCCAGATACTGCAAAAGAGAAGCCACAAGAAGGCAAAGTTGTTGCAGTAGGACCAGGCCGCTTTGATGACAAGGGCGCTCGTATTGCCCTCGATGTCAAGGTTGGTGACGTCGTTATCTTCTCGAAGTACGGCGGCACCGAGGTCAAGTACTCAGGTCAGGAATACCTGATCCTCTCGGCCCGCGACGTGCTCGCGATCGTCGAGAAGTAAGTACAACTCTTCACAGCATTGGCCCCGGGCGCAGGTACTGCTTGCGTTCGGGGCATATGCACTCACGACCTGACCAAAAGGATTTACCATGGCAAAGATTGTTGAATTCGACGAAGCGGCCCGCCGCTCGCTCGAGCGCGGCGTGAACGCACTTGCGAACGCCGTCAAAGTGACACTGGGACCAAAGGGTCGCAATGTTGTCATTGATAAGAAGTGGGGCGCTCCCACCATCACCAACGATGGTGTGACGATCGCCAAAGAAATCGAACTCGAAGATCCATACGAGAACCTCGGCGCGCAGCTCGTCAAAGAAGTTGCGACCAAGACCAACGACGTTGCCGGTGACGGCACGACAACCGCAACTGTGCTCGCACAGGCGTTCGTCAAAGAAGGTCTCAAGGTTGTTGCTGCTGGTGCAGCACCGATGGACGTCAAGAAGGGCATTGAAGCTGCAGTTGCAGCAGTCAAAGCCGAGCTCCTTAAGAATGCTCGTCCAGTCGCAAACAAAGAAGAAATCGCACAAGTAGCGACCATTTCTTCTCAGGACCGCGGCATTGGTGAACTCATTGCAGATGCTTTCGACAAGGTCGGCAAGGACGGTGTGATTTCTGTTGAAGAAGCATCGACCACTGGTCTTGAACTTGAATTCACTGAAGGCATGCAGTTCGACAAGGGCTACATCTCTCCATACTTTGTTACTGACTCAGAGCGCATGGAAGCGGTTCTCGAAGATCCGTACATCTTGCTCGTGCAGAACAAGATCTCTGCAGTCGCAGAACTCCTGCCAATGCTCGAGAAGGTTTCGCAGTCAGGCAAGCC
>JAFMIT010000124.1 GCA_017853815.1 Actinomycetota bacterium
CACTTCATCGCGCTCGACAACAGGCGAGTCAGTTCTGGCAGAACTCGCGCATGGTTGGAAAGTGTTTTGGTCTTACAAGTGGGTGGTCGTGGTCGTCGGCGTCTTTTCGCTCATCGTGATGGCAATTCGCGCGACGGAAGGTGTGCTCGGTCCACTGGTGGCGCGGGATCATTTCGATGGTGCGGTCTCCTGGTCAGCCATCACATCAGCGGAGGGCGTGGGCCTTCTGCTCGGTGCAGTGTTCGCAACCCGTTGGCGCCCCGCGCGGCCGATGGTTGCGGGAATGCTCGTAACGCTGCCCGCTGCTGGCTTCATGTTTTCGCTGGCGGCCCCCGCGCCGCTCCCAGTCATCATGGCTGCAGGTCTGCTGTGGGGGGTGGGCATCGAAGTGATGATGATCCTCTGGTTCACCGCGCTGCAGACCCATATCCCTAAAGAGGCGATCGGCCGGGTTTCGGCGTACGACGCTTTCGGCTCCCTCATGTTCGGCCCGATTGGTCTGGCCCTGGCGGGGCCCTTGAGCCTCACCCTGGGCACCGAAATGGTGCTCATTGCGGGTGGAATCCTCACGGTCGTCATGGTTGGCGTGAGCTTGCTGAGCCGCGAAGTGCGAAATCTCCGCTACATCGAGGCAGCGGAATCCGCCTAGAACCAGCCGCTGCGAGGCACCCGCGCCCTGCGGATTTCAGTCACGAGTGTGCATCTGAAACAATGCGCCCTAGTCACGGTGACGACGATGTCTCTGGCTCCACGTCTTCATACTTATGAGAGGTTGTCGCAATGCCAATTGCAACCCCTGAGATCTACCGCGAAATGCTCGACCGCGCCAAGGCCGGCCGCTTCGCGTACCCAGCCATCAACGTAACTTCTTCAAACAGCATCGTTGCTGCTATCCGCGGTTTCGCAGAAGCCGAATCAGACGGCATCATCCAGTTCTCCTGGGGTGGCGCTGAATTCGCCTCGGGCCAGAAGGTCAAGGACATGGTCCTCGGTGCTCGCGCTCTCGCAGAGTTCGCCTACGTCGTCGCTGAGAAGTACGACGTGCAGATTGCGTTGCACACCGACCACTGCCCACTCGAGAAGCTCGATGGCTACATGCGTCCGCTGATTGATGTCAGCAAGGAGCGCCACGCAAAGACTGGTCTGCCATTGTTCCAATCACACATGTGGGATGGCTCAGCTGTTCCAATGGAACAGAACCTCAGCATCGCGCAGGAACTTCTTGAGAAGTGCGCCGCTGCAGACATCATTCTCGAAATCGAAATCGGCGTCGTTGGTGGCGAAGAAGACGGTATCGAAGCAAAGCATGATGCCAAGCTCTTTTCGACTCCAGAAGATGCACTCGCAACCGCAGAGGCACTTGGTCTGGGCGAAAAGGGTCGCTACATGGTTGCTGCGACTTTCGGCAACGTCCATGGCGTTTACAAGCCAGGCAACGTTGTGCTGACTCCTTCAATCCTTAACGACCTGCAGAACACTGTCGGTTCGAAGTACGGTGTGGAGAAGCCATTCGACCTCGTGTTCCACGGCGGCTCAGGCTCGCTGCTGTCTGAAATCCGCGAAGCTCTCGACTACGGCACCGTCAAGATGAACATCGACACCGACACTCAGTACGCATTCACGCGTCCAATCGTCGACCACATGTTCAAGAACTACGACGGCGTTCTCAAGATCGACGGCGAAGTCGGCAACAAGAAGGCTTACGACCCACGTGCCTACGGCAAGTTGGCTGAAGCTGGCATGGCTGCACGCGTGAGTCAGGCTTGCGAAGACCTTCGCTCAACCGGCACCAAGCTCAAGTAACCAGTTCCAAGGTTCTCAGATGAATGCGCTGCCGTCAGCCGCTGTTTTGCGGTCTGGCGGCAGCGCATTTGTCGTTGATCTGACAGGTCCGCGTCCGCCGCGAGTTCTCCATTGGGGAGCAGATCTCGGTGCACTCAGCGACGTAGATGTTGCGGCCCTGGCAAAAGCGCAGCGAATCGGTCGCGGACATTCGGCTTTTGATCAGCCCGTACCCGCCACCATCACGCGCGACAGTGGCGAAGGCTTTTTCGGAACGCCTGGTGTGAGCGGTCATCGTGCCGGTACGGAATTTTCGAATCGCTTTTCTCTGAGGACTGCTGACGTCACGGGGAACACGCTCACCGCTGTATGCGAAGACGTCGATGCACAGTTAGAGCTCAGCGCGAACTTTGAGATGACTGACCACGCCGTACTCAAACTGAGCTACGTACTCACGAATCGTGGCGAGGCGCACTACACACTTAACGATCTCAACATCGCACTTCCGCTCGCATCTCATGCGACGCACCACACGGATTTCACGGGCAACTGGTCGCGCGAGTTTCATCCACAGACTCGCAGCATCGACGTCGGAACCTGGGCTCGCGAAGCGCGAGAAGGTCGCACCGGTCACGACTTCACCCTGACTTTCAACGCACATACTGAAGCCGCATCTTTCCAATCGGGTGAGGTCTGGACAGTGTCGTTGGGCTGGAGTGGCAACACACGGCATTTCCTCGAGAAGATTCCTGATGGCAACAAGTGGATTGGTGCGAGCGAACTTCTGCTACCAGGCGAAGTGATTCTCGCGCCGGGTGAGTCGTACTCGACTCCGACGCTTTATGCCGTGCACTCGACCGACGGTTTCGATGGAATCGCTGCACACTTCCACGACTACATGCGTGCGCGGCCGACACATCCTCGTCGTCCACGACCATTAACAATCAATGTCTGGGAAGCTGTCTACTTCAACCACAACTTCGAAAAGCTGGCAGCCCTCGCAGATGTGGCCGCAAGCATCGGCGTTGAACGCTTTGTTCTCGACGATGGATGGTTCGGATCGCGACGCGATGATCATTCAGGGCTCGGCGATTGGATTGTCTCGAGCGATGCCTGGCCTGAAGGTCTGCATCCGCTCGCGAAGAAACTTGAAGAAGTTGGACTTGAATTCGGACTCTGGTTCGAACCCGAAATGATTCAGGTTGATTCTGATACCTACCGCGCTCATCCAGAGTGGGTTTTGCAAGTGGGCGACCGCTTGCCTTTCGAATGGCGTGAACAACAGGTCATCAACCTTGCTAACCCAGATGCCTATGCTCACGTGCTCGGCCAGATCGACGAGGTGCTCACGGAGTACCCGAGCATTCGCTACCTCAAGTGGGACCACAACCGAGTGGTGATCGATGCCGCCTACGAGGGTCATCCCGCAATCCACGCCGTCACGGCAGCGGTCTATCGACTCTTCGACGAACTCAAACGTCGTCACCCTGGCCTTGAGATCGAATCGTGCGCATCGGGCGGCGGTCGTATTGACCTTGGCATTCTCGATCACACTGATCGCGTCTGGGTCAGCGACTGCAACGACGCCCTCGAACGTCAGCGCATGCAGCGTTGGACTGCGCAGGTTCTCCCACCAGAACTGATGGGCTCGCATATTGGCCCGCATCACTCGCACACCACGGGTCGCACGCATGGCCTGACGTTCCGCGCGTTGACGTCCCTCTTCTGGCATGCGGGTCTCGAGTGGGACATCACGGAGACCACGGCAGACGAGCGCGAGCTGCTGGCTTCGTGGGCCGCGTACTACAAAGCTAACCGCGAGTTCCTGCACAGCGGTCGCATGGTGCGGGTGGATCACCCAGAAGCTGCGGTGTCGGTGCATGGCGTCGTGGCTCATGATCAGAGTCGCGCCATTTTCGCGATGGTTCAAGAAGGTGTTACTGCCACCTCCCGCCCGCAGCCGCTCACTTTCCCAGGGCTCGATCCATGTCGTCGTTACCGCATCGAAGAAGTTCGACCTGCTGGCACACCTCACTATTGGCAGATTGAACAGACCCCATGGACTATTTCGGGCGTAGAGCTGACCGGCCAGGCGCTCGCGACAATTGGCGTCGTCGCTCCGATTCTCACCAGCGAACAAGCCACGTTGTTCGAAATCACGGCGCTGTAACACCGACCGTGTTCAGGTTCTCGTAACCTAAACACCGCCGAAACTTTTCGCAGACGGCATCCAGAACTTAGATTGAGTTCGCTCGCACGTAACCATTCACCTGCACTCTTGCGCCATCCCAACAACGGGAATGACCGAGAGGAAATCTCTGACTATGGCGCGCAATATTCGTGTTGCCACGGCAGGTGCTGTGATTGCGGCACTCGCAGCCGGCGCACTCGCCATTGGCCCTGCATCTGCTGATGTAGCTGAACTCCAATACATGAATCGCACTCCTTCTGTTGCAGAAGCAGTCGCTACCGTTACCCAACTTCTGTCGTCTGGCACCACCATCAATGGAAAGACCTGGCAAGGCACTCCAGATGGCATGGGCGGCGTCAAGAACGCAGACGGAACCATCAC
>JAFMIT010000125.1 GCA_017853815.1 Actinomycetota bacterium
CGACGACAGTGATCTTTGCTTCGCTGCGGTCGTGTGCAACGCCAGCGATGATTGGTTGTTCCATGTCGTCTCCTACTGGACGGTCTTTGATGACCCAGGTACCGGTTTTGTTTGAAAATGATGAACGCACGTGAATAGGCAAGTTGTAGCGACGCGCGTATTCGACGCAACGAAGGTGCAGCACCTTTGCGCCGCTCGCCGCCATTTCGAGCATTTCTTCATACGTGATTGACGTAAGTTGTTTGGCGCTTGGCACGACGCGAGGATCGGCAGAGAACACGCCATCCACGTCGGTGTAGATCTCACACACATCTGCGTCGAGTGCTGCTGCTAGCGCGACTGCAGTGGTGTCCGAACCACCACGACCGAGAGTCGTGATGTCTTTGGAGTCCTGCGAGACACCCTGGAAGCCAGCAACAATCGCGATGGCACCTTCGTCGATGGCGTCACGAATGCGACCCGGCGTCACGTCGATGATGCGGGCGCGACCGTGAGCAGAGTCAGTGATGACGCCGGCCTGCGAACCGGTGAATGAACGCGCTTCGTGGCCCAGCTGACCAACGGCCATCGCGACGAGTGCCATCGAGATCCGCTCACCAGCTGTGAGCAACATGTCGAGTTCACGCGGTGCGGGTAGCGGCGACACTTGGTTCGCGAGGTCGATCAGTTCGTCGGTGGTGTCGCCCATCGCGGAGACCACGACCACGACCTGGTTGCCAGCCCGCTTGGTGTCAACAATGCGCTGAGCCACTCGCTTGATGGAGACAGCATCAGCGACTGAAGAGCCACCGTACTTCTGGACTACGAGTCCCATCATTCAACCTTTCGGGAGGCATTCCGTGAGGAATGTCTTCAACGTTGGCTGAAGTCTGACGGCTCCAAAAGCCGCTTTTCAGAAAAGTTCACTATGTGAGACGCTCAACAATCTCAACATACGAGATTTACCCTTCGTTGAGCGATCTGCGACCAGAAAATGCCCTGCCAATCGACACTTCATCCGCCCATTCAAGGTCGCCGCCCATCTGCAGGCCGGTCGCGATGCGCGTGACTTTGATGCCGAGGGGGCTGAGCTGGCGGGCGAGGTACGTAGCCGTCGCTTCGCCTTCCATGTTGGGGTCGGTGGCGAGGATGACTTCTTGAATGGTCGCGTCCTGCAGGCGGGTCAGGAGCTCCTTGATACGCAAGTTGGCAGGTCCCACATTCTCCAGCGGATTAATCGCACCGCCGAGAACGTGATACCGACCGCGAAACTCGCGTGAGCGCTCGATGGCCACAACGTCTTTGGCTTCTTCGACGACGCAGATGACACTGTCGTCGCGGCGAGGGTCGCGGCACACGCGGCAGCGATCTTCTTCAGACACATTGCCGCAGAGGTCGCAGTACTTGACGCGGATTTTTACTTCTTCGAGTAAGTGTGCAAGTCGACGAATGTCGGTGGCCTCAGCCTGCAGGATGTGAAACGCAAGTCGCTGCGCAGACTTTGGGCCGATGCCAGGCAAACGACCAAGTTCGTCGATGAGATCTTGAACTACGCCTTCGTACACAACAACTACTTCGACTTCTCGTCGTATTCGTCAATCACGTGACCGCCGAGCATCTCAGAAATCAATGCGGCACCACTCGCTGTCGTCGAAATCGGATCATCCTCGCTCGGGATGTCTTCTTCTGGCGCCACGGATGGTTCAGCAATTTCAGCGGCAACTTCTTCGATGATGCGACGCGGTTCGATGGTCGGCGCGACTTCTTCGACTACTGGCTGCGCGGCCGCAACAGGCTGTGGTGCGAGCGTGGCGGCGGGTGCATCGTCCGACGGAATCACGAGCGATGGATCGTGGGTGAACACGACTGTGAACGACCGACCCATGACCTGGTTCGCAGCCTGCGCAAATACCGCATCGAAGCCGCGCGACTTGGCCATGTTGAACGGACCCATATTGTCGAAAGCAATCGTCAGCTGTGCTGGTGTCGCTTCGACTGGCCAACCTGACTGTGCACTCATCCATGCGAGCCGACCGCCAGTCGGTAATGACTTGATGATTTCAACCGCCGCCGGCCACAGTGCCTGGATCGATGCCAGATCAACTCGTTCCGCAGGTGGTGGTGTCATGGCTTCAACAACACGTTCGACAACAGCATCTGCCACCGTCGCCGCAACATCTTCAGTGACCTCAACGACTGCAACAGCAACAGGTTCGGCAGCTGGTGCGGGCGAAGTTGTTTGTGCTGCCGCGGTCGCCGGTGCCACCTTAGAAAGTGGCGCAGGCGGTGCTGGGCGCGCAGGCGCAGCTGGAGCCGGTGCGCTCGCGGCAGGTGCGCCAGACGCGACCACACCTTGAGCCACTTTGCGTTCAAGTCCTTCGAGCCGGGCCACCACTCCTGCGGTGTCACCTTCAGAATTGACGAGCAAGCGCGCCGCCAAGAGTTCGAGGTGCAACCGAGGCGCCGTCGCACCGCGCAAGGCACTCAGACCATCGCTCACTAAATCCGCGGCGCGACTGAGCTCAGCAATGCCCATCGCTTCTGCCTGTTGTGCGAGCACCTGCAAACGATCTGCTGGCTGATGAATCAAGCCGTGCGTCGCCGCATCTGGTGCCGCCTTGAGGATGATCAAGTCGCGTAGCCGCTCGAGCAAATCTGTCGTGAATCGGCGGGGATCATGACCCACACGCACCACGTCGTCGATGATGCGGAACACGGCGCCACCATCGCGAGTCGCGAGCGCGCCAAGAATGTCATCCAACAAAGAATCAGCGGTGTAGCCGAGTTGCTTCACGGCATCTTCATACGTGATGCCAGCATCGCCCGCGCCACCCACAAGTTGGCCAAGCACACTCAACGCATCGCGGACACTGCCCGCGCCAGATTTAGCTGCCAACGCAAGTGCGGCTGGATCAGCGGCAACGCCTTCAGCCTCGCATACGCGCGCCAAATGCTCCTGCAAAACAGCAGTCGGAACGAGCCGGAAGGGATAGTGGTGCGTACGCGAACGAATCGTGCCGAGCAATTTCTCAGGCTCCGTCGTTGCAAACACAAAACGCAAATGTGCGGGAGGTTCTTCAACCAACTTCAACAACGCGTTGGCCGCTTCGGTCGTGAGCTGATGCGCCTCGTCAATGATGTAAATGCGATAACGCGACCCAGCCGGCGCATACATCGCCTGGTCACGAAGTTCTCGTGCTTGATCAATACCGCGGTTGGACGCGGCATCAAGTTCAATGACATCGATAGAGCCAGGACCGTTCGGCGCGAGATCAATGCACGAAGGACACACGCCACAGGGTTCGGCTGTCGGACCCTGAGCGCAGTTGAGCGACCGCGCCAAAATGCGCGCGCTTGAAGTCTTGCCGCAACCGCGTGGACCTGAGAACAAATACGCGTGATGTGTACGGTCCGATGCCAAGGCGCGCATCAGCGGCGTCGTGACATGTTCCTGCCCGATGACATCGGCGAACTTGCCTGGACGATAGGTGCGATAGAGCGCGAGAGACACGGCGAGACCTTAACCTCTGGCAGCGACAAATGGACCAATAAGGGACCCCTCGCACACCCGTCAGAGCCTGCTTACCCTTGCTGCCTTCCGGCCCTGGGGGAGTTAGGCGGGATAACGCCGCGCGAGGGGTCGTTCCTAAGTCTAGGCACCTCGCATGTGGTCCACCACGGTCGGCTGAGACATTCGGCCACCGCTATCCTTCGCGGCGGAGGATTCGCCTAGTGGCCTATGGCGCACGCTTGGAAAGCGTGTTGGGTTAACGCCCTCGCGGGTTCAAATCCCGCATCCTCCGCCACTTCACTTTGTGAGTGAGCAAAAGCGAGGACTCCTGTGCCAGAACTTGGATTTCGCCAGAAGCGGTTTGAACGCCGCCGTCGGTTAATCCTGCTTGGCGTAGGAGTTCTTGGCATTTTTGCAGTCGGCTACGGTGCTGGTTTCGCTACCCACTCGCTCACAAGCTCCACTCCCGAAGGTCAAACTCCGGTCGCCTGCGTGACGCTTGCGGTCATCCCAGCAGATGTGGTTCCCAAGCCCAGCGAGGTCAAGATCACCGTGCTCAATGGCTCCGCTCGCGTCGGCATGGCGGGAATCACTGCGGACGTGCTTAAAGATCGCGGATTCAAGATTGCGAGTGTTGGCAATTTTGAAGGTGACTCGGTCAAAGACCCGGCCGAAATTCACTACGGCCCTAAAGGCGTCTTGATTGCGCGATTGCTGTCGGCATACGTTCCCGACGCCTACCTCGTTGAAGATTCGCGCGATAACAAGTCTGTCGAAATCATCATTGGCCAAGGGTTTGATCGAATTCTCAACAAAGAGCAAGCGGCGCGCGAACTCCAGCG
>JAFMIT010000022.1 GCA_017853815.1 Actinomycetota bacterium
GCGATTGCGGGAGGTTTGCTCGGTGCGCGTTGGGGTCAGTCAGCTATCCCTAGTGCGTGGGTAACGAAGATTCATGGATTCCCGAACTACACCGCTTCTGATTTGGTTCGGCTTGCAGTGTTAACAGTGCAGGGCGGACGCGATGATTCACAAGGATGGCCGTCGGCTCATCGTCTCTATCATCCAACAGATCGTGGTGCCGGGACCTTCTGGTCGATCGAGCGTGAACCAAATCTTGTCCTCGGCGAGCAGTGCAGTCTGGGAGTCGATTCAGCGCCGTTCGATGCTGTGATTTCGCTCTCGCGCATTGGCGTTGCCGAAAGCCCCGTTGGGCATCCACATCAGCTCACAGTCCGAGTCATGGACGCTGTAGAACCAGAAAAGAATATTCATCTCGATTTTCAGTACTTCGATGTATCGATGCAGTTGCGTCAGTGGCTCGATGAAGATCGTACGGTGTTTCTGCATTGTGTTCACACCCATAACCGCACACCCAATTTTCTTGCTGCATTCTTGATGTACTGCCATGGACTCTCTCAACAGCAGGCAATCGACGAAGTAATGCGGGCGCTGCCGATGGCTCAACCCCACGACTACCTCAGAGAACGGCTTGAGTGGATTACACCTCGCCGACTGACTTCAGCAAGTGGCGTGTACGCCGATTTCACGTTGTTGGCTGACGATCAATTGCGGCCAACCGTGGTCTTTGCAGAAGCGTTTGGTCGCATTGTGCAGCGGACGAATGGAGTGTGGATTCAAGTGCCTTCGATGCCTGAGGGACTCATCAAAGTTCCTCTAAGTGCAATCGCTGCGGTAGATGAGTTCGGCTTTTCGGCACGAATCTAAATTGCAGCGTCAGAGCACGGAATTTAGCCAGAGCATGGCCATCTCGTGGTGACCGAAAACGCTTGGATGAATACCGTCGTCAGCGATTTCGACCATTGGTACTGATTTTGTTAGAGCATTGAGGTGCCGGTCGAACGGAACCAGCTTTGCGTTGTACTCAGCCGCGAGTCGGTGAACTACGTCAATCTTTGGATCGAGATCTTCTCGCCAGCCGACCATCTCGGGTTGGACATGCAACAGAAACGGCTCACAAAGAACTAATTCGACGTCACCCATCTCGAGCGTCCAATCCAGAACCTCGCGATAGTTTCGTTCAAAATCCTCGACAGACGTCGGATCGTTGTCGTCGTAACGTCGCCAGGTGTCGTTGATGCCGATGGCGATGGAGACACGAGTCGGCACATGAGCAAGGACATCGTCGTGCCATCGGGCCTTGAGATCGACGAGCCGATGACCGCTGGTACCAACATTGATCACTGAGCCCTCGAGCTGACCGCTATCGACGATGTCACGCACATACCCGTCACCGTAAGGCGGCTCATTGAGTCTGCCGCAGTCAGTGACGCTATCGCCAATAAACACTGTGGTTGCTGTCATGAGTTCACCTTAGCGTTGGCCGACCAGGTAGGCCCGAGTTCTTGAACATTGCTGTTTGCGTCCGGGTTAATGTCATCAATGGTGTACGACTTCTTGGTGAGTTGATCTGCCACAGCGAGGTTGTAGCCGCCTTTGTAAATGAACGGACATCCGGTCACGTAGAAAATAAAGCGCGATCCATCCTCATACGGGAACGGATCTGAGTTGTCGCACGTCTCGTCTGCATAAAAGAGCGGCGTGGCTTTTCGACCGTCGTAATAACCCCACATCGTGCGGTCATGGTGCGACGTTTGGACCTCCGTGAACAGAAACTTCTCTGCGTCGACACCGACGGCGTAATACGCCTTTGTATCGCTGGCTTGCCAGAGAACTTTCTCATCACCATTGTTCGATCTCAGCCACACGGAACCTTCGCGATCGAAAATGATCCCGGACCCATCGGCGGTGAAGTAAGGGATTGAAGACTCAGCGGCACCGATGGTCAGTAGCTGCTTGTCCGAGCCGTCGCTGTTCATGGTGGCGAGCACACCGTCGTTCTTATAGGCAATACGGAGTCCGTCGGGGGAGAACTTGGGATCCTCATCCCGCATGCCGTTTGGTCCAGTGAGGTTCTCGGGCTCCGCCCAAGATGTTCCGTCCCAATGCGACACGAAGACATCCCACTCTGGTTCGTTGAGACCGGCGGGCGAGCCCATAAAGACCATGGCGTCACCCGCGGGATTGAGGTGCACATTCATGGGCGAGATCATGGATGTCCAGCCCTGGTTGATCTGTTTGAGGTTGCCGGAGGTGAGATCTAGGCCGTAGAGCTTGGAGTCCCACGCGGAGTAGTCGCTGTAACTGTGAAAGAAGAGGACTCCTTTGAGCCCGAGCTGGTCGGCGGAAGCGACGGCAGGCGAGCTGGATTCGGTTTTAGTAGGCGATGGCGACCCCGAGGAGCAGGCGCTGAGGGCTAGACAGGTCAGGCTGACCAGGGCTACTGTCCAAAATCTTGTCCGACGAGCCACAAGAATCCTTTCGGAAACGCTTGACAACCTGTTTGCGTAGTGTAAGTTACCTTAACACAACACAGTAGGTTTACTAACAACTAAAGCCAGCGCCGCGGTTGACCTACCCAAGCAAGAAGGAAAAACTATGAGGAAGAACCGGCTCATCGCTACAGCAGTAGCGTCAGCCTTGCTCGCTAGCGGCCTCATCGGGGCTACGTCAGCGGCGCAGGCAGCAGAGCGAAAGATCGTGGTCTGGGTGCCTTTCGGTGGCGGAAACCTCGCCATGTGGCAGGCATCTGTCGATCGCATTGAAGCAAAAAACCCAGGCTTGACCGTTGAATTGGTCGGCGAAATTGATATGGCGAAGTCGCTTGCAGCGATCAACGCAGGCAATGGCCCAGACATCTCAGTTGCAAACGGTGCCGGCAACGTCGGCTGGTTCTGTGGCACGGGTGCTTGGCAGAACATCAATGACTTGGTGTCTGGCAAGAAGTACAACATGCCACTCAACATGGCCAAGACCTTTACCCCAGGCTCAATCCGCACGACCCTTTCGGGCAATGTGCGTTGTGCTCTGCCTTTCAGCTCTGAAATCTTTGGTTTCTACTACAACAAGGACCTTTTGAAGGCCAAGGGCATTGCAGTCCCTAAGACGACCACGCAGTTGATTGCAGCGTCGAAGAAGCTCACCACTTTTGAAGCTAACGGCGACATCAAGACCGCCGGTTACATCCCATGGGCAAGCTTCATGGACAACGACATGGCTTCTCTCTTCTTGGGCCACATGTTTGGCGCTCGCTGGTTCAACGCTAAGGGCCAGTCTTCATTCGCTGCCGACCCAGCTTGGGCCAAGGCATTTGCATGGCAGCGCGAATTCATTCGCACCGTCTACGGCAATGGCTCTTTCTCAGCAGGTAGCCGCAAGATTCAGAAGTTCATCGCTGGTTCGGGCGACTTCTGGGGCGGCAACAACGACTTCATCAAGGGTCGCGTTGCGATGCTCGCTCACGCTGACTGGATGTCAATGATGTGGTGCGATCCAGAAGGCTGGAATCTCAACCCTTGCACTACTCCTGCAGTCAACTTCGGCACGGCTCCACTGCCAGTGGCACCAAACCTCCTGAAGACTCACTACGGCTCAGGCGTGATGGGCAACAACACCTTCGGTATCTCCCGCGGCACCACGAATCTCAAGGATGCATGGATCGTCTTGAAGGGCATTGCGACCGACAAGACCCTCGCACTCGCGTGGGCCAACGCAAACGGTGACCCATCATCACTGCTTGCAGCACGTACGAAGACTGGAACGAATCTTTCTTACCCATCGTTCTACCAGACCTTCTACGACATCTCTAACCACAAGCTTTCCGGCTACCACCCATTGCTTAACACCAGTGAGCACCTTGAAGAAACTGGTCTCCAGCAATTGATGGCTGCATGGCAGGCCAACACTGTCGGCGATATTCGTAACCCACTTCGCGACCTCGCGAAGCGTGTAAATCAGATCATCGCGCGCAACAAGTAATACGCATGACAGTTCCTTCAGGAATCGCACTCGGCCCCTCGCGTAAGCGGGGGGCCGGTGCTCCGAAGCAGGCAAAATTAAAGACGCCCTGGCTCTTTATTTTCTTCTGCATGTCACCGTGGCTGTTCGGTTTTCTTGGCTTCACCGTCTATCCGATGGGTGCGAGCTTCTATCAGTCATTTACTAAATTCAATTTGATTGAGTCTCCTGAATGGATTGGGCTCGACAACTACAAGCGGATGTTCTTTGAAGACCCCGATTTCTGGCAGGCGCTTCAGAACACCGTATGGATTTCAGCGGTCAGCATTCCGCTGCGCATTGGCTTCGCAATCTTTAGCGCTTGGCTTTTGACTAAGCCTCGTCATGGTCGCAGCATTTACCGCACTATTTACTTCATCCCTTCGATGGTTCCCACCGTTGCAGGCGCGATGGTCTTTACCATCATTTTCAATCCAGCTTTCGGCACCATCAACATGCTGCTCGAGAAGATCGGTATTCAAGAGCCGCCTTATTGGTTCCAGGATCCTGCATGGTCGAAGTGGGGCTTGATCATTCTCGGCCTCTGGGGCATCGGCGACACCATGATCATCTTCTTGGCAGGTCTGCTCGATATCCCTCGCAGTTTGTATGAAGCCGCGAGTCTCGAAGGCGCCAACGGATGGCAGCAGTTTCGTTATGTCACGTTGCCTTTGATGACACCGGTGATCTTCTTCTCCGCGGTGACTGGCGTGATTGGCAGTTTCCAGTACTTCACCCAGGCGTACGTCGCAGCCGGACAGGTCAACGACTATTCGCACTCGATGTATTTCTACGCCTCGCATGTGTACTACGCCGCATTCCGGGCGTATGAAATGGGCTATGCCTCAGCGCTCGCATGGGTGCTGCTCGCAATCACGTTGTTCTGCACGTTGATCATCCTGCGCACTCAGAAGCGTTGGGTTCACTACCCGAATGGATCGTTGTTCAAATGAGTAGCACATATCTCGGCAGCCCCGAACAGCTTCGCGCGTCTCAGATTGCTAAACGCAATCGCAAGATCAAGGACTTCTTGGGCCAAGTTGCAGCACATTCAGGTGCCATCACTCTTGGTCTGATGTTCATCTTCCCGTTGTACTTGGTTTTCGTTATTTCAGTGATGAGCTTTGATCAGGCTTCGAATCGTGAGCTTTGGCCAAATCCGTTCTTGTGGGATAACTATTCGCAAGTTTTCACTGCGGTCCCATTCTTGAAGTGGACCTGGAACACGTTCTTCATCTCCATGATGACGACCATCGGTACCGTGATTTCGAGTGTTCCTCCTGCCTATGCGCTATCGCACCTCCACTGGAAAGGCCGTCAGGCGACTTTCATCTTGATTTTGTCGACGATGATGTTGCCCGGTCAGGTCACGATGATTCCGGTCTACATCATCTTCTCCAGGCTCCACTGGATTCCGTCGATGCTGCCTTTGATTGTGCCGTCATTCTTTGCCGGCGCTTTCTCAATCTTTTTACTCCGCCAATTCTTTGTGAGCATCCCAGAAGAACTCACAGATGCAGCGCGCATCGATGGCTGCTCCGAGTTTCAACTTCTGCTCAAGATCATTGTGCCACTCGCCAAACCAGCTATTTCGGCTATTGGTTTGTTCGCATTCCTCGGTTCGTGGAACGACTTCTTTGGACCTTTGCTGTACCTGGTTGAAAATCAAGATTTGTGGACACTCGGTATTGGTCTCAACGCATTCCGCGGGCTGCACCATGTCGATACAAGTTTGATGATGACAGCGTCGGCTCTGTTCATGCTGCCAGTCATCATCATCTTCTTCTTTGCCCAGCGCGTGTTCATCGAAGGTGTCACGTTGACTGGTGTGAAGGGCTAATCCTCCAAGCCGATGTTGGGCTGCCGATCTGCTTAGCGGATCGGCAGTCCTTTTTTGATGACTTCGCGCAATCCGTCATTCCACACAACGAAATCAGCCTGTTTGCCGACTTCGATAGTCCCGACATGATGAAGCCCAAGAACTCGGGCAGGTTCGGTGGCGGTGGCGTGCGCGGCTGCTGTGAGGCTGAGTCCCATCACTGTGTGCAGGTAGGCGAATGCCCGATCCATAGTGAGCGTGCTACCTGCGAGAGTGTTAGTTCCAGTGAGTCGAGCTGCTCCATCAGCGCACGTCACGTCGAGACCGCCGAGGCGATAGTCGCCGTCTGGCATTCCGGCTGCGGAGATTGCGTCAGTCACAGCGACCAACCGGTGCTGTTTGGTAGTCGCAGCGAGCTGCATTGCCATTTGGGCCACGTGAATTCCATCAGGAATGACTTCAGTTGAGAGCAGTGGATCGATGAGTGCCACATCTGCAAGTCCGTTGTCGCGGTGATGAACCGTGCGCATCGCATTAAAAAGGTGCGTCACTGCAGTGGCTCCGGCCTGGCGACCCGCGACTGCCTCGGCGGCGGTGGCATCCGAGTGCCCTAAGGCAACAACGACGCCGGCCGCAGTCAGGCGTTCAATTGCTTCGAGTGCACCTGGTAGTTCCGGGGCGATGGTGATGTAGCGCAACGAGGAGCCTGCGAACTCAAGAAGTTGTGAGACGGCCTCTGGACTTGGGTCAACCAGCACTGCTGGATTCTGCGCACCGCATTTGATGTGCGAAAGAAACGGTCCCTCGAGATGTACACCAGCGATGACATCGTCGGTCACCAGTCGAGTGAGGGCTGACAACAATCGCAGCTGATCATGGATAGGTGCACTGACGAGACTCGCGAGAATAGACGTGGTTCCGTGTTGAAGATGAAACTCCGCCGCTGCTGCCGCGCCAGCGGGATCATCAAAGGAGTGGCCACCTCCGCCGTGGCAATGGATATCCACGAAGCCAGGAAGCATCGTGCCGTCCAAGTGCGTTGTTGCCGACGTTGGTGTTCCTTCGCCAATCGCGGTGATGGTGCCGTTGTCTACCGAGACCCACCCTTGCGAAATCTCACCGCCCGGTGTCACGATCTTGTTTGCAGTAAAAGTGCGACTCATGCGGAGTCTCCTGCTGAGGCGCGCATGGCGACAGCGGCAGCGCCGAGAACACCAGCATCGTCACCGAGCAGAGCCAATTTCAATTTTGGTCGTCGCTGAAAACCAATGCGTGCGTTCATGCGAGTCTCAAGAGGGTCAATCAGCTGAGATCCCGCTGCGCTCAAGCCACCAGCAAACACAATCGCTTCTGGAGACAAAGTATTCATCAACCAATCACACGCAAAGGCAAGAGCATCGAGAGCGTCATCCCACACTTCGATAGCAATCACGTCTCCGTGATGCGCAGCTTCGACGACATATTTCGCATCCGCGTTCTCACCAGTTCGTTGGTTGTATCGACGGGCGATAGCGGAGGTCGATGCAACTGCTTCGAGACAACCAACAAGGCCGCACTCGCACAGCACTCCATGACCAGTGTTGGCGTGACCAACTTCGCCGATGAATCCATCGGATGTCGGGATAACTCCATCGATCATGAGACCAACAGAGATTCCCGTGCCGATTGGCATGAGAGCAAAGTTTGTATGACCTTGGGCAGCGCCTGCGAGAGATTCTGCGAGCGCGCAGGCTCGACCGTCGTGCGAAAAGCCAACAGGCAATCCAGTCGCGTCCTGCACTAGCGATTTCAAGTGGAGATCGCGCACCTTCAGGTTGGTTGCGTAGCGAATGATTCCTGCCGCTTCGTCCGAAACACCTGGCGTGCTGATGCCGATAGCGGAGATGTCGTGAGCGGCCATCGCTTCGTTTGCCAGTGTTATTAACTGAGCGACGAGTTTGGCACCATTGTCATTTCCGACAGGAGTGGCAGTCCTTTGAACCGTCGACACTGAAGCAGGCAATCCCTGGGCGACATCAACGACCGCCGATTTGATGTACGTGCCACCAATATCAAGCGCGAAGACCAAACTCATGTGTTCAGACTAGAACAACAGAGCGTGAGAGATGACGAGGTTGGTCTGGGTTCACACCACGCAACCGTGCAATCGCGGCGGCCGTGCGATGGGCGAGCACGAGGTGAGCCATCGGATCAATGTCTCGCGTTTCGAAGCGAGCCCCCGTGGCTTCTACATCTCGTTGAAGGTTCTTCGGTGGTTCACCAAAGCACCAGACCAAGCGACCTGCTTGGGCAATCGAAATCGGACCGTGTCGGTAGTCCATTGCAGGGTGAGTTTCTGCCCAGAACTGTGCGGTCTCGCGAGTCTTGAGTGCGGCTTCAAATGCCATGGCGATTGCCCAGCCGGTTCCGAGAAAAGAAATCTGCTCCACGTTCGCCAGCTCATCAACAGGGATAGTCAGCATCTCAGCTGCTTGGGCAGAGATTGGCGAAAGATCCTGGCCAATGTGGGCGCGCAGCAGCGCGAGACTGCTCGTCGCAAAGCGAGTGGAAACTACGGATTGCTCACCACAAAATTCGAGGACGATTGCGTCGTCCGCGGCGGCGGTCGCAGGGGAGTCTGTCTGAGCGGTGATGACGACCGTGGGGACCGAACCTTTGAGACGCTCCAAGACGCCGACGGTTTCGGTCGTTGTGCCGGTGCGAGTCAAAGCAATCACGCGGTCGTATTTACGTTCGTAATTCATCTCGCTCGCGGTAAAGGCGTCGGCCTCACCAAGGCCAAGTGACTCGCGGAGGGAGGCAAAAGCCATCGACATGAACCACGAGGTTCCGCAACCCACCACCGCCACTCGTTCGCCGGGCTGCGGCAAGACGTCTGCGTAGTTGGGGGCGACTCGAGCAGCTTCGAGCCAATTCTCTGGCTGAGTCACAATTTCGGCGTCAATGTGGAAGTTCACAGTTTGCCTTTCCCGGTTGACGGACTGTTACATTATTGTAAAGTATCCTTACGAAAAATCAAAAGGTTACTAACATAAGTTCCTCAAGACTCAATCAGCCGCACCGCCTAGAACAGCAAGGGAAGCCCATGGCACCTCCGTCAGCCCAAGCCGTGCCCTCCTACCTTCGGGAGCTCAACGAACGGCGTGTGCTCGACTGCTTGCGTGAAAACGGTGCGGCACACGCCGCGGAAGTCGCTCGCCTTGCCGGTTTGTCGCGGCCGACTGCCTCTCAAGTTTTGCGTTCGTTGATTGAAGTCGGCTTGGTTCGTGAAGAGATTCCAAGCGAGGACGACCCGCGTCGAGCTCGCGCGATGTATTCCGCGATTGCAGATATTGGTGCGGTTCTCGCCGTGGACATTGGTGCCCGATTCCTCCGCGCCGCAGTTGCGGACCTCAATGGTGAGATTCGTAGCAGCGTCAGCGTCGCTATCAGTGACGTGCACCTCGGTAGCGTGCTCGAAAAAATGAATGAAGCTGTGACTGAGGCACTCCACCAAGCCGGCATGACGCTGGAGCAGATTGTCAGTGTCGTGGTTGGTTCTCCCGGCGTCGTCGACCAAACGGGTGGGCAGATTGCGATTGCCGGCACCATCAGTGACCTCGATGGCATTCCACTCGGAGAGGTTGTCGCTCGCGAGTTTCATTGCACCCCGATTATCGAAAACGACGTGAATCTCGTCGCGATCGCCGAACAGAACTTCGGAAGTGGCAAAGGCGTCGAGAACTTTGCTGTGCTGTCGGTCGGCTCTGGTCTTGGCGCTGGTCTTTCGCTCAATGGAAAGTTGCACCGTGGTCACCGCGGTGCGGCTGGCGAAATTTTCTACGTTCCTTTTGGAGAACCATTCGATAATCGTCGCGCCGGAACTGATCCGAGTGGTGGCAACATCGAAGCTTTGGCGGAGAAACTCGCGCCGAACTTCCCAGACACCCGTCTTTCTGCGCCGTATTCAACAATCGCAATTTTCGATGCTGCTCGATACAAAGATCCGCTAGCGGTCGCGGTAGTCACGGATGTTGCTCAGCGCATCGCCCTGTACATCGCAACCATCACAGCGGTTGTTGACGTTGAGCTGGTGGTTCTCGGCGGCGGTATCGGTCGCCAGGCAGACGTCTTGCTCGCCGAAATTCAAGCTGCAGTTGCGCGCATTGTGCCGTTTGCTCCACGCATTGAAGTCTCTAGCCTCGGTGACAATGCTGTTCTGCTCGGTGGCATTGCTCTCGGGACGAAAACTGCTCAGGATCTTGTCTTTTCAGAGCGTTCCAATGCGTATCAGGCGGCCCGAGAGGTCGGCGAGTTGGTGCGATGAAACTTGCGGTAATCGGTGGCGGCTCCACGTACACACCTGAACTTATTGATGGTGTGCTGCGTCGGCGTGACCGATTGCCGGTGACAGAGATTTCTCTGTGTGACATCAACGAAAAGCGTCTCGATGTGGTTGCTGGTTTTGCACGGCGGATGGTCGCTCACTCGGGCGGCGGCATCGATATTCACACAACAAGTGACCATCGCGAAGCTGTACGAGGCGCACGCTTTGTCGTCAGTCAATTTCGCATCGGCCAACAACAAGCGCGTCATCGCGACGAGATGCTCGGCCGCGAGTTCAACCTCGTGGGTCAAGAGACTGTCGGCGTTGGTGGCTTTGCTAAAGGATTGCGCACCATCCCAGTCGCACTAAGGCTTGCGGATGCGATTCTCGACGTTGCACCTGAGGCGCAGCTACTCAACTTCACGAACCCAGCGGGCATGGTCACTGAAGCTCTACTCCGGGAACGTCCAAAGTTAAAGACCATTGGACTGTGCAACGTTCCATGGAATGTAAAAAACGAAATCGCCACGACGCTTGGCTATGACTTTAAAGATCTTGAACTTGATTATGTTGGACTCAATCACTTGTCGTGGGTGCGCGGAATCAAAGCCGAAGGCAGCGACATCTCGGAGTCGGCGATTGGTGGATTTCGCGGATTAACGGGCAAACAAGCTCCTGGTGATGATGATCCAATCTGGCAGCCTGAGAACATCGACATTCTCAAGGCGATTCCGAACTATTACCTTCTCTACTACTACGAGACTCAACAGTGGCTGCGCTACCAAAAGAATCATCCGACGCGTGCCAGTGAAGTCATGACTATCGAAGCGGGATTGTTGGAGCAGTACGCAGATCCGACTCTCACCGAGAAGCCAGCAGACTTGATGAAGCGCGGCGGTGCGTATTACTCCGACTCGGCGGCCGAACTGATGGCTGACATTGCGACCGATGCGCAGACGATTCATATCGTCAACGCGCGCAATGACGGTGCGGTGCCCGGCATGAATCCTGACGAAGTGATGGAGTTGCCGTGTGTGATTAGTGCTGATGGTGCGAAGCCGCTCGCCACTTCAGCTATGCGCCCAGATATCAACGCGCTAGTCCGCTCTGTGAAGGACTTCGAGCTATTGACAATCCGAGCAGCGGTAGATGCAGATGAGGATTCTGCGATTCGGGCGCTCATCACGAATCCGCTCGGACCAGATCTGTCAGTTGCACCATCAGTGTGGAAGCGACTCAAAGAAGAACATCGTGGATTGCTCGGAGGCCTCGATGACTGACCTCTTTTTGGGTGTTGATGCTGGTGGAACAAAGACGCACGCAGCGGTCATGGATTGTGAAGGAAACATTCTCGGACTCGGCGTGGCCGCTACTGGCAACTGGGAGCGTGTAGGACTTGATGCCAGTGCGCTAGCACTGACCAAAGCGGTGGATGGGGCGCTGGGCCAAAGCGGTCGCCATCGAAAAGACATCACGGCTGCGACGTTTGCACTCGCTGGCATTGATTGGGAATCTGACGAGCACGTCATGCAAGGCATTGTGGGAAGTTTCGGTTTGGGCTGTACTCCAACCGTCATGAACGATGCATTCGCGGTCTTGTACGCCGGAACTCTCGACGGAGTGGGCTGCGCTTCGATTGCAGGAACTGGCGGCAAGACGGTCGCTCGCGATGGAGTCAACACCTCGGCGACACTCGGAATGTCGCTGGGTGAAGGTGGAGGTGCCGGCCAGATTGTTGCGGAAGCAATGAAAATTCTTGCCGAAATGCATCACGGCCAGCGTCCTACAACGGCGATGCTGGCAGAGATTTTGACCGCTACTGGCTTCACGACACCAGAAAACATCTTCCAAGCGGTCGCCCGCGACGGTTTTGATTTGTCTGAGGCGATGGCGCCACTGTTTTTTGATTTGGCCGCTACTGGCGATCCCGGTGCGGTGGATGTGATTGAGGCAGTCGCACGACAACATGCTCGCGACGTTCTTGGAATCGTCTCGCAGTTGGATTTCAAAGGTGCCCCGATTAGCTTGGTGTGTGCTGGGGGATTACATACCGCGGGCTCCAAGATCTTCAATAGCGTGTTTCAGACGGTGGTTTCTCAGTCTGGTCTGCGTTTTGAGACCTCGATTCTTCAGGTGGTACCCGTGGTTGGTGCTTTGATTCATGCTGCACACACGGCATGGGGAGCAGGCTCTAGCCCAGCAAGAACTAGATTGTTTGACGATGCCCACGCGCGCCGCGAAGATTTTCGCTCTGCGGCCCAATGGGCAAGCTGACAACCGACACGTGAGAGGACTCTGATGCAGGTTCACGGCGCATCGTCATTCCAAACAGAAATGGTGAACGCTTTCTTTAGTCGTCATCACCGGCACTTCAATTCGTTTGAGGTCAATCTCACTGTTCAACGATTCGATGTCATGACTCGCGAGACCTTCCGTCTCGTGGCCGACCGCAACGGCACCCAGATTTCGGCCACTTCGTACGTCACCGACTCGCATTCCCTTCGCTGGGCACTCAACTCTCTGCGCAAATGGGTGGTCTCTGGTGCTAGCTCGCCTTTGGATGTCACCGACAAACCAGACTTCCGTTACCGCGGAACCATTGAGGGTTTTTATGGCACTCCGTGGTCTCCTGCGCAACGACTCAAAGGTGTCGAGACTTTCGGCGACTATGGAATGAACATGTTCCTTGTCGCACCGAAAGACGCACACTGGCAGCGTTTTCAATGGCGCGAACCGCTGAACGGTGAGTTCATTGCGGAATTGTCGGAATTAATATCTCGCGGCGCTTTACATGGCGTCGATGTGTCGGCATGTGTTTCGCCGGGTCTATCAGTGGTGTACTCGGATGATGCAGACGTTGCTGCAGTCGTGGCCAAGTTCATGCAGTTGGCTGCGCTTGGCGCCAAGCACTTTGGACTACTTCTCGACGACATTCCAGATACCTTGAAGGACCCTCAAGACATTGAGCGATACCCAAACATCGCAGCCGCGCATGCCGACTTCGCTAATCGTGTCCGACAGGTCCTCGTCGATGAGATGCCGAGTGCGCACCTGATTCTCTGCCCTATGAATTACGCCGGTCGTGGCACGGAACCGTATTTGCATGTGCTCGGCGATCAGTTGCATCCACAGATTGATGTGATGTGGACTGGGCGAGAGATCTGTAGCGGCTACCTCGACATTTCGGATGCCGTGATTTTTGACCGCAGTACCCGCCGCCCACCGTTCTACTGGGACAACTACCCAGTCAACGATGGCTCCATGTCGAATCGGCTCCACATCGGACCAGTCGACGGTCGCGAAGCTGGCCTACATCGGTACTCCGCGGGTCTCCTCGCCAATCCAATGGAATTGTTCGAAGCGTCACTCATTCCGCTCGGCACGATTGGTGATTACCTCTGGTCAACAACTTCTTATGACCCGTGGGCATCATGGGAAGCGGTGTTGGTCGACGCGATTCCCGATGTCGAGGATCGGGCAGCGACTCGAGAACTTTTCCGCAACACTTTGGGACTCACCGGTGCCTGGTCACCTGCATTCAACGCCATCATTGGCGAATGTTCGACGGCATGGCGCTCGGGTCGTCCGGCCGATGCTGCCGCGACGGCGCATCAAGGTGCGACCACCATCGCGACTGCACACGCCCGAATCACGGCCGACAGCTACTGCGCCCCGCTTTTGAGAGATGAGATTTCTCCATGGTTGGAGAAGTACGCCTTGGGTGGGCAGTGGCTCGATCGAATGGGCAACGTGCTCGACGCATGTTCAGTCAATAGCAGCGGGCAGCTGACTGCGACCACTCGCGAACGCGATGAACTCATGGCTCTTCGAGCCGAACTTGGCACCAACTCTCGACGGCTATTCGGAGATGGTTTCGACATCATGCTCGGCGAACTGGCAGCGGAGATTTTGTACACCGACGCCTAATCAAAGTGCAGTTTCAGGGGTCGTAGGCTCGCGCCATGACTCTTGATACCTCAAATCCATTTGCGTCGCGTAGCACTCTCGATTTTGAGATGCCCCCATTTGCGTTGATTCGCGATGAGCACTACTTACCCGCCTTTTATGCAGGCATGGAAGAACAGCGCGCGGAAATCCAAGCAATTGTGGACAATCCAGAGCCTCCAACTTTTGAGAACACTGTCGTCGCAATGGAGCTTTCGGGGTTGCTGCTCGGACGTGTCGCCGCGGTTTTCTTCAACAAGTCGTCGAGTGACACCAGCGATGCGATTGACGAGATTGAAGCTGAGGTAGCTCCAAAACTTGCGCTGCACAGTGATGCGATTTACCTCAATCCCGCGTTGTACTCGCGCATCAAGAGTTTGTATGACAACCAGCAAAGCCTGGGGTTAAATGAAGAAGACGCTTGGCTCCTCGAGAAGTACTACCAAGACTTCATTCAGGCTGGTGCGCATCTCTCCGAAGCTGAGCGTGCTCGTCTTACTGAAATCAATGAAGAGCTTTCAGGGTTGCAGACGGCATTTGGCAAGAAGTTGCTCGCCGACACGAATGATCTTGCAGTTCTCGTGGATGATATTGCTGAACTCGAAGGCCTGGGAGACAACGAGATTGCCGCCGCGGCAGCTCTCGCACAGTCACGCGGACTGGAAGGCAAGTGGCTCATCGGCGCGGTCAACTTCAGCGGAAATCCCGTGTTGGAGTCGCTGAAGAATCGCGAACTTCGCGAAAAGATTATGAAAGCATCACTTCAAAAAGCGAATCGCGATAACGACAACAACACCAAAGCGACACTGCTGCGCATGGTGGAACTGCGAGCGGAGAGCGCAAAACTGTTCGGCAAGGCCAATCATGCTGAGTATGTAATCTCGCGCCAGACGGCCGGTCATCCTTCCAACGTGCACGCCATGCTCCGCCAGATTGCGCCAGCCGCGGTACGCAATGCACGCGCCGAGGCGGCCTTGCTTGAAGACGCAGCACGTTCACAGGGTCACGAGCTTGAGCTGCAGAGTTGGGACTGGGACATTTATTCAGAGCGGGTTCGCGTTGAGAAGTACAGCGTTGATACGACTGCCATTAAACCGTATTTCGAACTAGAGCGCGTACTGCGCGACGGTGTCTTCTTCGCAGCGAACAAGTTGTACGGCCTCAATTTCTCCGAGCGCCCAGACATCGTGACCTACCACCCAGAGGCGCGCGCATTTGAGGTAACTGACGAGCAAGGCGAGAAGGTTGGCCTCTACATCGGCGACTTCTACACCCGCGACTCAAAGCGCGGCGGCGCGTGGATGAACAGCTTTGTTGATCAAAACTATTTGCTCGATCAATTGCCTGTTGTGCTCAACAACATGAACGTGCCTAAACCACCAGCAGGTGTTCCAACTCTTCTGACCCTCGATGAAACCACGACGCTGTTCCACGAGTTTGGGCATGCGTTGCACGGCTTGTTGTCACAGGTGAAGTACCCGCGCGTCTCGGGGACCAACGTTCAACGCGACTTTGTTGAGTTCCCATCACAAGTAAACGAGATGTGGATTCTGTGGCCGGAGGTAGTCGATAACTACGCCCGTCATTACGAAACAGGCGAACGTCTACCTCAAGAGTGGATTGATAACCTCAAAGCCGCATCGACGTTTAATGAGGGTCATGCCACGACAAGTTACCTCGCCGCCGCCATCTTGGACTTGGCATGGCATGAGCTGGATTCCATCGAAGGCATTACCGAAGTAGATGATTTCGAAGCCGCAGCGATTGCGGACTACGGACTGGATTTTCATGCGGTCCCGACTCGCTATCGCTCGACCTACTTCGCACACATTTTTGCGGGCGGGTATTCAGCCGGTTACTACGGCTACATCTGGAGCGAAGTTCTCGATGCAGACACGGTCGAGTGGTTCAAAGAGAATGGTGGCCTGACGCGCGCCAATGGCGAACACTTCCGCCAACAGCTCTTGGGTCGCGGTGGTTCGATTGATTCACTCCAGATGTTCCGCAATTTCCGTGGCCGTGACGCTGTGATTGAGCCGCTGCTGAAACGCCGAGGTCTTCTCGCCGATGCAGTCTGAACGTCTCGAGCTCATCCATATTCAAGCGGATGAGTTGATTGAGCTTTTCGAAACGGAAAGTTCCTCGCAGATCATTGCTCGGCATCAGATCACCAACCCATTCGGCATGCTCGAAAATGGTGAGGGCCCCTTGCGATGGCGCGTACCGCAGGTGCGCAAAGACCCTGCCGTCAACATCTGGTTCGTTCGCTGGATTGTGTTGCGTGCTACCCGCGAGATCATCGGTTCGATCTCTTTTCACGGTGTGCCCGATGAACGTGGCATGGTCGAGATTGGCCTCGGCATTCACGAGTCTCATCACAATCAAGGCTTTGGCGCGGAGGCTCTGAGCCTCATGTGGTCATGGGCGGCCGAGCGTTCTGGGGTCTCCGTTTTCCGATACACCGTCAGCCCGACCAACCTTGCGTCGATTGCGCTCGTGAATAAGTTTGATTTCGCATTGGTCGGCGAGCAGATGGATGAAGAAGACGGTCTCGAGTTGATCTTTGAATTGTCGGTCGAACAATTCAGGTCTTCGCGGTGGTTTCGTTCGCAGAGTTAGTTGTGTAGGTTCACGACATGCAGATTCGCGAACTTACCTTGAATGATGGCCGCACTCTTGAGGTGTACTCGACCGACGTTGTCTCATCGAAAGCCGTTGTATTCCATCACGGCACTCCGTCGTGTGCGAAGACGTGGGAAGTGTGGATCAACGAACTTCAGGCCGAAGGCATCAGCGCTATCTCGTACAGCCGTGCCGGTTACTCAACCAGTTCTCGTAAGGCGGGTCGCACGGTCATTGATGTCAACGACGATTTGGCGCAGGTGTACGACGAGCTCGGTATCGATGAATTCGTCGCTGTGGGTTGGTCCGGCGGCGGACCCCACGCTCTTGCTGCTGCTTTCGATTCACGTTGCCGAGGAATAGTGGTGATTGCTGGCGTCGGCGAATACGGTGTAGACGATCTCGATTTCCTCGCAGGCATGGGCGAAGACAACGAAATCGAATTTGGCGCTGCACTTGCTGGCGAAAAAGTGCTGGAAGAGTGGATGGTCGCAAACGCGGCCGGCTTCGCAAAGGCCACGGTGGAAGATTTTCGCAAGCCAGGCAACAGTTTGATCAGTGCGCCAGATCTCGAAATCTTGCAGTCGGATTACGCGTACGAAATGGTGGCTGCCAATACGCAGGCTTTTGTCCGAGGCTTTTACGGGTGGATGGACGATGACTTGGCTTTCGTTCTGCCTTGGGGTTTTTCAGTTCGCGATGTCAACGTGCCTGTCCACATTTGGCAAGGCGACCAGGACTTGATGGTGCCGGCGGCTCACGCTGACTGGCTGCATAAGCACCTTCCTATGTCGGAACTTCACGCAGCAGCTGGCGAAGGTCATCTCTCCATCGTGACCACACACCGCGCGCCAATAACGCACAACATTGCAGGACTTCTCGCTGTATGACCTCTGAAACCACAACGATCGGGGAATACCGAGCGTTGCTCAACTCGCCTGCGCGCAAGATATTCCTCGGAGTGTTGCTCAACGCACTTGGCTCTGGTCTCACCATGGCGTTGCTGTTGGTGTATCTGCATGACATCCGCGGCTTCTCCAATACTTTCGGTGCGCTTTTGCTGTCGTTCGAAGCAGCAGTCGGCATCGCAGTTGCGGGTCCGATTGGTGCACTTGTTGACCGCTTTGGGCCAAAACCGATTCTCCTCATCGGCTTAAGCATCGATGCCGTAGCGACGTTTCTTTGGTCTGTCACGACAACTCAGTCGATGGCGCTCATCGTCGGCACCATGATTGCATTTGCAACCACAATGTCGTGGCCGCCTCAGTCTGTGATGCTTACCCGCATCGTGCCGGAAGAAAATCGTCAGAAGGCATTCGCGATTAACTTCATGTTGCTTAACCTTGGCTTAGGTCTTGGCGGGATGCTGGCTGCGGCAATTGTGACGCCTGGCGTTGCCGCGTCGTTTGAGATGCTGTACCGGATTGATGCTGCAACGTTCCTGTTGTACCTCGCTTTGGTGGCATCGCTGAAATTTGATTTCTCCCTGACGCACGAAGAGAAAGCTGCACAAAGCGCAGGTGGCTATCGCGAAGTTTTTCGTGACCGCAAGTTTGTACTTCTCGCGGTTGGCTCGCTCGCGACACTGACATTCGGTTACGCCTCGCTCAGTACAGGTTTGCCCATCATTGTGACGCAACATCTCGGCCTCTCACCGAAGTGGTTGGGAGTCATTTTCGGCGCGAACACCATCGCGATTGTTTTGCTCCAAGTGCCCGTGCTCAAGCTGATCGGTCATCGCCGCAAGTTTTGGGTGATCGCTTCGGT
>JAFMIT010000126.1 GCA_017853815.1 Actinomycetota bacterium
GGAAAAGCACACTGACCTGGATGTTGCGCCAAAGTCTTGCTGCGCTGAATGATGACGATGTCTGGCGTGCCTTGAAATTCACCGAACAAAATCAGCACCGCCGATTCGCGACCCGCGAAATCGGCAGGCGGTACGAATCGAGAAATATCTGACGCCGTGAGAGTTGGGAGAACCGCCGCGATGTCGTCAACCCACAAAGGGCGACTCACAGCTCGACACCGAGATGCTCTGCGACCAGAGTCTTCAACGATGCAAGATTTTCGATTTCGCCGATGTGTCGGTAAACGATGTGACCCGACTGATCGATGAAGAGAGTCGTCGGCGGCGCTTGGATTCCAAAGTCCGCACGGAATGCGCCGTCACGGTCTTCAATCGACGGAATCGTCACGCCCCAGTTGAGGCTTCCTGCAATTGCCTGCTCTTCAGTGTCCATGAGCGCGAGTCCGAGTACTCCGACGCGATCGCCGTACAGGTCTGCGAACTCCTGAATGCGAGGCATTTCGCGTGCACATGGCATGCACCACGAGGCCCAGACAGGCATGATCATCGGACCTTTGAGGGCAGAGACTCGGAGTTCGTCCGTGCCCTGCAGACACTCCATGCCGATATCTGGCAGCGCGTTTTCGCCACTCGCTGTCGAGCTCCACACCATGTAACGCGAGCAGTCCTGCATCGAGAGGGTGCTGGTCGGCGTAGGTTGCGTAGATGCTGAGGAACATGCCGTCAAGAAGAACAACCCAAGCACAGCGATCAACATGCGCTTCATAGTCGTCCTTCTGTCTTCACGAGTTTGGCGGCTTCGACGGGATCGGCTGGTCCTTCGACCCCGAACGAAGGGCAGTATTTCGCCATCGGGCAAGCGCCGCAAGCTGGCTTACGCGCATGGCAGATTCGACGGCCATGCCAAATCAGCATGTGGGACAAAAGTGTCCAGTCCTTGGGCTTGAAGAGTGCGTTCATCTCCATTTCTAGCTTCACTGGGTCGGTCTGCACAGTCCACCCAAACCGACGCGCGAGTCGCCCAAAATGTGTGTCGACGGTGATGCCCGGTACATCGAACGCGTTGCCGAGGACAACGTTGGCGGTCTTGCGGCCGACACCTGGCAAGGTCACGAGATCATCGAGATTGTTAGGAACTTCACCACCAAAATCTGCGCATACTTTCTGCGCCATGCCGATGATGGACGTCGCTTTGTTGCGATAAAAACCAGTCGACGCGATGAGTTTCTCAACGTCCTCGCGCTTTGCCGACGCGTAATGCTTCGCCGTCGGATATTTCTTAAACAGTGCGGGGGTCACCATGTTGACGCGGCGGTCAGTGCATTGCGCCGAGAGAATCGTCGCGACTAACAATTCCAGCGGGTTGGTGAAATCGAGTTCGCAATGCGCATCGGGGTAATGCTTCTTAAGGATGCGCAGGACGGCAGCTGCGTTCGATGTATCAACTTTGGGCTTGCGAGCCATCGAAACCCCTCACGAGGATCGCACTATTTCGCGCGACGTTGAAGACGTTCTACATCCAAGATGGTGACCGAGCGCTGCTCAACTCGTAGCCACGCACGATTCACGAATTCGGCAAGCGCTTTGTTGACGGTTTCGCGTGATGCGCCGACAAGCTGGGCGAGTTCTTCCTGAGTCATGTCGTGTTCAACGAAAAGCTCACCATCGCGAAACACGCCGAACTTGTCAGAGAGTTCAAGCAAAGCCTTAGCGACGCGACCCGGCACATCGGAGAACACCAAGTCAGCCATCGCGTCCTCGGTACGGCGCAAACGTTGTGCGAGCGCCTGCAAGAGTTTTTCTGCTACTTCAGGACGACCAGTGAGCCACGGGCGTAGAGAATCGCGACCTAAACCGAGCACGACTGCGTCGGTGAGTGCGGTGGCAGTGGCGGTGCGACGACCCGGATCAAAAAGACTCAGTTCACCAAACATTTCGCCAGGTCCAAGCACCGCAAGCAGCGTCTCACGACCATCGCTTGCGCTATGGCCAAGAGTCACTTTGCCTTCAGCGATTACATACAGGCGGTCACCAGGTTCACCCTCAACGAAGAAGACCTGTCCTTTGCGTGCGCGAACCTCAGACATTGATGCGCGCAGAGCAACTGCCGCTTCAGCGTCGAGAGCAGCAAAGAGAGGTGCTCTGTTAATTGGGTTATCCACTGCTGTGACCTCCTAGGAGTGCGTATTGTCGTTGATAAGTCGCGCGAGCGCAGGTTACGCGCGAACCTCGACGATGATTTCGACTTCGACCGGTGCGCCGAGTGGGAGCGCAGACATACCGACAGATGAACGCGCATGCTTGCCAGCATCACCAAACACGGCACCGAACAATTCACTCGCACCATTCATGATGGCTGAGTGGTTGGTGAAATCTGGACGGCAAGCAATGAAGCCAGTGACCTTGACGATGCGCACAACGCGATCGAGATCGCCGATAACACTCTTGACGGCCGCGAGTGCATTGAGTCCTGAACGCTCTGCACATGCGCGCGCCGTGTCGACATCAACATCGCCATCTGCGGAACCGACGAGACCCGCGGCGAGGAGTTTTCCGTCGACTGTTGGGAGCTGACCTGAGGTGAAGACCAACGTGCCAGTCTGTGTAGCTGGGACATACGCGGCAATGGGGGCAGGGACTTCTGGCAGGGTGTGGCCGAGTTCTGCGAGGCGGGCTTCAACAACGCTCATGTTTTCTCCTTATGTCTGTCCAAGCCTACGGCGCGCATCTATCGTGTCCGACTCGGGAGTTTTAGGCTGGACTCATGTCCGATGGACGGCTTCGCCTCAAGCTGGTCAGCTTGCTGATCGGTGTCAGCGTTGTGGCCGGTGTACTCGTCGTGGGTATCGCTTTGCCGTTGTTGGTGCTGTTTGGGGTCACGACTAACACGACTCTGACTGGCTTCCAATCGATTCCGTCGCAGCTCACCAAACCGCCGCTGCCCGAGCAGACGGTGCTGCTGGCCTCCGATGGATCGCGACTAGCAACGCTGTATTACCAAGACCGAACAGAAGTGACGTTGAATCAAATTGCGCCAGTTATGCGCGAAGCGATTGTCGCTATCGAAGACAGCCGCTTCTATAAGCATTCTGGTTTCGACTTCCGAGGAACTGTTCGCGCGCTGGTTAGTACGGTCACCGGGTCGCAGGTTCAGGGTGGCTCCACCATCACACAGCAGTACGTCAAAAACATTCTTGTCGCGTCGGCCAACGACGACGCCCAGGCTGCAGCGGCAACCGCGCGGACGACCACTCGCAAAATTCGTGAGTTGCGATACGCACTTGGCCTTGAGCGAGTTATGACCAAGGAAGAAATTCTTGCGGGCTACCTCAACATTGCGTACTTCGGATCGGGTGCTTACGGAGTTGAATCTGCGGCCAACCGCTACTTCTCAAAGCAAGCATCCAAACTGACGTTGAGTGAAGCCGCAATGCTCGCCGGCCTCGTGCAACAGCCCTACGCCTATGACCCGTTCCGCAATCCTGAGGGCGCGGAGAACCGACGCAATGTCGTTCTCAACCGCATGGCTGAATTGGATTACATCACCGAGGCGCAGGCCGCCAAAGCTCAGCGCGTACACGTGATTGACATGCTCGTGCCTTCTACCAACTCGAATGGATGCACGTCGTCATCGGCACCGTTCTACTGCGACTATGTGATGCACGTTGTGCGCAGCAGCCCTGCGTTCGGCAACACTCTTGCGGAGCGTGACGCACTCCTTCGCCAAGGCGGCCTCACGATCACGACAACTCTTGATCCCGTTGCGCAGGCAGCTGCCCAAGCCGCGACAGAGAAGTACATTCCCATTAAGGATCCCAGCGGCAAGGCCGCAGCCATCACGATGATTCGACCAGGCACTGGCGATGTGATTGCGATGGCGCAGAACAGGCGGTGGGGCACCGACGGCAAAGGCAATACGACGTACAACTACAACGTGGAACGCGCGATGGGTGGCACTATCGGCATGCAGGCGGGTTCCACCTTCAAAGTGTTTGTGCTGGCTGCCGCGATTGAACAAGGCATCTCCTCCACCGAGAAAATCTCTTCTCCGCCCGTCAACACTTTCGACAAGTTTGTGAACTGCACAGACGGCGCCGCATTCCCGCCGTACACCGCGCGCAACTCGACTCGGTCGGGCAAGTTCAACATGCGCGAAGCAACGGCATATTCCGTCAACACATATTTCGTCGCACTCGAACAGCGCACCGGTTTGTGCCGACCTGCTGAAATTGCTGAAGCTCTCGGTGTGCGACTTGGCAATGGCGATCCCCTCGCGCGC
>JAFMIT010000127.1 GCA_017853815.1 Actinomycetota bacterium
CGCCCACCTTCACTTGACCTGGCGAACGTGGAAAGTAGAAGGTCTGACTATCGAGTGTCGGCGTAAACCTCACAGCTCGTGCGCCTGCGAAAGCAACGAGCACCGTTTTACCTTTCGCGTTGAGAACAATGAGTTTGATCATTCCGCTGGTGCCAGCCACGGAGATCTTTGGCGTCGCTGCCAGTGCGGTAGCAAACACAGTTGCGGCACCGAAACTGATGGTCACGATTTTCGAATCGAACATGGGGCCGGCCAGTTCGTACTGCACCGTCTTGTTTGCACCGCCACCAGCGAATGTCACGATGAATGATGCTGACCCTGCACCGTTGAGCTGGATGAGGCAGCCGTTGCCGACGGCGTCCGCCGCACCACACGCTTCGCTCGATGTGGGATCGCCCGCGTCGATGATGGTGAGGACACCGCTCGCCGCATTAAGAAACTTCATGAACATCCACTTGTAGGCGTACTCAGGTGACGATGTGTAGTGGAATGTGACTTCGGCGGGAGCAGTCGACAGCGTCGCTGCGCCAGCACCCTTGTCGGAATAGGCGACTTTGATGGACCTGTTGTTCTGTGTCATCGAGAGTCGAGTAATCGGCCCGCAGACGCGTGTCTGGTCAGATCCGCAGGTATCTGGAGCGACCTTGTCAGTGCCCGTGACCGTGTAGTTGATGCGCACCGAACCAGACGAGAACCCTGCAGGTCCAGACATCAGATACGAAAAGCCTTTTCCGACCTCAGGGTTCAAGATTTTGACGCTGAAAGTGGCGGAACCTTCAGCGTCCGTCTGGACCACACAACTCTTGCCGATGACCCCGGTCGCCGCGCACGCCTTGCTTTCAGTGGGATCGCCGACAGCAGGCAGCAGATGAATGCCGCGCGAAATGTCAAAGAAGCCGACGGTCACCCATTTACGGGCGAGACCTGCATTCGAGGCAAAGCGAAAAGAAAAGGAAGTGGCATTGATCTTCGCGGTCGCTTTGCCGGCAGAAACTCCACTGCTGGTTCCATTCGTGGTGAAACTCAATGCGCTGATGTCGGCACAAATCTGAGTCGCATCCGAGTTGCACGCGCCGACAGTGGCCGAGGCAGGTGCGACGAGGCCAAATCCGAACAGCCCCAACCAGACGGCAGAAATAAGGAAACGGACAAATGCACTTTTCGGCGACATCGCGAACTCTTTCTCGAACTGTTAGTCGGAAAGCGCGCACACGCTCTGTGGTGAGAAGTTTAGAGGTTTATCGCCGCGAGCCGCAGACATTGTCAGTTTGTGAGGTTAGGTTCCGCACTGCGGGAGAAGTCATTTCCTGCATCCGAACCGAAAGCAGAGAAATGAAACGCAAAATCTTTGTTGCAGCAGTTGGCGTCGCAGTCGCCAGCATGCTTGCAGCGTGTGCACCGTCATACATCATGTTGGGCACCCAAATCCAAGTCACCGCTCAGGGCAAGGTGAATCTCGCGAGCTACAACGGCATCGGCCTCGGCGCAACCGGCACCCGCACTGTCGCTGGTCCAAACAACACCGCAGACGCCAACATCAGTGCATCTCTCGATGGCGGCAACTGGGTTATCAACGGCACCTGGAAAGACGGCTTCGTCAAATTCCGCTTTAAGGGCATCAACCCCTTGGGCTATGGCGTCTTGTCAGCTCCGCAGGCAGCCTTCGCATCAGCTGTTACCGCTGCAACTCAGTCAGCTTCTGAATCCAGCCACTCAGGCTCATGGTCCTCAGGTGGCTGCATGCCATTCATCACCAACTACGAGAGCACTAACTCAGCGACTCCTGGAACTGGCGTTGCCATCTTCGTCGTCTGCGATCAGGGCCTTGGCAGCGGCATCACCAACACGCCATGGGTCGATCCAGATTACGTCGCTGTGTTCGTGCCGAACACGCGTGACGCTGGTCCATACGCTGACAACAGCCCGTTCGTCTACTACGAAAGCGGCGGCTTCTTGACCGGCCGTGGAAGCTCGGCGTCAGTCAAGGTTCGCGCGCTGTGGAATTCTCCAACCGCGACCCAGGATCCTTCGTGGACCCCAGTGAGCAGCACTTCTTCAAGCGCTCCTCCAGTCTAAAGAGCACCACAACGCCCGCTGTTCTGTATGAGCAGCGGGCGTTGTGCTTTTTAGAGCTTCTTGAGGACCTTGACGGTCGGTCCGGTGCCCGCTGCACCTTTCGCTGCTACCAGCACGTTGATCGTCGTGCCACGCGCAAACGTCGGCGAGAACCACTGGAGTTTCGTGATCGTCACCGTCTTCCACGCTGACGCCACTCCCCTCGCAGAAATTGAACGCCACCGAATGACGTAGGACGTCGGCGTTGAGGCTGTCGCATTCGCTGGCTTCGACCACGTCAATCTCAGTTTTGCCGACGTGCCGCCAAGCACAGACGCCGCCACCACTTTGGTCACAACCGTCGGACGCGCGAGCGTCACAACAAAGCGCACCGTCTTGGTGGTGTTGGCCCAATAGTTATCGCCAGACTGTGACAGCACGATTTCACATTCGCCAGCCCTCGTGGTGCTGACGACACCTAACGCCGATACGGAGCAAATAACCGGCGTGTTGGATGTGTAAACCAGTGTCAAAGTGGAATTGGACGACGCACTCAAATCCAGGCTCTTGCCTGCCACCAAACCAGCTACCTGAGATGCCGTAATCGTCTGCGGTACGCGCACCGGGAAAGTCACCGCTACTTCAGCGGCGGGGAGATACGTGCTTGATCCGGCTTGATTGAAGTGAATGACACAGGAGCCGACCGCAATCGCCACCACAACGCCGCCACTCGACACGCTGCACACATCAACAGTTTCCGAGGAGTACAGCACAGGCAAATTCGAAGTCGCACTGACTCCGAGCGACACCGACGTGCCGCCAAGCAACAGTGTGGAGGCACTCGGAGCATTGATGGACTGCGGAGCTCGCGAAACAAAGATGGTGAAGTCTCGACTCGTCGCGACAAACAGGAGAGATCCCGCTTGAGAAATTCGGATGCGGCACTCGCCTTCAGTCAGCGCTACTAGTTCACCAGCGTTCGACACCGAACAGACAGCAGACGTCAGACTCACGTACGTCAGCGGCAGAGACGAAGTTGTGGAGGCCGAAACGGTGAAGCGTGGAGAGGTCAGGACAAGAGAATCGACAACCGTGGCGGAGATGTTTTGAGTGGATCGCACGCGCAATGTCAGAAGCACCTCGGGTGCCGCCGCGTAGTCGCCCGCGCCTGGCTGAGTGACTGATATTCGACATTCACCAGCCGCCAGACCTGTGATCGTGCCGGCGGCATCCACAGAGCAGATGTTGTTCGTCAAAGAGGTGAAAACCACCGGCAGAGTCGATGATGCAGATGCCTCAACGGTGAAGGTAGAGCCACCAACAACCAGATCAGCAGGCTGAGTCGACTTAATCGATTGTGCGAGTTTCACACCGATGTCGACGGTGATGGTCGCCGCAGGATTGAAAGCGCTGTTGCCTGCCTGCGAAATTTCAAGAGAGCAAGTCCCGAGCACAAGACCTGTGAGCACACCTTCCGCAGTCACACTGCAGATATCTGGCGTCAATGACACGTAGGTCAGAGCCAGTTTCGATGAAGATGCAATGTTGAGCACCGTGGGATTGTTCAGCGTCACCACGTTGGGTCCTGCAACCGCAATGGTTTGATCAGATTTGGCGACCTGCAGTGCGAAGTACGCCGTCGGCGCGGCCGCAAAGTCAGCGTTGCCCGACTGATTGATCACGATGGTGCACGCGCCGCCCATCAGTGCCGTCACCAACCCCGTCGAGCTGACGGAGCAGACCGTCGGAGTGGAGCTCGCGAAAGTCAGTGGAAGCAGCGATGTCGCCGACGCTTGCAGCTGAGCAGTCGGCGAGGTGAGTTGGAGATCCGTCGGTCCAGTCACGTTGATGGTCTGAGACATCTTCGGGGCGACCGTCACCTCGACATTCGCCCGGCGCGAGAAGTACGTACCGTTGGTCGCGGTCGCAACTCCACAGATGCTCACTGTGTGCACACCGGGAGACATCGCCACCGTCGCAGAGTTCGTCGACGCCGAGCCACGCAGAGCTCCATCGACGAGAACACGCCACGACGTCAGTCCCGCGGCGTCCCACGTTATGGTGGCGCGTTCATACGAACCTGTCGCCATCAGATTGGTAGGCGCTGCAGGCACGAGCGATGACCCAATCACGTGTGCATACGTCGTGGCCAACGACAACGAGTTGCCGACAGAGCCAATGGGATTCGCATAGTAGATACGGCCTGTGCTCGTCAGCCAGGT
>JAFMIT010000128.1 GCA_017853815.1 Actinomycetota bacterium
GCACGCTCATGTAGCTCGCCGAATGATGCGCACGGTGCAACGGCCAAAAACGACTGGTGTGCGACAAGCGGTGCCACCAGTACTGAGTCAGATCGTCGGCAATCAGCAGCGTCAGCACCATCGCCCACCAAGGCCAATGAGCCAGTGCCCCCTGGTACTCCGGCATCAACACGAATGCGAGCCCAGTTGACGTAGCCAGTACGCCGAGCGAAATCATCGGGAACAAAAGCGTGACAGCCACGTCCAACCGGTTGTCTTCGCGCGAAGCCTGCCGAGGGAAGAACCGCCCGCGCGCGAGTTCCAACGCAATGAAACCCACCAAAACGGAGGCCGTAACGGCCGTCTGAACTGATTGAGGATCCATGGTTCCGAAGTATACCCCGGCTCCAATAGCTCTCCGCTAAAATGCCTTTATGACCGCCCTAAACCCAAGCACCATGCAAATCATCGCTGCCGCCCTGTTTGCGGTCGCGATCATCCACACGTTCTCGACGAAGTATTTCGAGCACCTCGCGCATACGCGACCCGCCCACAGCGGCCTCTGGCATCTGCTCGGCGAAGTCGAGATCGTCTTCGGATTTTGGGCGCTGGTATTGGCTGCCACCATGGTGTTGATCGACGGCACCGACTCGATGAAGCAATACGTCAATTCCCGAAATTTCACCGAACCTCTGTTCGTGTTTGTCATCATGGTGGTAGCGGCGACCAGGCCGATTCTTCAAACCGCCAAGCAGCTGGTTGAAGTGCTCGCCAAACTCATCCCGGGCAAGGGCGGCATCTCAACCTATTTCATCGTCCTGACTGTCGTCCCCCTGCTCGGGTCTTTCATTACCGAGCCCGCTGCTATGACGCTGGCCGCGTTGATGCTCGCGGATAAGTTCTTCTCGAAAGACATCTCCTCCAAGCTCAAGTACGCCACGATTGGCGTGCTGTTCGTGAATATCTCAATCGGCGGCACGCTGACCGCCTACGCCGCCCCACCGGTACTCATGGTCGCGGGAACCTGGAATTGGGATACGGCCTTTATGCTCACGCACTTTGGCTGGAAGGCAGCGGTCGCCGTTTTCGTCAATGGCATCGCGGTAACACTGCTGTTCGCGAAGGAATTGGCGCAGGTTTCAACCGACAAGAAGCCCGGATCGGAAAGTCCGGTGGTGCCGGCGGCGCTGGTCGTGATCCATATTGCAATCCTGGCAGGCATCGTGCTGTTTGCGCATTACCCGCCGCTCTTCATCGGTCTTTTCTTGTTGTTCATGGGAATCGCCACAGCCTACTCCGCCCACCAAGACCGCTTGATCCTGCGCGAGGGATTGCTAGTCGCCTTCTTTTTGGGAGGTCTCGTCGTCCTCGGCGGACAACAGCAATGGTGGTTGCAACCACTACTCGTCAACATGAGTAGCGATGCCGTGTTCTATGGTGCCACCGCGCTGACAGCCATCACGGACAACGCAGCACTTACCTATCTTGGCTCACTGGTCGACGGTCTTTCAGACGAGTTCAAATACTCGCTGGTTGCCGGCGCGGTCACCGGCGGCGGCTTGACGATCATCGCCAACGCGCCAAATCCGGCGGGCGTCGCAATTCTGCGTCGCTATTTTGATGAAGGCGCAGTCAGTCCGACAGGCTTGTTTCTCTCGGCGCTGCTCCCGACTCTCGTTGCGCTGTTGGCGTTTCGATATCTTTGATCATCGCCATGAGCTCGGCGGCTTCGGCCAAGGATTGAGCTAAATCGTTGCTGGCATCGTGACCAAGCACCACAGCGCGATGCAAGTTGCGTAACGCCGCAGCAAATTCCTGATAGCCAGCCGCGAATTGACGACTAAAGTCATCGCGCGCAGCAATGGTCAACGCGCGGACTGACCGCTGAGTCTGAGAATGAATTCGATACAGGGCAGCTCTGCTCTCATCACTCAACTGAGCGACGCCCGCGCTCGAAACCGAACCAGACCATCTGGTCCATTCGGTGAGATTGCGCTCGGCAGACTCCATGAGTTTTTCGGTGGCTGACGGCGCCGACTGGACGGGCGCAGAGCAGATCAGCAGCAGAATCGCTGCCAGGCGGCTGATTCGAGCCATGGTTATCCCTCATTAAAACCCGACCCGCAGACATTGCAGCCTGCGGGTCGGGGAACTGCTAGGTCATTAAATTGAGCGAATCAGCCCGCTCGTAAGACAACTTACGGCAGTGCACACATGGGCGCCAATCCGGGCTGGCCCTTACCCGGATGCACTGATTGAATGCTTGCAGGCCGGCGCCTAAGCTTTTTCGACTTAATCAACGGACGCCATCGTCAAAATCTCAGACGCAATGTTCCCCCGAGACTCTTTAAATAAAACTCGAGATAACCATGTGCGTGCGCGCCCGTGGTTAATCGCGCTGTATTTCACGATGCACTTGGCACTGGATGCCGTCAGTTATGTCCAACCCGTCCTCAAGCTCGGCATCACGCCGCTGTCGCCTCAGACTGGATTGGTTCTCGCATTTCTATATGCCTATCGCGGCAACTTTTGGTGGGTTGCAGCCGCTTTTTTGGCTTCAGAAATCGTTATCCGCGGCATTCCGATGCACTTTTGGATTCTGCCGCTTCAAGTCATCAGTATCACAGCCGTGTACCAGTGTGCGGCATGGTTGCTGCGAAAAAAGGTACCGATCGTCGATGTCGCGACCCTCAGCGGGACATTGAAGTTCATCGCCGTAGCATCAGTCACCGCCATCATCGCCGGCACGGCCAGTGTTGGCCTATACACGCTGGCGAGCCTCGTTCCTGCAGATCAATTCGCTTCGGTTCTCGCTCGTTTTTGGGTAGGCGATCTCAACGGAATTCTTCTACTCACGCCGTTGTTGTTGCGATTTGCAGACACTCCACTTCTCTTGCGAGCTATAGCGACACGGCCCGCTGCTTTCGCTGGCGTCTTGTTAGGCTTGCTTGCCGCCTTCACGCTGGTATTTCTCGTTGGCAATCCAGGTGATTTACGGTTTTTCTATCTATTCTTTGTACCTGCTATTTCGGCCGCATTAATCTGGGGAATACCCGGTTTTTTATTGGCGGCACTTGCACTGCAGATTAGTCTAGTGGTGGGCGTTCAGCGTCTATCGGAAGTGGCACCGCTAGTCGATCTGCAGTTTTTGATGTCAACACTTCTCGTCACAGGATTTGCGCTTGGAGCCGTAGTGACGGAGCGTGAAAACTCGGCCCGCCTCGCCTTGCAGCGCGAGAAACAGTTACGCGACAGCGAAGCCAATTTGGCGCGCGCCTCTCGTGCCGCAACCACAGGCGAGCTCGCATCGACACTCGCTCACGAACTCAATCAGCCAATGACCGCGCTCGTCAGCTATCTCCGTGCCAGTGAAATCATGATGGCGGACGGCAGTCGCAATGATGCGCGACTCGCTCCAACATTACGCAAGGCGGCGGATGAAGCGTTACGCGCCTCCGATATCCTCCGTCGCTTGCGGAACTTCTATGCCGGCCGAGACCCTCAGCTCGAGTCGCTCGAACTGCCGCCCGTCGTCGAAAAGCTGGTCGAGGCACTACGTAGATCGGAGAGGGTCGGCGTCGAGTCGATTGTCCTGCACATAGACCGCGACCTTCCAACCGTTCGCGCGGATCGCGTGTTCATAGAAGTGATCCTTTCGAATCTCATTGCGAACGCGCTTGACGCGACAGCAGGACGGCCCGATCCCGTGATCGAGATTGCAGTTCGTAGATCAGAAAAAGCGGTTCACGTGTTCGTCGACGACAATGGAGGTGGAGTGTCCGAACGAGTTCGCAGCGATCTATTCAAAGCCTTCGTTACTTCGAAATCCGACGGCCTAGGAGTCGGACTTGCTGTGAGTCGTTCGCTCGCAGAAGCCTGTGGCGGGGAACTTCGCCTTGCCGAAACCAGTCTGGGAGGAGCGAAGTTCGAATTCGTTCTTCCGATTGATTCAGAACGCAGAGAGTCACCATGAAAATTGAGCCCATGATCTATCTCATTGATGACGACGCCGCCATTCGAGACGCACTGATGCTATTGCTTAACCTCAGGGGGCTCACGGCCGAGGCGTTTTCCAGCGCAGAATTAGCGCTCGCTAAGTTGAATCGGGAATCGCGCGGTTGCGTGCTGACCGACTTGCGCATGCCGGGCATGTCGGGCCTAGAGCTTCTCGCCGAGATCAATTCGCGAGAAATCAATTTGCCAGTCGTCCTTCTGACTGCCCATGGCGATGTTGCAACGACCCGTGCCGCCTTGCGCGGCGGCGCTTTCGATTTTT
>JAFMIT010000129.1 GCA_017853815.1 Actinomycetota bacterium
TCCACACGGTTGAACCAAGGCCATGAAACGTTCCGACGTGACGCGGCTTTTGACCTGGCGGAAGCTTCTCTGCTTGTCGTTGAAGATGTTGCGCTAGCCCTTGTGAATAGCAGAGAAGTGCCACGTCTTTTCCCTGCTCTGCGAGTCGCCGAGCTTGTTCAACGGCCAAATACGTTTTTCCACTTCCCGCTGGCCCGAGTACCAAAAAACTCTTCATCCGCTTGGCTGTATCGAGAACCCGCTGCTGACCGACAGTCAGTTGCTTTATTCGTGCGAGGCGATTGACAGACTCATCAATCCACAAAGATGACGGATCTCGGCGATCTGCGAGCGCATCTGCGAGTGCTTGGCAGTTCTCGGAAGTGGCGAAACTCTGCAATCCCTGGTGGTGACATTCAGAAATAATGCGATCTTTAAGAGAGGCCAATTCGGATTGATCCACAATTCGATTTCGCGGTAGGTCTACAGCGCTTACGCCGATTGGCAAATCTGTGTCGGGAAACGCCACTAAAAATAGCGATCGAATGTTGTGCGCAAAAACATCTGCCGTCATCAGGTATTTCCTCACGGCATACATACCTTTTGCAGCCTGCCCGGCTGGATCAATCGTCGTTGTTTGATTCCATCGATTCGTAGTCGTCCAGGTGCCGTCGTAGCGATGCTCTATGTAGCCGCCTTTGATTTCGATGAAAACAATTCCGACACCAGGCCAAGCTACGATCGTGTCAATCTCATGCTCGCCGTCATCGTCAAGAATCTTGATGCCGTGAAGAAGGTATGCGTGGTCGGGCAACTGGTCGCGCAGAGCAGTCCAGACTTTCTTTTCGCCTTCACTCGAATTGAAGTGCGGATTCTCTGGAATGCAGATTGGCATTGGGACCCCCTGTGGACGACATGCAGATTCTAGGGTCGGACCTTCAGGTTGGTTATCCACAATGTGCCGCAGTTGGCGAATACCGCAAGCCGAATCCGACTAGCCTTTTGGAAATGTTTAGCTGTTCATTCCCCGCAACAATCACACCTCTGAGTTCAACCGCTCAATCTCTTGGAGCCATCAAGGGTGTTGAGGCAGTGATTCTGTTTGGTGCTGGCGTGCAGGCCTTTCTTCGCTGTGACGCTGGCATCGAAGATGAGCTTCAAGTGCTAATTCTTGGTTCACCTGATCGCTCCCGCATTTTTGTTGAGCAGGATGCGCTTGCCGTCTTCTGGGGTAAGCCTGTTTCAGTAGCAATTCGGAGTCTTGATTCGTGGTTCGACCCAGATCCTTGGCTCGAGGGTGTGCAACGGAGTGGGTACGTCGTCGCGTACGTCGATGAGGTCAGCAAACTGCTGGAACGCTTGGGTCGAGCAGTGGCCTTCTAGTACTCAGTCGCGATCTGAGAGCTGCTTGGAATCTGAACTCGTCGAGGAGTGGTCAGCGGATCTCGTTCACGATGCCGGTACACCACTGCAGGTTTACCGACACTGCCCTTAGAGATTTCGCCAGTGTCTTCGAGGAACGGCAAGAAGTTTCGGCGCATCGCATCGCGCGACCAAAACTTCTGGCCAAGAATCGCGGCGTGCACTTCGTACAACTCTGACAGTGTGAACTTCTCGCCGAGAAAACCCTTGGGATCGGGGCGGCTCGCATACCGAGATCGCAAGTAGTTCACGGCGTAATCGAGAATCTTCTGCTGACTGCGGGGCAGAGTTTGTTGTTCTGAGCGGAACTCGATCCGCTTTTCGGTGACGACGGCGAGGTCACGAGTCATGGGGCTTTCGCCGACCGCCTTGAGCGCCACATAGAACGGCACGGGCACGACGTGGCCGACAGACATCGTCCAGCCGCGAGGGTCTCGGTCTGGCTCGTCGAGCACATTGAGCTGGCGGGGATTGACGCCAGTGATACCGACCTTCTCTTTGAGGCAGATTTTCGCGGCGTCTTTGAGGCGTTCGCGATACCGCACGAAGCGACCGGGAATCACCCAGGTTCCAGGCTCAAACTCGCCAGTGCGCTTGACGAGGAGGGTCATGAGCTGGCGCTCACCCCACTCATTGGGCTCACCGACGGTCATCACGGCCACGTCTACGGCCATGTGCACGCCAGGGAAGTCTTCGAGGTCGAAGCCGGGTTCGCGAGAACTTTCGGGAAGGTCTTGACTCATGTGGTAACATTAGCGCGGTTTCTCAGTAATAGCCTAATTATTAGCCGAAGTCGGGCTAGTTCTTTCGCGGATTATTCGACGATCAGGAAATGTCAGTGTCGGGGTGCATACTTCCGCCACCTTCCCTTCGTTGGTAACGGCTGGTCTCGATCGGGGGATTGAGACCAGCCACTTACGAGAGGGAACCCGCTCCACCCGCACGACCAGCTCCACCCCTGCCAGATCCGGGAATCCGGAAATGTCAGTACCCCCATCTACTATCTGCGATAACTCGCAAATAGAAACAGGCTTGTTACTAACTGCGATAAGTCTCTAACTAAATAGTTACAACTGAAAACAACCGACTGCACCGGGGGACACACACCGGGCGAAACTAGAGAGAAGTTAAAGAAGATGGCCGATAACGCCCACACCACCAGCACCACCCGCAAGTCCTCGACCTTGGCCGCTCAGCTCGCTGACGAAGGCATCGACCTGGACTCGCTGTACCACCCAGATCATTCATGGGATTTTGACCACGAGGCACCACTGTGGAGCGAAATCCTTCCTGGCCTCTACCAGGGCGGCACGTTCGACAACGACGTCCTGGGCAAGGTCAGAGCCGGCGAAGACATGATCATCACGCCAGCTGAGTTCAACACCGTCGTCACCCTGTACCAGTTCGCCAACCCGGTCGATTGGTTCGTGCGTGAACTGCGCTTCGGCATCTTTGACAGCGATGTCGATCACTTCCCGCTTGAAGAGCTCTTCGATCTCGTCAAGCTCGCACACGCCGACTGGAAGCGTGGCAAGCGAGTACTAGTCCGTTGCCAGGCCGGCATCAACCGTTCTGGTCTCGTCACTGCGCTTATCCTCATTCGCGAGGGTTACAGCGCAGCCGAAGCGATCAAGCTTCAGCGCGGCGCCCGCTCCAACTGGGTCCTCGCTAACCGCGATTTCGTCGACTTCCTGCTCGGTCTCAACGCCGATGACTGGCGCGGCGATTCGTACCCAGCACAAAACCCAAGCACCACCGACAACCAGTTAGGGGAGTAAGCGATGCGCACATACACCGATCGCTTTCACATTGGCGCAGGCTCGACAGTCGGTCCTTTGACCGTCTTTCCAGTCTGGAGCGAAGCCGACGCAGTGCCGAGCTTCGACGCACCGACGCAGAACAACATGCGCGTCACCGAGTTGGATGAACCGACAGTTTCAAAACTGCACGTCACCAACACTGTCCGCTCAGGACTGCTCATTCCTGAAGGCACCATCCTCGATGGCGGCCGTCAGACTCGAGTCGTTTTGCAGGACACCTTTGTTCGCTCCGGCACGGGCCGCGACGTCGAAGTTCGTTGTGTCGAACAAGGTCGCTGGGGTGGCGGCAACGACCATTCAGTCGACGGCCGCGCACCAATCTCTGTTGTCGCAGCTTTGCGCGGCATTGGTCTGAGCCAGAGTGACGCCGGCAGCCAGGACGCTGTCTGGCAACGCGTCCACCGACTTGAAAATCATTTCGGTTCTCGCGAGACCAACTCGCTGCTCGACTTAATGCAGGCCCAGGGCCTCAACGAACGCGCTGATCGCCGCATGGTCGGTCAACAAAATCGTGAAGGCAACAACACGCGCCGAGTCACCTCGCATCTACTGAACGAAGTCCGCCGCATCGCAGCGCGCGCTTTGCCAGGCCAAGCGGGTGTGCTCGTCGGACTCGGTGGAGAACCTGTAGCGCTTGAAGTGCACGGCAATCCAGCTGTGTTCGCCAAGCAGATCCAGGCCGTGCTCAGCGCCATTTTGCTCGACGCCAACACCGTCGAATGGCGCCCAACTCACGGCCAAAAAGCTCGCGATTTCTCCGAAGAAATTATGTACACGCCAGTTGATGTATTCCGTGCTTCAACTTCGTCACAGAGTTTCCGGGGCGTCGGCGACAACGCTGACATTCGCACCATCGCTTCTGCCCGCAGCGCAGCGACTCTGCACATGTCAGTGCTCAACCGCCAGCACCAGGTGGCTCTCGCGCACTAAACGCACCATCGATTGCTTGGCCGGAGCCGCACAGGGGACGGCTTCGACCAGGCAATCGCCTCCCCCCCAATCACCACC
>JAFMIT010000130.1 GCA_017853815.1 Actinomycetota bacterium
CGTGGTCTCGCGACTGACGACGCGACTCGTCGTCGCCGCGCAGACATTTTGAATCTGCCTAACCGTCTTGTTGATTTGGCATCGTGCTTTGTAGCCGCTGATGAGATTGTCGCGTCTGCGACGGCAGAGGCCAATGCCGAGATGGACCTCAAAGACGCCGAAGAGCGCGAATATCTCCTGGAGTCCTACGGGGTCGAAGGTGCCGCCAAAGCAAAAGCTGAACGTGCTGCCCGCCCTGCGCTCAAAGACCTCGAACAGCGACAGAAATCGCGCCGCACTCGAGCAGTCCGCGATCGGCTCGACCAGGCGCTCGTGGATCTCATGTCGTTTTATCGCGACGTGCTCGTACTTCAAATTGCCGACGGGGGAGTCGAATTGATTAACGAAGAAATGCGGCCGACATTGCTCAAGATTGCACACGGATCAACGGCCGCGAAATCACGCACTCGCATGGACGCAATCGAACGGGCACGTCGACAGTTTGCGTCGAATGCTTCACCGCAGATGATTCTCGAAGCTCTCACGATTGAGTTGGTGCGCGCATGAGAAGACTGCTGACGGTCTTCTTGTCTGTGCTTCTGCTTTCGGGCTGTATCTCAAAGCCTTCCGAACCCACCATCACCCTCGATGGCACTATCGATGTGTTCTATGCGCAGAAGCTCGAATGGAGTGACTGTGGCAACTCTTTGGAATGTTCAGAGTTTGTTGTTCCGGTCGATTACTCAGACTTGAGTGGTGAGACGATTTCGATCGCCATCAACCGACATCTCGCTACCAACCAATCTGCTCGGCTCGGTTCGATTGTCATTAACCCTGGCGGTCCCGGTGGCAGTGGCATCACGTACGTGGAGGCGTACGAGAGCCAATTCACTGCCCGGCTTATGAAGAGTTTTGACATCGTCGGTTTTGATCCGCGCGGCGTCGGCAAAAGTGCGCCGATTGAATGCACGCCTGCCGATGTGCAGGATGAGATTTATGCCAGTGAGTCGACCCCTGACACCGCCGCTGAAATCAAGGAATATCTCAAGCCGCTCGACATGAAGCCGTGTGCCGAAGCCGAAGGCAAGATCTTCAACCACGTGTCTACAGTCGAAGTCGTGAAAGATCTCGACATCCTGCGCGCCCTGCTCGGCGAAGAGCAGCTCAACTACATCGGCAAGTCGTACGGCACGCAGATTGGCGCTGTGTACGCGTCGATGTTCCCAGCCAACGTCGGACGATTTGTTCTCGACGGCGCTGTGGACATGAAAGCAACGGGACTCGAGCTTTCACTCGGCCAAGCGGCAGGTTTCGAAGAAGAGTTTCATCGGTTCGCGCGTTACTGCGTGCAGGCGTTTGTAAAGTGTGTTCTCGGAAACTCTGAATCCGATGTTCTCGATCGGCTCATGACGTTTATCAACAAGCTGGATTCCAAGCCGCTGAAGACTGAAGGCTCGCGCAAGCTCACCGAATCGCACGCGTGGATGGCGCTGATCGGCAGCATGTACGCCCCGCAGTGGACCTGGGACTGGCTCATTGACTCACTTGAAGCCGCCTACGCCGGCGATGGCACCGCGCTGCTCGATATGGCGGATTGGCAAGCAGGGCGACAGCCTGACGGCACCTACGAAGACAACAGCTTCGATGCATTCCCTGCAATCAACTGCATTGACTACCCCTACGAGCCTTTCGACCGCGACCAGTTCATGGCACAGACCATGGCCGTAGCCCCGATGCTCGGTCGATTGTTTGGCTGGATGGAAGGTGGCTGCAAAGACTGGCCAGGCAAGGGAATCACCATGCCAGCTGACATCAGTGCTGCTGCTAATTCAGCGAACCCGATTCTTGTGGTCGGCACTGTCTACGACCCTGCGACTCCGGTTCAGTGGGCGCGCAATCTCACCGAGCAACTCGGCAACGCTCGATACTTGGAGTTCACGGGCGATGGGCACACTGCGTACGTCAGTGGTTCGCGCTGCATCGACTACCGCGTCGATAAGTTCTTCACTGATGGCGAACTTCCACCCGAGGGTTTGAAATGCCTGCCAGATCAGGTGCTCGTCAATTAGTTCGGAGCGAACTCATGCGGTCGAGCGCTTCCTCTAGGACCGATTCCTTTTTGCAATATGCCCAGCGCACAAATGGCGCACCTGCATCAGGGTGTTGGCACAACGCTGAGTGCGGAATCGCAACCACACCGAACTTCTCGGGCAACATGCGTGTGAACTCTGCGCCGCTCTCGAAGCCGAGTGGCCGCACATCGGTCGTCAAGAAGTATGTTCCCTCGGAAGGAATCACACCAAAGCCCAACTCGAGCACTCCGGCAGTGAAAAAGTCGCGCTTGGCCTGCATCTCGTGACGGAAGTTCTCCCAGTACGCATCCGGGTAGGCGAGACCTTCGCTGATGGCCCATTGGAATGGACCACTCGAGACATACGACAAGTGCTGACGCACCACGCGCACTGCACCGATGAGATCCGCTGGTCCGCTGGCCCAACCGACTTTCCAACCAGTGAAAGAAAATGACTTGCCTGCTGACGCGATGGTGACCGTGCGTTCGAACATGCCTGGCAATGTCGCGAACGGAATGTGCGGATGTCCATCGAACCACAAGTGTTCGTATGCCTCGTCGCTTATGACGATGAGGTCGTGCTCTTCGACAATGCCAGCGAGCGTCTCGAGCTCCGCGCGAGTCCAGACAGTTCCAGTCGGATTGTGTGGCGAATTCAGCACAATCACTTTGCTGCGCGGAGTGATGGCCGCACGAAGGCGGTCAAAGTCGGGGCGCAGAGTCGTCGAGTCCAATGGGACGCCAACAGTTTTGCCTCGCGCCATCGCGACGCCGACTTCGTAAATGTCGAACCACGGTTCGAAGATCAGCACTTCGTCATCTGTGTCGACGAGTGCCACCAATGCCGATTGCAGCGCCTCCGAAGCGCCGGTGGTGACGACGACGTCAGTCTCCCAGTTGAGGGTGAGGCCGTAGAAGCGTCGCTGGTGATCGGCGATGGCCTGGCGCAACTGCGGGAGTCCGTGACCCGGTGGATACTGATTGCCGCGACCTTCAGTGATCGCGCGAATTGCAGCTTCTTTGAGTTCTTCGGGACCATCGGTATCGGGAAATCCTTGACCGAGGTTGATGGCACCGAGACGGTTCGCCAGTGCCGACATTTCCGCGAAAATCGACGTCACATGCGGTGCCAGGCGAGGCACGAGACGATTGGGCGCGGTAGTCATGCGCGAACCCTACGCGTGGCGTCGGATGCTCAGCACAAGCGCTTAGCTCTGGCGCACAGCGTTCGCATAAATGGCGTCGTGTACATACTGCGCAAGACCAGCCGCGATGTTTTCGTAAAACGCCATGAATCTTTCGTCCGCGATATACATTGCAGCAAGGCCGGTGTGAATGTCGTACGTGCAGTCGTAGTACCAGCGGCTTATCTGTTGGCGGTGAGCTTCGGCCGCCGCCATAGCCTCATGACTATCCGGTGCCAACCCCGCCTGCATGGCCGCGACGAACATGTCGATGGCTTGTTGCTGATCGGCTTTGGCTGCTTCCCAATCCGCCTCTGTGTACTGCGAGGTCCGTCGTTCGGACTCTTTGTAGGCGTCGGTGTGACCCCAACGTTCTCTGGCTTCGGTTGCATGCGGATTGGCACTCATGCTCTGAATCTACCTCTTGCTATACGAACCTCGGCTTGTCGCGACCGAGTGTGCACCTCGACTGTTTATTCTGCGCCCATGATGGGTGACCCAGGGCCATGTCCCGCCTGTGAATCGGTTGATCTTGAGCGTCGCGGCGGCAAGGACTTTTGTCCGAAATGCTTCTACATTCAGCCGTGCTGTGACGGCGGAAAGTGCGATTAGCGCACCCTGCTTGGAGCACTAAAATTCGCGAGTGAGCGAAATCGATTTCTCCAACAATTTTGACCGCGCTGTCGAAGGCACCTACGAACGCCGCGAAGCCGACTGGCGCATGGGTGCGGTCGTCTATCAGATTTTGGTGGATCGCTTCGCGCCTCCAGCCAACCTCGATGCCAAGCGTCACCTGTACCCCGCCCCAAAAACCTTGAAGTCATGGGATGAACTGCCGAAGGCGGGCGTCTATCTCGAAGACGAAAAACTGTGGAGCCACGAGATTGAGTTCTGGGGTGGCGATCTCGCAGGTGTCAAAGAAAAATGGGATTACATCAAGAGTCTGGACGTCGATGTTGTCTACCTCAATCCGATTCACGACTCGTA
>JAFMIT010000131.1 GCA_017853815.1 Actinomycetota bacterium
TCAAAAGCTCGCAAGCGCGCCCTTGACATTCTCTTCGAAGCGGATCAACGATCCGTTTCGGCGACGGAAGTTCTCCTGCGCAATCAGGAGTCGTCGACAACTCCGATGAATCCACTTGTTGGAGAACTAGTCAATGGCGTTTCGAAGCACCTCATCTCAATTGATGAAGCCATCGAAACGTACGCTGAAGGTTGGTCGCTCGATCGCATGCCTGCGGTTGATCGCGCACTTGCCCGCCTCGGGGTTTTTGAGATTGTTTTCGCGCCTTCAACGCCAGATGAAGTCACCATTGACGAAGTTGTCACTCTGGCAGCAGACATCAGCACCGATGATTCGCCAGCCTTCTTAAACGGTCTGCTCGCTCGCGTTTCAAAAATCAAGAATCGCATTTCGCTCGACTAGGGCACAGCGCTTGCCTTCTAATTATGCGAATGGCCAGGCGTTACGCCTGGCCATTTCATTTTGTGCCCTCGGAGGGACTCGAACCCTCACGTCTTTCGACAACAGATTTTGAGTCTGCCGCGTCTGCCAATTCCGCCACAAGGGCATTCGCTACCTCGTGAGTAACGAAGCGAGTGCGAACAATAGTAGACGGGCACTCTAGGCTCGGACTGTGTCCACCAAGAGACGTGTTGTCGTTGCCGAAGACGAGGCGCTTATCCGCCTTGACCTCACCAGTCTGCTCGAAGATGCAGGGTATGAGGTCGTTGCTGCGGTCACTGATGGCCAAGCGGCCATTGATGCCGTCGAGGAATTTCGCCCCGATTTGGTGCTGATGGACGTCGCGATGCCCGTGCTAGACGGCGTGACGGCGGCATCCAAGATCACCGAACGCAGACTCTGCCCGGTGGTAATGGTGACCGCATACAGCCAAGTGGAACTTGTGGAGCGAGCAGCCGACGCGGGCGCGATGGGTTACCTCGTCAAGCCGGTTGCGCCTACCTCGTTGCTTCCGAGCATCGAAGTGGCCATCGCCCGATTTGAACAATTGAACCAATTGGCGATGGAAGTCGAGGCTGTGACCGAACGCCTCGAAGTCCGCAAGCTTGTGGACCGGGCCAAAGGACTACTGATGACCCGCCTCGGAATCGATGAGCCGTCCGCTTTCCGCTGGCTCCAAAAGGCGGCCATGGACAACCGTTCGAGCATGAAGGCGGTCTCTCAGGGAGTCGTTGAGCAGATGGGTGCGACGGCCAGCTAAGCGATTCCGCAGGGGAGTTGTCCGAACTGTCCATTTGTCCACACTGCGAGATTCGCGCCACATTCGTGTCGAGAACGTAATCAGGCTGTTACCGAGAAGACTGCCCTAGGTCACATCCCTTTGCCATACTCGCCCCACCTTTGCATCCACCAACGGCGGTGGACGCAGTTGATGAAAGGGACACTATGGCCAAGACGGTCAAGTTCGCAGCTCTTGCTGCGATCGCTGGTCTTGCCCTCTCTGCATGTGGTTCTACGGAAGCGAAGACTCTTGTCATTGCAACCGACCTGCCACTTCAGGGTTCGGCTAAAGACGCGAACGACTCCACCAATATGGCAATCCAGCTCTACCTCGAGCAGATTGACGAAGATCCAAACACCGAAGGTGTCCAGTTCTCTGGCTACACCATCGAACTCAAGACCTACGACAACGCAACCGCTGCCAAGGGTTCATGGGACGACGCTGCTTGCGCTAAGAACGCAACCGACCACGTCTCGAACGCTGCTGAAGTTGCTGTCATGGGTACCTACAACTCAGGTTGTGCAAAGCTCATCGTTCCAGTTTTGAACGAAGCTCCAGACGGCCCAATGCTGATGGTGTCGCACGCAAACACGAACCCTGGCCTCACCAAGGCTTGGGATCCAGGCGAGCCAGATGTCTACTACCCAACCGGTACCCGTAGCTACGCTCGTGTTGCCACGACCGATGACTACCAGGGTTCTGCAGCGGCTCAGTTCGCAGCTCAGGAACTCAAGGTCACCAAGTGCTTCGTGCTCAATGACAACCAGACCTACGGTCAGGGTGTTGCTAAGGCATTCGCTGACGAAGCTGCCGCTCAAGGCATCACCGTCATCGCAAACGTTGCATGGGATGCAGCTGCTGCTTCTTACACCTCGCTGTTCCAGCAGGCTAAGGATGCAGGCGCAGACTGCGTTTACTTCGGTGGTATTTACGACAACAACGGTGGCGCTTTGATGAACGACAAGGTTGCTGTCCTCGGTGACAACACCAAGGTCAAGGTCATGGGCCCAGACGGTTTCACCGGCTACCCAGACTTCGTCGCTAATCCAAACGCTGAAGGCGTTTACCTCACCTTCGCAGGTCTCTCATCTGATCTCTTGCTCGCTAATGGCGGCAAGCCAGCTGAGTTCCTCGATGCATACAAGGCAAAGTACGGCACCGACCCAGTCGGCTCGTACCCGCTGTACGGCGTTGCTGCAGTTCAGGTCATCCTTGAAGCAATCAAGGCATCTGACGGCACCCGTGCTGGCGTCAACGCTGCAGTCTTCCCTGGCGGTATCACCGTTCCAGCAGACATCAGCATCCTTGGCAAGGCAATCAACATCAATGGCGCTTCAGGCGACGTTGACTTGATCGACATCACTGTCGAACTCGTCACCGGCGGCAAGGAGACCACCAAGATGGCATGGGCTGTTCAGTAGTCCAGGTCGCTTAACCGTTGAGGTGGCCACGGGGCTCAAACGTTTTCGTTTGGGCCCCGTTGGCTGCGAACCACCAAAGCGGTGAACTACATTTCGCACCCCAACATTCCAACGACGTAATGCGAAGGTAGGCATGCTCGCATGACAACCCTCACCACCAGTGGTATTCGCCGCCGCCGCGATATCGGAGGCCAAGCAGCAAAGCTGATTGCCTACGGTTTGGTTGCCCTTCTGGCTGTCTGGCTGGCAGCAAACTTCATTAAGGCGCCTGCAACATTCACCACCGTTTTCCTAGACGGGCTTCGGATGGGTTCGCTTTATGCGCTCATCGCCCTCGGCTACACGATGGTCTACGGCATCATCCAACTTATTAACTTCGCCCACGGTGACTTGTTCATGCTGGGCACTATCTTCTCGGGCACTTTCATCGCTTGGGCATTCAGCGTTGCCGGCTCCACCGTGGGTGAATTCGGCACGGAGACGGCGCCACCAGTTGGTCTCGGCATTGGCATCGTCATTCTTGCCCTGATTTGCGTCATGGTTTTCTGTGGCGGTATCAATTTCTTGATTGAACGTTTGGCCTACCGCCGATTGCGTTCTGCTCCCAAACTCGCACCACTCATCACCGCCGTCGGTATGTCGTTTGTGCTTCAGTTCATCGGTCTGAAATGGAATGGTTCAGGCCAAAAGGGCTGGGTCCCAGTGCTTCCACGCACGTCCATTGAAATCGGCGATGTGGTTATCAAGCTCAATACCTTGATCATTCTCGGCATGATGCTGCCTCTGCTTGTTGGCTTGACGTACCTTGTGACGAAGACGCGTCAAGGCAAAGCAATGCGCGCAACCGCTGAGGACCAAGATGCGGCCCGACTCATGGGTATCGACGTCAATCGCACCATTTCATTCACCTTCATTTTGGGTGGCGCACTCGCCGGTGTTGCCGGTCTGATGTACCACCAGATGATTGCGACCACGAGCTACAACTTGGGCTTCCGCCTCGGTCTCATCGCGTTCACGGCTGCCGTGCTTGGTGGCATCGGAAATCTTTCGGGCGCTGTCCTTGGTGGCGTTCTGATCGGTCTGATCAGCGAACTCAATGCAGGTCTTCCTTACGGCTTCGGTATGCGGTGGGGTCAGAGCGTGGTGTTTATCATCCTGATCTTGCTCATGGTCTTTAAACCTGAGGGACTTCTCGGCAAACCAACTACGGAAAAGGTGTAACGATTATGCGCACACTGTCTTCCAATCAGAAGTGGTCCTTGGGCTTCGGCATCGCCACGGTCGTCGTCTTCTTGATGAATCATTTCCTCTTCATTGGCAACGTTCTTCCAGCCAACGTCAAAATGGCGATGCTTGGATGGCTCAACCCGATGACCATTAACGAGGCTCTGGTTTACGCCATGATGGCGCTCGGCCTCAACATCGTTGTTGGTTACGCCGGCCTTCTCGATCTTGGTTTCGTCGCGTTCTGGGCAATTGGTGGCTACGTTGGTGGCTGGCTGATGTCAGGTTTCTTCGGCAAAGACGGAATCGACATCAACATTCTTGGTAATCCTGGAATCGGCACTGTCGGAG
>JAFMIT010000132.1 GCA_017853815.1 Actinomycetota bacterium
TGTTTCGGGGAACTCAATCCAGTCGAATGGGCGCTGATATTTCGTACCTTCGAGTTCGCGGCCCTGAACGCGCTGAAGCACTTCGGAGTCTTCGCCTAGCACTGCTTCGCGAAGCGCCTCCGCCACGATAAGCAGCTCACCTGTCGCTGTGCGAGCGACGACATACTCGACGTCTGCGTTGACGGCAGCAGCCGTGTTTGAGACGAGGGTCCATGGGGTGGTGGTCCAGGCGAGGAGAGCGACGCCCGGGAATGAGTCGGCGAGTGGGCCGCTTAAGACGGGGAAACGCACGTAGACAGATGCGTCGACGACGTCCTCGTAGCCTTGTGCCAATTCGTGATCAGAGAGTCCAGTCCCACAGCGAGGGCAATAGGGCGACACTCGATGGTCCTGGACAAGCAGGCCTTTGTTGAAGATCTGCTTAAGGCTCCACCACACCGACTGCACGTAGTCGGAATTCATCGTCCAGTACGCCTCGTCGAAGTCGACCCAATAGGCCATCCGCTGAGTCATCACCGTGAATTCGTCGACATGGCGCAAGACTGATTCGCGACATTTCGCGTTGAACTCAGCTACACCAAAAGCTTCGATGTCGCCCTTGCCAGAGAAGCCAAGTTCCTTTTCAACTGCAAGCTCGACTGGAAGTCCGTGGCAATCCCAACCGGCCTTACGTGGAACGTGGTAGCCCTTCATCGTGCGGTAGCGAGGGAACACGTCCTTAAAAACTCGCGCCTCAACGTGGTGGGTGCCAGGCGTGCCATTGGCCGTCGGTGGGCCTTCGTAGAAAACCCAGCTGGGACCGTTCTCGGTCTGCTTGAGGGACTTGTGAAAAATGTCATTGCTCGCCCAGAAGTCCAAAACTTCATGTTCCATTGCTGGAAGGTCAATGCGCGAAGGCACGGGGCGATACATCACAACTCCACGGGTAGGTATTCCTGAGTGCCGAAGGATACCTGCGTCGCCGCACGGCTTTGCGGCTAGAGCCTGCCTGCTTCGCGCACGGAGGTGAGGAAATCTTTAAGTTCCCGAGTCTCTGGCGAATCCAGCACGCGCTCAGGCGCACCGATTTCACGTAAGACACCGTGGTGAAGGAAGCCGACTTGATCGGCGACCCTGCGAGCAAAGCCCATCTCGTGAGTGGCGATCACCATCGTCATTCCGTCAGCACGAAGTTCTGCCACCAACGACAGCACTTCTGCCACAAGCACGGGGTCGAGTGCCGAGGTGACTTCGTCGAGAAGGAGTAGTCGAGGATTGGTGCTGATGGCACGCAAAATCGCCACGCGCTGTTGCTGACCGCCCGACAGCCGATCTGGGAAGCCGTCCGCCTTTTGAGCCAAGCCAAAACGATCGAGTAAGGCCATCGCCGCCACTCGCGCCGGATGGTCATCAACGCCGTGGACAACGCGGGGTGCGAGTGTGATGTTGTCAATCACGGATAGATGCGGGAAAAGATTGAATTGCTGAAACACGGTGCCTATGCGGCGACGCACCACATCCGCATCAACACCGACCGCTGAAATGTCATGGCCATCAAGCCACACCTGACCGTCGTCAATTTGTTCCAACAAATTGATGCAGCGCAGTAGCGTCGACTTACCGGATCCAGACGCTCCGATGAGCACCGTGACAGAGTGCTCAGGAACGCTGAGATCAATATCTGCGAGAACGAGCTCTTCACCAAAAGATTTTCGAACGCGTTGGAGTCGAAGTACTTCGTTCACTGGGCGCCACCGATCGTGCGTTCGCGCTCGAGCCTGGCCGCGATTGCGTCGGTCACGCGCGTCAAAGGAATCGTCAACAGCACAAACAGCACACCCGCCACCACGTACGGTGTGAAGTTGAACGACTTCGCGGTCACAATTTGGGCTGCCTTAATCGCATCCATCGCGCCGAGTACCGATATCAGTCCAGAGTCTTTTTGTAGTGAAACTAAGTCATTGAGCAACGGTGGAATCACCCGGCGAATTGCCTGCGGAAGAATCACATGCCGCAATGTTTGAATCTGACTTAGACCCAATGCTCGTGCTGCCATGCGCTGCGTTGGGTGCACGGACTCAATGCCAGCTCGCAATACCTCAGCAACATACGCGGTGTACGTCAAAATGAGTGCGAGTGCTCCTAGAAACACCACATCGTTGGGTACGCCTTGGAGCCGAAGTCCTGGAACGCCGAGACCGAGAAGCAGAATGACAAGGAGAAGTGGAAGACCTCTAAAGAGATCGGTGTAGCCAGCAGCTAAGGCTCGTAAAGGGAAAAGAACTGGGCTCTTCGAGGTACGCGCCAACGCGAGGAGCAAGCCAAGACCCATGATGATGACACTGCACACCATCAAGACGCGCAGGTTAAGCCACAGTCCCTGAACAATCAGAGGAAGTGATTCGACTGCGTACTCCCACGAAAAGAAGGACGTCTGTACGCGCGGCCAGCCGGGCGCTGACGTCACAGCGACAATGAGAATGAGCGAAACAACGAGCGTCGAAATCGCTGCGCTGTAGGTAGAACGACGAGCGGCCCGACGCCTCGCTGTCTCTCGAGCAATGCGCTCAGGAGACGGCGTATACGTCGAGCCGCTGCGTTCAGTCATGGGCGGAGTAAATCAGCCCTATGCGAGGAATGGAGCATTGGTGACATCTGCCAACCACTGCTGCTGGATAGCAGTCAGGGTGCCAGCGGCACGAAGTTCATCCACAGCTTTGGAAACGCACGTAGTGAGCTTGCTTCCCTTGTTGAGGACGAGACCAAACTGTTCGCCGCCACCGGTGGTGGTGAACTGCCCGACGATGAGTCCGCCGTCGAGTTCCACTGCCGTGATGTAGAACGCGGTTGGAAGATCAACGACGAGACCATCGATCTGACCGTTGGCGAGCGCTTGCTTCGCAATGTCGTTGCTGTCGAAGGCTGATGGAGCCTCGTTTGGCTTGATGACATCCACAATCGTGTTGTAGGAGGTCGTGCCAACCTGCGCACCGAGTTTGGCATCCTTCAATTCAGAAAGGAGTTTCGCATTGGCAATCTTTGATCCCTTAACAGTGATGATTGCCTGGTTCACGTCGTAGTAGCCAGATGAGAAGTCGACAGCAGCCTTGCGCTCTTCCGTGATCGAGACCTGGTTGATGTCAAAGTCGAACTGCTTGTCGCCAGGTGCAATAACCGTGCTGAAAGGCGCAACTGTCCAGACAACATCTTCTTTCGCGAAGCCGAGCTGTGCAGCGACTGCGTACGCGACTGCAGATTCATAGCCCTTGCCATTGCTGGGATCGTCATCGACAAACCATGGGCCGTACGCAGGGCTGTCAGTTCCGATAGTGAGCTTGCCAGCAACGAGCGTTTCGAGGCTTTCTTTGGTGCACTCGCTGCTAGGAGCGCTGCTGGTGGCATTTTCGTCAGCTGGCGCGCAGGCGCCAAGTGCAAAAATTGCCAAGACGGCCGTGAGAGCCGCAAGTGTCTTGCGAAGATTCATGGTGATCCTCTCTGAGGGGATTAAGTGGCAGAAGGCTAAACAAGACCTGCTCATGGCGCCTATGGCGGGATGGTTTGCCCGTGCCTTAAGCCTTTTCTGCAAAGAATCTGCAACGCTGCTACTGAGCGAGTGACAATACGTTCATGACAGCCCTGCGAGTCGCCATTCGGGTGAAGCCCGGCGCCAGCCGAAATCGAGTCGGTGGCTGCATGGGCGAACGGTTGGTGGTGGCGGTGTCCGCGCGCGCAGTCGATGGGCAGGCCACAGAAGCAGCGCTAGTTGCGGTGGCAGAAGCCATCGGCGTCAAGCGCCGGGATGTGTCGCTCGTCAGCGGAGCGACCGCTCGGGACAAAGTTGTGGAGATTGAAGGCGATCTCACCGAACTTCGTGCTGCGGTGGAGAGTCTGATGGGTGCCTAGCTCGTTCGTGCCTCACAAACTATCGACAAATAGAACTTTTATAGCGCGCCCTATTGCTCCCGCCCCCTGCAACTCCTACCCTTCGCGCGCAATCCGCTGCCCTTTCTGAAGGTTTCCCTCAGGGCAGCTCCCAAAGGAGGGGTCTGGTGGCTAGGCCAAGTCCAGCTAAGAAGGCAGCATCGGTCTTGAAGAAGGCTGTTGCCTCGGCATCAAAGAAACTATCTTCGAAGAAGGCAGCGCCAACGCCCGCTCCGAAGCCAGCGCCCGCTCCTGCGAAGAAGGCTGCTCCTGCGAAGCCAGTTGCCAAGAAAGCTGCACCAG
>JAFMIT010000133.1 GCA_017853815.1 Actinomycetota bacterium
ACGGCTGAGTTTCGCAAACAGCGCGCTCGTGGTCGTCGATTCGCAGACTATCTCAACGCCACCTATCGCATTCCGCGTGACTGGGCAGGGTCGGCAACACCTACGACCATGTTGTGTCGCTGTGAAGAAGTTACCGTCGGCGATGTGCGCGAAGCTATCGAAGAATTGGGTGCAGAAGATGTGCGAGCCGTCAAGCTTTTCTCGCGCGTAGGCATGGGCTGGTGCCAAGGTCGCATGTGCGCAGCCAATTGTGCGGACGTCATTCGCAATGCCACTGGCATCGACCCAACCCTGGGCAGCGCAATCGCGGCCAACAAGCGAACTATCGCGCAGCCCATCACTCTGGGTCTCCTCGCTGATTGGGAACACGAAGCGCTGTAAAGGCGCGGTCGTTGCTCTGCGAGAATTCGCGTATGTCTGAAGTCCGAGTTCTCGCTGCGCATGAAGTAGATGCGGCAGTGGCTGTGCTGCGCGCAGGCGGACTCGTCGGTCTTCCCACTGAGACTGTTTATGGGCTCGCTGCAGACGCCGACTCGGCCGACGCGGTTGCTCGCATTTATGCCGTCAAAGGTCGCCCGCAAGATCATCCCGTGATCGTGCACATTTCTGGAGCGGACAAGGTTGTGGATTGGGCGAGCGACTTTCCGTCCTACGCGCAACAACTTGCGGCTGCCTTCTGGCCGGGTCCCATGACATTGATTCTTCGGCGCAATCAACGGGCGCATGATTTTGTGACAGGCGGCCAGGACACCGTTGGCCTGCGAGTGCCCAACCATCCAGTCGCTCTCGCGGTGCTTTCGGGGTTTGGCGGCGGCGTAGCCGCACCGAGCGCGAACCAATTCGGTGCTGTGAGTCCAACGTCTGCCGCACACGTGCTTGCTGACCTCGGCGAGCGGCTCGATCCGCATCGTGACGTGATCATCGATGGTGGCGACAGTTCCGTCGGCGTTGAGTCGACCATCATTGATTGCACTGGCGAGCAGCCACGCATTCTGCGTCCAGGTGCCATTACGTCGTTAGACGTCGAGCGAGTCACTGGCTTGAATGTCAGCGCGATGGGCGAAGCCATCAAAGCCCCCGGCACTCTCGATTCTCATTACGCACCTGATGCCACCGTTCGCTTGGTGGACACAGCTGAGCAGCTGGAAGAAGTGGTGGCAGCACTGGCACACCACCAGTTTGTTGGCGTGCTTGCGCCTGAAGTTGTGCAGACCCCTCGCGGCGCTATCCGCTTGAGTATGCCGCAGTCGAACCTGCAGTACGCCGAAGAGCTCTATGCCGCCTTGCGAGAAGCTGATCGACTTGGGCTTGGACACGTCGTGGCGCTGCTGCCGAGCGGTGATGACATCGCGATTGCGGTGCGAGACCGGCTTACCCGCGCAGCTCAAGGTTAAACAAAATGCTTCATACTTCGCCCATGCGCTCATCTTCGCTTCGACTCGCGACCGTGTTTGTGGTTGGCGGCCTGCTCCTGTCTGGTTGCGGCATCGCGGAGGCACGTGAATCGGCTTTGAAGATTGCGAACACAGACCCCCTCGCTTCAGTGAATGCCTGGACACCAGGATTAGTTGGCTTGCCTGACTACCAGTCCTCAGGTTTCGGACCGAACGGCTATCCCGGCGTTGACAGCGGTCAGGGAACAGAAAGTCCGCTAGGCGATATTCAAGGTTTTCTCGATGGCTTGAGTCTGCAGTCGTCGGATCTTCAAAATGTCACGGTTGATCTCATCAAGAACGGTGATTCATTAGACGGCGCGACTCTCGACTTTTGTGGCGCCGACTATGCGTCCGAACAATTGCGCACACATCGCCGACAGGTCGCTGGAACTTTCAACAACGGTGGATCGTGGATTAGTTCAGAGGTGGTGCAGTACCAAACTCCTGCGGCCGCCCAACAAGCTATTGATGAACTAGTTGCAGCGAAAAAGTCGTGCCCAGAAAACAACGTTTTCACTGACGGCACGGGTGAAGAAATGAAAATCAATTTCTACGCTGCACCTGGTCCAAACGAAACTGTGCTCGTTCCAGCCAAACAGCGCGTCATCATGCACTTCGTTGAGACACCAACCGATACCGCGCAAATTGCTCGTCGACTGTTTCTTGCAGTTCAGGTGCGAGGTAACACATTGGTCGCGCTGTACTTCGTCGAAGGTCAGCCAGAACCGTATGACCAGTCGACTCTTGATGCTGTCTACGGTGTTGTTTCACTGTTAACCGAGCGCCTCAACAGCGCCGACTCCACGTCAGTCGGTCTCGCCTAATCAAGCGGCATGAGCGGATCGCGGAACAGTGTGTCCGTGTCCCAGTGAGCAAATCCAATGCTTTGGTAGAGCGCAACTGCTCGTTCATCAGCAGCATCGACGTACAACATGGCGGATCGCAAGCCCAAGTGGCGTAGGTATCGCAAACCGACAGCCGTGAGCGCGCGCCCAAGTTGCTTGCCTTGCCAGTCCGGATCTACGCCAACGACGTACACCTCACCAATGGGTTCATGGAGATGAGTGTCGCGTGCGTCGGCGCCGTGAATTTTGGTCCAGTGGAAACCAACGATTCGGCCTGTGCTGTCCTCCGCGACGATAAAGCCTTTAGCGTCGAACCACGGCTCTTTCATGCGCGAGTCAAGGTCGCGACGCGTCCATCGACCTTGTTCGGGGTGGTGGGCAAAAGCTCGGGCATTGCAGGCAAGCCATGCGTCTGCGTCGTCTGAGGGATGAAAGTTTCGCAAAGTGATGTCTGCGGGGGCTGGCACTTCAGGTACCGCTGCGAAAAGGGACCGGCGCATTTGCCAGAGTGTTCGCACTTTTTCGAAACCGAAATTGTGGGCGAGTTGGGCTGCAGCTGCGGCTTCACCATGAACCCACAATCGAAGCGCGCGGGGTCGCGATTCGACCATCAGCGCGGAAAGCAAGAGGGAACCGATGCCGCGGCGGCGGTAGTCAGGATGTACAGCAAGCTCGGCGCTCGGCCCATCCACTACGTCGGTGGTATCAAGGTGCGCGTAGCCAGCGAGCTGACCGTCTTCGTGTGCGATCACATGGCGAACATGGTGATCGCTTCCGTGGCGGAGGTTGAGCAAAACGTGTTCTGAGAACGGATAAGCAGAGTCGAAAGCCGTGCATTCGAGTATGAGCTCGAGAATCTCGTCAGACTGTCCTGAAGAGAGGCTGTCTACGACAGTGACGGCGATGTCGCCCATGATGCCTTACCGAAGCACAGAGTCGGTGGCGGGAACTTCTTCTGAACGTTGGGTCACAAAGCGGTAGCCGACGTTGCGCACTGTGCCGATAAGTGATTCATTTTCGGCTCCGAGTTTTGCGCGCAGACGGCGAACATGAACGTCTACGGTGCGGGTGCCACCGAAGTAGTCGTAGCCCCACACTTCTTGGAGAAGTTGTGCGCGAGTGAAAACGCGACCCGGGTGCTGCGCCAAATATTTCAGAAGTTCGAATTCTTTGAAAGTCAGATCGAGTGACTTGCCACGAAGTTTCGCGGTGTAAGTGCCTTCGTCAATGCTCAGTTCACCAGCTTTGATTTCTTCTTGGGAGTCAGATCGACCAAGCAGGGCCGCTAGGCGGCCAGTGCTGAGGCGTAGTCGAGCCTCGACCTCGGCAGGACCAGCAGTCTCAAGCACGACATCGTCAACGCCCCACTCGGCGGTCACGGCGACGAGTCCACCCTCAGTGGTGATGAGAATGACGGGAATTTCGATCCCCGTGGTGCGAACGAGGCGGCACAAACTGCGCACTGCGGGCAGGTCTCGGCGGCCGTCGATGAGCAGGGCATCAGCAGGCGGAGCGTCGAGCAACGTGGTGATTTCGGGCGGCATGACCTTGACGTTGTGGCTCAACAAGCCAAGCGCAGGCAGGACCTCTGACGACAGCGTGAGGGCTCGGGTGAGGAGCAACAAAGTCGCCATTTTCACCGCCTAGGACAAGCCGTCAGAATGGTGGAATCATACGCAACTGTGAGCAACCCACAGACCGACCGATCTGCGACCTGGTCCTACCCGAACAGCGAAACCCTCCTGCGCACTGCCGATGGTGTGGGCATTTATGCGACCGAGCGCGGCTCCGGCGATACCGCGATTGTGGTGGCGCATTGCTTTGGGGGCGGCCATCATCAAGGCTCGCATGCCAAAGTGCTCGGTTGGCTCTC
>JAFMIT010000023.1 GCA_017853815.1 Actinomycetota bacterium
AAAGCGAAGAAGCTGGGAATGGTCGAAGCCAGCAATCCAGTCGGGCTCAAGCTTGTTGACGGTGAAGTTCTTGGTCTGCCAAAACCTGCTCCAGCAAGCGACCACCGCGCCATTCCAGGCACCAACGTTGATACCAGCACGGGTGCCTGGCGAACAAACGATGCAGCAGTGCAAGTAACAGGGGGATAGGAAATGTCGAGGATGTTGGAAGAAAGACAAGTAGACCGTGCGAATCTGCGCACAGAAGCTTCGATAGCGCGCAAAAAGCGGCGCGTCATGCTGCTGCGCCGAGTTCGACTTGCGCGCTCATTGATGCTGTTCATGATTCTGAGCATGGTTGTTGCGTTGGTGAATCTTCAGGCGTTCACATCGCCAGATAGTTTTCCTGACATTCAGGCCGCATCCACCAAAACATTTCCGGTCTCTGCAGTTCGTGGCACCATCACGGACCGCTCCGGTGTAGCACTCGCCATGACGGTTGAAGTTCGGGACGTTTTCGCTGACCAAACACTCGTCAAGAACCCCGCTACCTCGGCGGCGCAGCTCGCTCCGATTCTTGGCATTGAACCAGCCGTGCTGCAATCAAAGTTGACGGGTCAAAAACGCTTCGTGCCCTTGAAAGACGGCGTCTCTCAGGCCGACTGGGGCCGGATCGTGGCCCTTGAGCTTCCGGGCATCGGAGGCAATCGTGCCCAGCAGCGGGCATACCCAGAAGGTGCTGCTGTCGCAAACCTCCTTGGTCGTCTCAATTTTGAAGGGAAGCCGACTGAAGGTCTCGAGCTGCAATTCAACAAGTTGCTCGCAGGCATTGATGGCACTCGTCGCAACTATGGCTCATTGAGTATTGGTTCAGATGAATCACTCACACCCGCGATTGATGGTGCACATTTGAGGTTGACGGTTGATCGTGACATTCAGACGATGGCTCAACTCGCGATTGCCCAAGAGGTGCAGGCGTCACGCGCCGAAAGTGGTTCTGTCATTGTGCTTAATAGCAAAACCGGCGAAATCCTCGCGATGGCAACCGCTCCGACCTACGATCCTGAAAACATTACGAATGAAACGATGAACTTCATGGGAAATCGCGTGCTCAGCGAATCCTATGAGCCTGGAAGCACTGGCAAAGTGATGACGATGGCAGCCCTTCTCGACTCGGGAGAGGCAACTCCTTCACGCAAATTCGTCGTTCCATATTCGATTAAGCGTTCCGACGGCGCGGTGCACGATCACCAGCAGCACCCTGCACTTCATCTCACCCTTACGGGAATTCTCGCGAAGTCAAGCAATGTCGGTACCGTGCTCGCTGCTGAAGGAATGACCAATTCCGAGCTGTTCAAGTATTTCACTCGTTTTGGTATCGGCCAGTACAGCGGTTTGAGTTTTCCTAATGAGACCAAGGGCAAACTCTTGCCTGCGAATGAGTGGTTTGGACTTGATCGTTACAACAAGATGTTTGGTCAGGGTTACCAGATGAACTTGTTGCAGGCTGCTGGGGTTTTTGCGACTATCGCCAACGATGGCGTCCGCATGAAGCCGACCTTGGTCGCCGGCTACACCGATCGATTCGGCAAGTTCAATAAGTTTTCTGAGCCAGCTGGCGTACGCGTTGTCAGCCAAGAAGCGGCCCGACAAGTTCGCGAGATGATGGAAAGCGTCGTCTCTGACGAAGGCACTGCTCCGATGGCACAAATTCCCGGTTATCGAGTGGCCGGCAAGACCGGTACCGCACAGATCTGGAACGTCGAGAAGCAGAAGTGGAAAGGCTATGTCGCGTCCTTTATTGGATTTGCGCCAGCGGATAAGCCTGAGCTCGTCGTCGCTGTTCAACTCGTCAAGCCCAAGAACGGTCACTTCGGTGGTCAGTTAGCAGGACCGGTTTTCAAGAAGGTTATGAAGTTTGCTCTCACTCAGATGCGCATCCCGACGACTGGAGTGCAGTCGCCGAAACTTCAGTTGACGTGGTGATTCGACATGCAATCGATTCCCGTAGCGGTCTCGCTCGATAACGCTGTTGCGAGCATTGGACTGCAGTTACCGATCACTCGGTTAACGGTCACTGGAATCACGTATGACAATCGGCAAGTTCGCTCGGGGTTCGTGTTTGCGGCGCTTCCCGGTTTTAAACGTCATGGCATTGAATTCGCTGCTGATGCCGTAGCGGCAGGTGCCGTTGCTGTGTTGACAGATGCAGATGGCGCGCATCGTTTTGAGAGTGCTTCGGTGCCAGTGATTGTCAGCGCTGACCCTCGCGCGGACTTGGCGCTTCTCGCACGATTCATTTATGGCGATGCTCAGGCTCAGCTCGTCTCTGTGGGAATCACGGGGACAAATGGCAAAACAACAACATCGTTCCTAGTGGAATCCGCATTGACCGCCACGCTCGGCGGAACGCTTCTTATCGGCACGACAGGAATTCGTTTTGGTGAATGGCGCGGCACCTCTGCAAGGACCACGCCAGAGTCATCGGACGTTCATCAGTTACTTCACGACGCACACGAGGCCGGTGCCCGCGCGTTGGTGATGGAAGTGTCATCTCATGCACTGGTGCTGGGTAGAGTCGATGGCATCGTCTACGACGTTGCCGTTTTCACGGGCTTGTCACCAGACCACCTCGACTTTCATGCAGACATGGAGGACTACTTCCGCGCCAAGGCTCAACTCTTTACGTCACAACGAGCTGAGCGCGCTGTGATCTGTGTGGATACGCAGTGGGGTAAACGTCTGGCCGCCGAGTGCTCCCTTCCGTTGCTCACGTTTGGGCTGTCCGCCGATGCGGATTGGACGGCGAGAGACATTGTGGTTGAAGGCGATGGGCACATGAGTTTCACTGCAATCGGCCCACACGCTGAGCTTCCAGTGCGACTGGGTTTGCCGGGAGAGTTCAATGTCTTGAACGCGCTTGCGACAGTGGCAGTTGCTGATTCGCTCTCGCTCTCGCTTGAAACCGCTACAGCGAGACTCGCAGAAGTTTTTGTCCCGGGTCGCCTTGAGCGCGTGATTCATTCCCAGGATTTTCTCGTTCTTGTCGATTACGCACACACGCCTGATGCCGTTGAGCGCGCTTTGGCAGTCGCTCGAACGTGTACGTCGGGCAAAGTCATCGCGGTTCTCGGTTGTGGTGGCGATCGAGATCCACACAAGCGCGAGCCGATGGGTGCCGCAGCCGCCTCGCTGGCGGACATTGTCGTCATCACAGACGACAATCCACGAACCGAAAACCCCGAACAGATTCGGTCTCAAATCCTCGAAGGCGCACGAAAAGTCGCTAGCGCCGCTCGCATCGAAGAAATGGGATCGCGGTCAGAGGCGATTGAATATGCGCTCTCAGTCGCATCCGTGGGGGATTGCGTCATCATCTTGGGTAAAGGTCACGAAACCGGCCAAGAGGTTAACGGCGTGGTGAGTCCTTTTGATGATCGTGAAGTTGCACGTGCCGCGCTCGATAGGTTGAGCTCGTGAGGTACTCCCTAGCCGATGCAGCTCGCGCAACGTTTGGCACGACGAATGCCCCAGATACCGTGTTTAACGGCGTGTCTACAGATTCAAGGAACCTGAAACCTGGGAACCTGTTTGTCGCCATTCGTGGTGAGAATTTTGATGGTCATGATTTCATCGGCCAAGCGATGTCCGCGGGCGCAGCTGCAGTGGTCTCCGAGCGGCAGGTAGACGCGCCACACGTACTCGTCGATGACTGTTTAAAGGCCCTTGGACAACTCGCAGCCATGCACATCAGCGCACTGAAAGCGCAGGTTGTGGGCGTCACGGGATCGAGTGGAAAAACCTCGACGAAAGATCTTCTCGCGCAGGTGCTCTCAACCTTTGGTGAAACGATTGCGCCGCCTGGATCTTTCAATAATGAGATCGGCCTACCGAACACCGTGCTGTCGGCTACGACCAACACCGATTTTCTCGTACTCGAAATGGGCATGCGCGGCCGCGGGCACATTTCATATTTATGCTCGATCGCCCAGCCCCGCGTCGCCATCATTTTGAACGTTGGCTCTGCGCACATTGAACTTCTTGGGTCAGCAGACGCCATCGCAGAGGCCAAGTCTGAAATCATCCGAGGACTGCCCGCAGACGGCGTAGCAGTGCTGTTTGCCGATGACTCTCGCGTGTCGAACTTGCGAACAGTTACATCTGCACAGGTGCTGACTTTTGGCGAGTCTTCTGAGGCCGATGTCAGAGTTCTTGATTTGGAGCTCGACGAAAGCGCGCGTCCCATCGTGACGTACGCCTATCGTGGAGACGAGTGTCGAGTGCATCTTCAGCTCGCGGGCGAGCATCAGGCCTTCAACGCAGCGGCCGTGATTGCTGCCTGCCTTGGTTTGGGGCTTAGTTTTTCGAAGATTTGCGACGCGCTGAATACTGCGACAAATCTCAGCAAATGGCGCATGGAAGTCACCCAACTTCAGAACAACATCACCATCATTAACGATGCCTACAACGCCAATCCCGAGTCGATGCGGGCTGGATTAAAGGCACTGAAGGCGATGTCTCAAGGGCGCCGGAGCTGGGCAGTGCTCGGAGAGATGCGCGAACTCGGCGAACAGTCGCTTTCCGCTCACGATGAACTGGGCAGACTCTGTGTTCGGCTCGACGTCAACAAATTGGTAGCCGTTGGACCCGTCGGCAAAATCATCCAAATGGGGGCTGCGCAAGAGGGCTCCTGGGGTGACGAGGCAGCTCACGTCGAGACGGTGGATCAGGCGATTGAATTCCTGAAAACCGCGGTCACACCTGGCGATGTGATTTTCATCAAAGCTAGTCGTGCGGTTGGTTTGGAACGCGTGGCGAGCGCTCTGATTGAGCATTTCTCGCGGGAGAATGCGCCCTCATGAGGTTGGTCCTGATCGCTGGTGCGTTCTCGATGCTCGCTTCGTTCATTTTGACTCCGCTGCTTGCTCGGCTACTGCGCCGCCGCGGATTAGCGCAAGCAATTCGCGAATCCACTGATGACGTGCACTATCCAGAACACCAGACGAAGGTTGGAACGCCGTCGATGGGCGGCGCAGCATTCTTGATTGCGGTAGCCCTGGGATATGTCGTTGCTCATCTTGTGACCTGGCGTGCTCCGAGTTATTCGGGCCTCTTGGCCTTTTATCTCACGTTTGCGCTCGGTGCTGTCGGCCTAGCAGACGATTACCTCAAGATCTTTAAACAGCGCAGTGCAGGTATTCGCGCTCGCACGAAGTTGATCGGACAGGCTTTCGCAGCAATCAGCTTTGCTTGGCTTGCGTTGCAGGATCCAACAAACGTTGGCATTTCGCCTGCCAGCCAGGCAGTGAGTTTCGTTCGCGATACACCGCTGGTGCTGCCTACGTTCGTGTTTGTGTTGTGGGTCTGGTTCATGGTTACGGCGACAACGAACGGTGTGAACCTCACTGATGGCTTGGACGGTCTGGTAACTGGGGCCTCGGTGATGAGTTTCGGCGCCTACACGATTGTCAGCGTATGGCAATACGGACAGGCATGTGTGTGGGAGATAACTCCTCGCTGCTACTCAGTTGCTGATCCCTTTGACCTTGCTGTCTTTGCAGCGGCGTTTGCTGGAGCTCTCTTTGGTTTTCTTTGGTACAACACGTCACCAGCTCGCATCTTTATGGGAGACACAGGATCGCTGAGTATCGGTGGCGGCATTGCAGCGCTTGCGGTGATGACAAAAACACAACTACTTCTGCCGTTATTTGCAGGACTCTTCTTAATCGTCACCATGTCGGTGATTTTGCAAGTGGGAAGTTTCAAACTTCGCGGCAAGCGAATATTCCGCATGGCTCCGCTGCATCACCACTTTGAATTGCTGGGTTGGCAAGAAGTCACCATTGTCGTGCGGTTCTGGCTAATTCAGGCCGCTTGTGTGGCTCTTGGCGTGGCAATCTTCTACGCAGAGTGGGTACGGCAGTGAACGTCGAAACGCTGGATCGAAGTAGCGATTGGGCTGCGGTGCGCGTCGGAGTTCTTGGACTCGGCATTGCCGGCTATGCGTGTGCAGACTCGCTCACCTTCCTCGGCGCATCCGTGATCGCACTAGACGAACGCGACACACCCGCTCTGCAGGAGAAGAAGCAACTTCTCGAACTTCTCGGCGCATCTGTCACTTTGGGCGAAGCTTTACGTCTCCCTGAGAACATTGATCTGCTTGTGGTGTCACCTGGACTACCTCCGCACCATCCAGTGATTGCGGCCGCACTAGTTGCTGGCGTGCCGGTCTGGGGAGAACTTGAACTCGCCTGGCGTCTGCGAGATCTTGACGCGCCGGCACCCTGGCTCTGCGTGACTGGCACCAATGGCAAGACCACTACCACGTTGATGTTGGAATCAATGCTGCGCGCAGCAGGGTTGAAAACGACAGCTGCAGGAAATATCGGCCGCAGTTTGGTCGAAGTGGTGATGGATCCTGAAGGTTACGACGTCATCGCGGTTGAAGTAGGCGCACCACAATTACCGTTTGTTACATCGATGAGCCCCTACGCGGCCGTGTGTCTCAATGTTGCAGAAGATCATGTCGACCACTTTGGATCGATGGATGCATATGTCGCCGCAAAAGCTCGCGTCTACGAAAACTCTCAAGTCGCTGCTGTCTTCAATCGTGCAGATGCTGCCACTCTCAAGATGGTCGAAAATGCAGATGTTATTGAGGGTTGTCGAGCTATTGGATTCACACTGGAGACGCCTGGACTGAGCGAACTCGGGTTAGTTGAAGACATTTTGGTGGATCGCGCTTTTGTCGAAAATCGCCAAACGCACGCGCAGGAGCTCGCAACGATTGAGGATATCCATCCTTATGCGCTGCACAACGTCTCCAACGCTCTCGCCGCAGCCGCACTCGCACGAGCTTTTGGGGTTGAGTCAGGCTTCATTCGACAAGGCCTGATTGATTTCGAACCTGCCGCACATCGGGTAGCTCATGTCGCGACGCTCAACGACGTGAAATACATCAATGATTCCAAAGCTACCAATGCCCACGCTGCTCAGACCGCTTTGCTCTCTTTTGAGAACGTCATCTGGATTGCTGGCGGGGACGCAAAAGGCCAAGCGTTCGATGGGCTGGTGGAGATGGCCAAAGGCCGACTCAAGCATGTTCTGCTGCTTGGTCGTGATCGTGCGGATCTTCGAAATTCACTTGATCGTCTGGCGCCGAATATTCCGGTCACAGAGTTTGAATCTATGTCCCCAGAAGTCATGAGCGAGATTGTGACCACGGCCGCTCAGATGGCGGCGCCTGGTGATGTCGTTTTGCTCGCACCTGCATGCGCATCGTGGGACATTTACAACAACTACGGACACCGCGGCGACATGTTTGCCGAAGCGGTTAATCACCTGGGGGAGAATCATGGCAATTGATCCGAACATCGAATTCGAGCGTCCAGCACGTACTGAGCGGGCTTTGCCGCTGAATTCGAGTTTCTTGGTGTTAGCAGGCTCCCTGACGCTTTTGTGCGTTCTGGGATTGATCATGGTGGCCTCGGCTAGCAGTGTCGAGTCAGCGCAGCTCTACGGCTCATCGTGGGCCATGCTTCAGCGCCAGGTGCTTGGCATGATCGGCGGCGGCATCGCCGCGTATGGCTTCTCACGCCTCTCCATGAAGTGGATGCGCATTGTCAGCTGGCCACTCATGATGCTGTCGGTCGCACTGCTTGGCTACACACTCAAGTTCGGTGTCGAAGTTGGTGGTCAGCGAAATTGGATTCGCTTGCCATTTAGTCTTCAGTTTCAACCGTCTGAGTTGGCAAAACTTGCGCTCGTGCTTTTCTGTGCCCACATGATTGCCAACAACATTGCTCACGTTCATTCGCGCTTGCGCACGAGCATCTCAATTGTTTTTGCTAGTTGCGTCATCATCGGTTTGGTGCTCTTAGAGCGCGATCTCGGCACGCCCATCATTTTGGCGGGGATTGCACTTTCCATCTTGTATGCAAGTGGTCTGCCAGGACGATGGATTGCGGGCATGATGGGCATTGGCGTCCTCGGCGTCGCCGCGCTTTCGCTGCTTCCCGGTAGCAGCTATCGCATTGATCGTTTTCTCGCGTGGCTGAATCCTGCAGCCGACCCTCAGGGTTACGGTTACCAAATTTTGCACGGTCAATACGCTCTCGCATCAGGCGGCATTTTCGGCAATGGGCTCGGCCAATCCGTCGAAAAGTGGGGTGCACTGCCAGCAGCGCACACAGACTTCATTCTTTCGATCATTGGTGAAGAACTTGGGTTGTTCGGAACGCTGATGGTGCTGTTCCTGTTGATGGTCATTGTTTTCACGGGCTTCCGCATCGCTGAGCATGCCTCCGATGACTTCGGTCGCATGGTGGCTTTCGGTGTCTCGACGTGGATTGCAGTGCAGGTCATGGTCAACGTTGGCGCCATCGTGCGCTTCCTCCCCATTACCGGAGTACCGCTGCCATTTGTCTCCTACGGTGGCTCATCTCTCATTCCGACGATTGCTGCAATGGGTCTGCTGTTGGCGGTTGCTCGCAACACCGGACCACGCGTCCGCGTCGTGCCAGCACAGGATGAAGAGGAAAATTACTGATGCATGTCGTGCTCGCAGGCGGTGGAACGGCGGGGCATATTGAGCCTGCTCTCAACACCGCCGATGCTTTGCGGGCGCGTGATTGTGGCATCTCGCTTTCGGTGCTGGGTACAGAGCGCGGACTTGAGACGACTTTGGTACCTGCTCGCGGGTATTCGCTCACATTGATCCCGGCGGTGCCACTTCCGCGGGCACTCAATGCGGACCTGGTCTCGCTGCCTCGCCGCTTGACCAAAGCAGTGGAACAAGTAGCGGAACATTTGACGTCCACGCATGCCGACGTGGTCGTGGGCTTTGGTGGCTATGTCTCACTCCCTGCCTACCTGGCAGCTCGGCGTTTGAATATTCCAATTGTCGTTCACGAAGCCAATGCAAAACCAGGTCTTGCGAATCGTGTGGGTGCGCGATTTGCGGCTGCCATCGTCGACACGGTGGCAGGGTCAATCAAAGGTGCCACCACTTTAGGCCTGCCATTGAGATTTGCTATTCGTCAGTTTGATAAGCAGAGTGCGGCAGTCGCTGCTATGGAGTTGTGGCCGCTACGACCAGAGCGTCCGGTACTTCTAGTTTTTGGCGGATCCCAGGGCGCTCGACACCTCAATGACGTTGTTCGGGAGGCTGCAGATTCGATCATTGAGATGGGCTTCGATGTCTTGCACTCTGTTGGCCGCAACAACAACGACCAACTGGTAACGGGCACCGCTGGCTACGTGACGGTGCCGTACATCGACCGCATGGATTTTGCGTATGGAGCAGCGTCGGTTGCGGTAACCCGAGCGGGAGCCATGACGGTGGCAGAGCTGACTGCGGTTGGCCTTCCAGCGATTTATGTGCCGCTGCCGATTGGAAACGGAGAACAACGCCTCAACGCTGCTGCTGTCGTCCAGGCTGGGGGTGGCGAAATGATTGACGATTCGAAGTTCACGGCCGCGACGCTGGTGGAAGTTCTGAGTCGTTGGCAGCTCGAAGGTCTCGCCAAGCGCGCCGAAGCGGCTGCCTCGTGTGGACATAAGAATGACGTAGATATGTTCGTAGACATTATTCTGAAGACTGCACAGCGGAGCACCTCATGAACGCGCGCTTGGGTCGAGTCTTCATTGTTGGCATTGGCGGCGCTGGTATGAGCGCGCTTGCTCGATTGCTCAAAGCTCAGGGCCACGAAGTGGCTGGTAGCGACGCTAAAGACAGCAAACGACTAACTGCCCTCGCCGCGGAAGGCATCCAAACATTCGTTGGCCACTCTGCATCTCACCTGTTCGACGAATCGGGAGTAGTGAGATTTGAGACTGTAGCTGCATCAACCGCAGTTCCAGATAACAATCCAGAGATGAGTGCTGCTCGAGAAGCAGGGCTGTCTATCTTGAGTCGAGCACAACTTCTGTGCGCCATCACCGATGCCTCTGTTGTCGCGAGTGTGGCGGGGACGCACGGCAAGACGACGACGACATCGATGTTGACGATGATTCTCCAAGAAGCTGGTTTAGATCCAAGTTTTGCCATCGGAAGCGAACTCAATGAGAGTGGAAGCAACGCCCATTCCGGCGCTGGCGACATTTTCGTTGTGGAGGCGGATGAGTCAGATGGAACATTTCTTGTTCTGAATACCTTTGCCAGCATCGTGACCAATGTCGAACCCGATCATCTGAACTACTGGGAGTCTTTCGAACGGCTAGAGCAGGCATTCGTTGATTTTGCAGCGGGTACTCGCCGTAAGGACGGATTTTCTGTTGTATGCGTTGATGACGCTGGCGGAAAAGTTCTGGCTGCCAAAGCGAAGGCGCTGGGTGCTGACATTCGCACCTACGGTCAGTCGGCCGAGGCAGATTATCGAATTGAACTCGAACAGCTCGACGGTGGCGGCTGGGCTTTCGCCGTGAATGCACCTGACGGAACGCGTCTGAGTATCACGCTTCGGGTCCCAGGCGTCCACAATGTTTTGAATGCGACAGCTGCAGCAATCTGTGCACTCGGTCTCGGTGCGTCAGGGTCTGATGTTGTGCACGGCCTGAGCCAATTCAGTGGAACTCGCCGCCGTTTCGACTTCAAAGGAAGTGCAGATGGCATTCGTGTGTTCGATGACTACGCGCATCATCCGACTGAGATTGAGGCGACGTTGCGCGCAGCTCGTGATGTTGTGGGGGACGGCAGGCTGGTGGTTGCCTTCCAGGCACACCACTATTACCGCACCGCGTTGTTCTCCCGCGAGTTTGGCGCCGCTCTTGGGCTGGCGGATGAAGTGGTCGTGCTTGAAGTTTTTGCGCCCGGGGAAGAGTTCATCGCTGGCTCGAGTGGACAGACGTTGGCAGACAACGTGACGCTCTCTGGCGATCACGTCGTTTTTGAACCCTCGTGGAGCGCGGTCCCACAACAGTTAGTTGATCGGTCGCAGCCTGGCGACGTCATCATGACACTAGGCGCCGGCGAAATTGGAATGCTCTGCACAGAAATTCTCGAGCTACTTTCTCAACGAGAGCACAACCGTGACAGCTGAAGTTCGAAGTTTGGAACGCAAACGTCGACGTCGAAAACTTCTGGTCGTGCTGCGTAGCGTGTTCTTGATTGGTGCGGCTGGCGGGCTTGTCTACTTGTTCTATTTCTCAACGACGTTGACGGTCAAGTCCGTCACCATCGTTGGAAATTACTACGCGCAGGCAAGCGAGATCGAAAGCGCTGCCAACATTTCGAAGGGCGTTCAACTTGCCCGTCTAGATAGTGATGTCATTCGCGAACACATTCTTCATCTGGCAGAAATAAAGGCGGTTGAAGTTCGGCGGGCGTGGCCCAACGAAGTCATTTTGGCCGTGGTCGAGCGCAAGCCAATCGCGGTAACCAAAGTTGATAACAACTGGAAGTATGTGTCGGCAGACGGAACCGTGTTCGGAAAGTCGACGGCACAGCCAGACGGATTTGTTGGAGTCTCGGCATCGAGCTCAAAAACCTTTTCAGTCGCCGCAAAGGTGGCGGCCGGTTTGCCTTTTTGGTTGCGCGAACGGGTGACGAGTTTGCGCGGTATTACGCGGGATAACGTCGTGATTACCCTCGATGACGGCGTAGAGATTCGTTGGGGCGGCAGCAGCCAAGGTAGCTTGAAGGCGCAGGTCCTCAAGGCTTTGCTTGGCCAAAGGGCTCGGATTTACGACATCAGCGTCCCCGATCGCCCCAGTATCACCCCATAAATGCCGTGAAACTCAATAAAATGTCCACTAATTGGCGACACGCGCTCTTAGATTTGAGGAATTGGCCTTCGAATCCATACCCTCGCAATAACACAAAATGTCGGTCAACCTTAAGCCTTGGGTAGAGGTTCAGGGTTAACGAAGGGATTGTCTCGTGGCAGCAGGTCAGAACTATCTGGCGGTCATCAAAGTCGTCGGTGTCGGCGGCGGCGGTGGCAAAGCCGTGAACCGCATGATTGATGCTGGGCTCAAAGGTGTCGAATTCATTGCCATCAACACCGATGCGCAGGACTTGCTGATGGCCGATGCCGACGTCAAACTCGACGTTGGTCGTCAACTCACTAAAGGCCTCGGCGCTGGAGCTGACCCAAACATCGGTCGCCAAGCAGCCGAAGATCACGCTGAAGAGATTGAAGAAGTACTTCGCGGCGCGGATATGGTTTTCATCACGGCAGGTGAAGGCGGCGGCACTGGTACAGGCGGTGCGCCTGTTGTAGCTCGCATTGCACGCAGTCTCGGCGCACTGACTGTCGGCGTGGTGACTAAGCCATTCGGTTTCGAGAACAAGCGTCGTATGCAACAAGCAGAACTCGGCATTGAAGAGCTTCGCAAAGAAGTCGATACTCTCATCGTCATCCCAAATGATCGTTTGCTTCAGTTGAGTGATCGCAGCGTTTCAGTCGTTGAGGCGTTTCGTGCAGCAGACACAGTTCTCTTGCAGGGCGTGGGCGGCATCACCGACATCATCACGACTCCAGGTTTGATCAATCTAGATTTTGCAGACGTGAAATCTGTCATGCAAGGTGCCGGCGGAGCATTTATGGGCATTGGCCGCGCACGCGGAGACGACCGTGCGATTGTTGCGGCAGAAGCCGCAATCGCATCACCTTTGCTTGAAGCGTCGATTGAAGGAGCCCGCGGAGTGCTTCTCTCCATCGCGGGTGGCAGCGACTTAGGACTTTTCGAAGTCAACGACGCTGCTCGCTTGGTACAAGACGTAGTGCATCCAGACGCGAACATCATTTGGGGCACCGTCATCGATGAGAAGCTTGGCGACGAGGTTCGCGTCACTGTCATCGCAGCAGGTTTCGACAACGGCACTCCGACCACGCGCGCAGCCGGCTCAACGCCCGTTCGCCGAGGAAGCAGTGAATTCGGTGGCGTGATTGCGACTGAAGAGGTCGAAGATGATGTCCCATCCTGGCTGAATCCAGAACCAGAAAAGCCAGCAGTGCAGGTCGACATTTTTGATGAACCTCGCCGCTCCGAGCCGACGAATCCACCAAGCCGCGAACGCGTCATCGTGTTTGATGATGGTGGCCTAGATGACGAAATCGACGTTCCAGACTTCTTGAAGTAACTGTGCAGTCGGGTGTCTTCGAAAGTTCTCGGGGCACTGTTGCCGCACGCTGGGTAGTGACTGACCGAGAAGGTGGGTACAGCCAGCCTCCATACTCCTCATTGAATCTTGCGAGTCATGTCGGCGATGCCCCGCTAGCGGTCGCCGCAAACCGTTCAGTGCTTGCTTCCGCATTGGACGTACCTTCAGACCGACTTGTATTTCCAGGGCTCATTCATTCGAGCGATGTAGGCATTGTGGACGCACCCATAGGACTTTTTCCAAATGTGGATGTGTTGGTTACGAGCACCCGCAACATCGGCTTGGTGACGATGGGGGCAGATTGCGTGCCACTTCTTGCGGTCGATCCTGAAGCCAAAGTGGCGTTGGTTGCACATATCGGTTGGCGCGGCGCAGGCGATGGCATTGTTGAGACAATTTTGACATCCCTCGTCAATGCTGGTGCGACGGTGAAGCGAACGCAGTTCATCTTGGGCCCGAGCATTTGCGGTGAGTGTTACCACGTGGATGAAGAGCGTCGACAACACGTTCTGAATGTCTTGCCTGGCGCTGGTCGAAGGGATGCCCAGGGCCTTGATCTGCGAGACGGTATCGCCGCTGAGGTTCGCGCAGCGCATGCGGCCGTCAAGACGATTGGCGGATGCACTGCGGAGGATCCACTTCTCTTTAGTCATCGCCGAGATGGTGTGACCGGTCGGCAAGCCGCGGCGGTAGTTTTGGTATGAACCGTCGCGAGGAACTTGCCTTGAATCTTCAAGAGATTCGCAGCCGGGTTGCGGCTGCCTGCATCGCCGCCGATCGGCGGCCAGAGGACGTCAGCATCATCACTGTCACCAAAACCTGGCCAGCGTCCGACATCAAGATTTTGGCCGATCTAGGCGTTCACGAAATCGGCGAGAGTCGCGACCAAGAAGCTAGAGAGAAGTTTGAGGAGCTCTCTTCATTGGGACTCCGCTGGCATTTCATTGGGCAATTCCAAACCAACAAGGCAAACCGGATTGCTCAATACGCAGATGTGGTTCATTCGATTGATCGATTGAACGCGGTCGAGGCGCTTGCTCGTGCAGCTAGCAACGTTGACCGCACAATCACTGCTTTGGTGCAGGTCTCGCTCGATCAAACGCCCACGGTCGGACGAGGTGGTGCCTCGCCAGGGGAGTACCTCAAAGTTGCCGATGCGATTGCTCAATCGTCACATCTCCATCTTGGGGGAGTGATGGCAGTGGCGCCGCTGGGCGAGTCTTCGGATACTGCTTTCGGTCGTCTTGAAGAATTGGCGGCGAAGTTTCAGGCAGAGTTTCCGGACTCAAAAATGGTCTCTGCTGGCATGTCGGACGACCTAGTCGAGGCGGTGGCTCACGGGGCGACACACCTCCGTATCGGCTCCGCGATTATGGGCTCACGCTCGTATGTGCAGTAGTTTTGGCTAACAGAACGTCTGAAAGGACACACTGATGGGCGCTTTCCGTAAATTCGGATCGTTCTTGGGTCTCGTCGAGACCGAGGAAGATCTGTACGAGGACGACTTTGTTGACCCCACGCCCGAGCCTGTTCGGCAGCGCGAACCCAAGGTAGATGTTCTGCGCGAACGCGGTCGAGACAACACAGTCCGTGAATTGCCAACCCGCAATGCTCCGCGAAACGAAGCTCTCGCTGAATACGCGCGACCAGTCGCGGTTGTGCCCACACCTGAACCAGTGGCCCGCATTGTGACTCTCACGCCGCATTCCTTCAACGATGCCCGACAGATCGGTGAGGACTTCCGCAAAGGCCACGCCGTGATCATCAATCTTGGTGAACTTGATGATGCAACTCATCGTCGTCTCGTGGACTACTCATCTGGTCTGGTGCATGCACTCGAAGGAAAAATGGAGAAGGTGTCGCGTTCCTGCTACATCATTTCTCCGAAGAACGTCCAGGTGAGCGATGCGACAAAGACGAGCATTGCCAACGACGGTTTCTTCAACCAGAGCTGATTGCCATGTCGCTGGGTCTTCTGGTTTATCAGATACTTTCTTTGTACGTCTATGTGCTGATTGCACGCATCATCATCGACTACGTGATGATGTTTTCACGATCCTGGCAGCCGCGCGGTTTTGTGCTGGCGCTCGTGGACGTCGTGTTCAGACTGACCGATCCGCCGTTGCGATTCCTTCGCCGATTCATTCCACCACTTCGACTTGGATCCGTTTCGCTGGATTTGAGCTTCTTGGTGCTCATCATTGGCGTCCAAGTGATCAGCGGTCTTGCACTGCGACTGCTCTAAAGCCAGCCCTCAACCGCCAGTTAGGCGCGCGTGAAGCCGAGCACGAGACCAATTTCGTTGTCGGCTACAGCGAACTCCGAGCTGTTCTGTGACTCGACAAACGATGTTGCAAGCACTTCTGCCGCAATGACACTGGAATGCTCAGTGACGGCAGCGGCGGTATCCGCATCGGTGGCTGACCACTGGACTGAGATTCGATCGCTAATCGCCAGACCTGAATTCTTTCGAGCATCCTGAACGAGTCGGATGACCTCTCGCGCCAATCCAAGGAGTCGGAGCTCGTCAGTGACTTCGAGATCGAGTGCGATGGAAGCACCTGCATCCGACATCACCGCCCAACCTTCGCGCGGCGTCTCAGTGATCACGACATCCTCGTCGGTGAGACTTACGTCGCCGATGCCTTCAACGTTGATGCTAGCCGAGCCGGTGTTGCGCAGTGCGGACGAAATTGCGGCAGCGTCGGCAGCGGCAACCGCGGCCGCTACCACCTGCGTTTGTTGTCCATAACGCTTGCCAAGCGCTCGGAAGTTTGCCTTGAGCGAAACGTCAACTAGCTCACCGCCAACATCGTTGAGGCTCTCGACTCTCTGAACATTGAGCTCTTCAGCAACTTGTGCTTTGAGTTCTGCGCTCAAGTCATCCCACTCTGCTGCACCAACAAGTGCGCGCCCGAGCGGTTGACGAGTCTTGGCTTTTGCTTCGGCGCGGGCGCCGCGACCTAGCTCCACTAAGCGTCGCACCAAATCCATGTGAGCGCTGAGCTTTTCGTTGATGACGGCGCTGTCCGACGAGGGCCAACTGGCCAAGTGCACCGATTCTGGTTCGCCAGCAGTGGTCGCGAACAGGTCCTGCCATACGCGTTCGGTCAAGAACGGCGTGAATGGCGCCATCACGAGCGTCAACGTGCGCAGTGCCTCGTGCAAAGTGGAGAGGGCAGCGACGTCGCCGTCCCAGAAACGACGACGATTGCGACGGACGTACCAGTTCGACAGGTTGTCAACGAAGTCAGCAATGACGCGGCCAGCTTTTTGAGTGTCAAACTCTTCCAGCGCGCGGTCAACGTCCCGTGCAAGAGTGTGTGTCTCAGATGCGAGCCACTGGTCAAGCAGCGGCCGATCCGCAATAGCAGGCGCCGATGAAGCGCTGTACTCAAAACCAGCCTCACGTGCGTACAAAGCCTGGAAAGAAACAGTCGCCCAATACGTCAAGAGAGTCTTGCGGACAACCTCTGCGATGGTTGAGTGGCCGACACGTCGGGATTGCCAAGGTGAGCCGCCGGCCAACATGAACCAGCGAACAGCGTCTGCACCGTGTTCGTCCATCAAAGGCACGGGCTGTAGCACGTTGCCAAGATGCTTAGACATCTTGCGTCCTTGTTCATCAAGGATGTGGCCCAGGCACACGACGTTTTCGTAGGACGACTTGTCAAAAACCAAAGTGCCGATGGCCATCAAGGTGTAGAACCAGCCGCGGGTCTGATCAATCGCCTCGCAGATGAAGTCTGCGGGATAGACATCGTCGAAGTTGATGTCTTTGTTGTGTGGGTAACCCCATTGGGCAAACGGCATTGCACCAGAGTCGTACCAGCAGTCAATAACTTCTGGGACGCGAGTCGCGGTCTCCTTGCACTGCGGGCATGGCATCGTGATGTCATCGACAAAAGGTCGGTGAGGGTCGGACTCGGAGACGTCTTGGCCGGAAAGTTCGGCCAGTTCAGCGAGTGACTCCACGCAGGTTAGATGCCCTTCGCTGCATCGCCAGATCGGAAGGGGAGTGCCCCAGTAGCGATTGCGGGAAAGTGCCCAGTCGACGTTGTTATTCAACCAGTCGCCGTAACGGCCCCATTTGATGGTGTTGGGGAACCAATTCGTGGCTTCGTTTTCGCGGATCAACGCATCTTTGATCGCGGTGGTGCGGATGTACCACGAAGGTTGGGCGTAGTAGATCAGCGCAGTGTGGCAACGCCAGCAATGCGGGTACGAGTGCTCGTAGGGAGTGTGGCGGAACAGAAGTCCAGCGCTATCGAGCAGCTCAACAAGTTTTTCGTCGGCCGTCTTGAAGAAAACTCCACCGACCTCGGGCACGTACCCCTCGAAAGTGCCATCGGGACGAACCGGATTGACGACTGGCAAACCGTAGGAACGGCACAGCAACAAGTCCTCCGCGCCGAACGCAGGCGCCTCATGAACAACACCAGTTCCGTCTTCAGTGGTCACGAAATCTGCGAGCAGTACGGTGTGAAGCGGCGCATCTGTTTCGGGGAACTCAATCCAGTCGAATGGGCGCTGATATTTCGTACCTTCGAGT
>JAFMIT010000134.1 GCA_017853815.1 Actinomycetota bacterium
GGCGAGCGAAGTCGTGGCTTGCCGAAGACATTGATGGTTTGGAACGAGTCGCGGGGGATCATGCTGGCTGGCTCAAGATTCAGTTTGCGGGGCCTTTGAGTTTGGCGGCATCGGTCGAGCCGATGGTGGGCGAGCGGCTAATTTCGGACGAAGGAGCGGTGCGCGATTTAGCGCAGGCTTTGATTGCGGGCATTGAGCAGACTCTCGTGGAATTGCGGCGGCGGTTTAGTCAGGCGCAGTGGATTGTGCAGATTGATGAGCCGTGGATTGGTGGAGCCTTGCGAGGCGAAGTGCCGACGCGGGTGGGGCGTGGGTCGCTGAGGCCGTTTAACCAGCAGTTGACGATTCAGTTGCTTGGCGAGGTGGCAAATGCGATTACCAAGGATGGAACGACGGCGTGGCTGCATAGTTGTGCGTCGCGGCCGCCATTTCCGTTGATGCGCAAAATTCCGTTTGATCTGATTGCCGTGGACTTTACGCAGATGACGGAGAATGAGATCAATTCGATTGGTCATTTGTGGGAGTCGGGTCGACTTTTGGGTGTGGGTTTTCCACAGATGACGGGTTCTCCACAGATGGTGGGGGAGGTGTCGGAAAAGTCGGTGGTTGATATCAGACTTGCGCATATGGATCGGTTGGCGAGTTGGATGTCGGTGCCTTTTTCACAGTTGCATCAGCATGTAGTGGTGACGCCGGCGTGCGGTCTCGCAAACAGTCAGAATGCACAGGCAGAATTGCGTCTGGCGCGGCTGGTGATGGAAGAGATGAGAGGTAGCTGACATGACGCTTGAACATGACGCTACTTCGTCGGCGCGGCAGCGACACAAGCAGTTGTGCGAAGACATTGAAGATCACCGCTATCGGTATTACGTGCTTGATGCGCCGGTGCTGAGCGATGGCGAATACGACGCGCTTGAACGGGAATTGGTGGCGCTCGAAGAGCAGTATCCAGATTTGCGGACACCAGATTCGCCGACTCAAAAAGTGGGCGGGGCGATTACGACTGATTTTGCGCCAGCGCCTCACCGCACGCGCATGATGTCGCTCGACAATGTTTTCTCGGCTGCTGAACTTGATGAGTGGGCGGCTCGGGTCGCGCGAGATCTTGGGCGTGAATTGCCGTGGTTGTGCGAACTCAAAATTGATGGGCTCGCGATTAATTTGAGTTATGAAAATGGTCGGTTGGTCCGCGCTGCCACTCGCGGTGATGGTCGCGTGGGCGAAGACGTCACTGCGAATGTGCGGTCGATTGAAGGTGTGCCTGATCGATTGACTGGCACGTCGGATTTTGCTGTTCCTGACTACGTCGAAGTGCGTGGCGAAGTGTTCTTTCCCACAGCTTTGTTTGCGGAGCTCAACGCGAGCTTGGTCGCGGCAGGCAAGCCGCCTTTTGCCAACGCTCGCAACGCTGCTGCTGGGTCGTTGAGACAAAAAGATCCGCGCGTGACGGCCTCGCGGCCGCTGCGCATGACCGTGCACGGCATTGGCTCCGTGGCGGGACTCGGAATTGAGCGACAGTCACAGGCTTATGAAGTGTTGAAGGCGTGGGGATTGCCGACGAGCACGCACTATCGAGTAGTCGATTCGGTACAGGCCGTGCAGGAGTTTGTCGCCTACCAAGGCAAGCATCGCCATGATGTTGAACATGAAATTGATGGCATCGTCATCAAGGTTGACGAGATTGCTGCGCAGTTAGCGCTCGGTGAGACGTCGCGTGCGCCGCGGTGGGCAATTGCGTACAAGTATCCACCTGAAGAAGTGACGACCAAACTGCTTGATATTCGTGTGAGTGTTGGTCGAACAGGTCGTGCGACGCCATACGGACACATGCAGCCTGTGAGGGTGGCGGGGTCGGTAGTCGAGATGGCGACTTTGCACAACCAAGAAGAAGTTGTGCGCAAGGGCGTGCTGATTGGCGACACCATTGTGTTGCGCAAAGCCGGCGATGTCATCCCTGAGATTGTGGGGCCGGTTGCAGACTTGCGGACTGGAACAGAACGCGCGTTCGTCATGCCCACGCATTGCCCGGAGTGCGGAGCACCTCTGGGTGCGCAAAAAGAAGGCGATGTCGATTTGCGTTGCCCCAATTCGCGATCGTGCCCAGCGCAATTGCGCGAACGCTTGAGTTATTTGGCCTCGCGGGCCGTACTCGACATTGAAAACTTGGGTGCACAGTCGGCAGCTGCCTTGCTTGAGTGTGGTGCGCTTGTAGACGAGGCTCGTTTGTTTAGCCTTACTGAAGCGGATTTGCTCGCGAGCGAGTTCTTTACCAAGACCGCTAAAGATGGCTCGGTTGAGTTAAATGTCAATGCGCTCAAAATGCTGGACAGTTTGGAGGCCGCAAAACACCGGCAGCTCTGGCGGTACCTGTGTGCGCTTTCGATTCGGCATGTAGGGCCGACTGCCGCGCAGGCGTTGGCACGAGAATTTCGATCTATGGCCACGATTCGTGCAGCCACTGCTACAGAACTTGCTGAAGTCGAAGGCGTCGGGCAGGTCATTGGTGAATCGCTTGTTGAATGGTTTACCGTCGATTGGCATCGAAACATTGTCGACAGCTGGGAGGCGGCTGGCGTTGTGCTGGAAGACGCCGTAGTTGAGCTTGGGCCACAGACTCTGGCTGGTCTGACAATTGTGGTGACGGGCTCTCTCGATGGCTTCACACGTGATTCGGCTACCGAGGCAGTCACTTCTCGAGGCGGCAAAGCCGCGTCTTCCGTCTCGAAAAACACCGATTTTGTGGTTATTGGTGAGAATGCGGGTTCCAAGGCCGCCAAAGCGGAGCAGCTCGGCCGACCCATTTTGGATCTGGCCGGTTTCTTGGTTTTGCTCGAACAGGGTCCTGAGGCAGCTCGACTCGTTGCTCGCTAATGCGCCCTAATGAGAGCGTAACTAGCCTCGCCTAGACTTCGAGGCATGGCGATAACCCGAGCAGAAGTAGCGCATCTGGCCAAACTGGCCCGATTAGCGCTCACCGAAAACGAACTGGACCACTATGCACAGCAACTGGACGTCATTCTTGGCTCTGTAGCGCGCGTGAGTGAAGTGGCCACGGCAGACGTGAAGCCCACATCGCATCCGATTCCACTGGAGAACGTTTTTCGTGATGACGTCGTGACGCCATCACTCGGCGCTGAGGCCGTGCTTGCAGGGGCGCCTGCCGCTGAAGACGAACGATTCCGCGTTCCACGCATTTTGGACGAATCATGAGCAAAGAATTGATTCGTATGACAGCTGCTGAGACCGCAGCTGGAATCGCCCAGGGCGACGTCTCTGCCGTTGAAGTGGCGCAAGCTCATCTCGATCGCATTGCAGACGTTGACGACCGGGTGCACGCCTTTCTTCACGTCGACACCGAAGGTGCGTTGGCAGCGGCATCGGCGGTTGATGCCAAGCGCAGCCGTGGCGAAAAGCTCGGCCCGCTCGCCGGTGTGCCGCTAGCTTTGAAAGACGTGCTCGCAATGAAGGGTCAGCCGACAACGTGCGGATCCAAGATGTTGGAAGGATGGCGTCCACCATACGACGCCACCGTTGTGTCGCGACTGCGAGCTGCAGACATTGTCATTCTTGGCAAGACCAACATGGACGAATTTGCCATGGGAAGCTCGACCGAGCATTCGGCATACGGTCCTACGCACAATCCTTGGGATCTCACTCGCATTCCAGGTGGTTCAGGCGGCGGCTCATCTGCGGCACTTGCGGCCTTTGAAGCTCCACTGGCTATCGGTACCGACACTGGCGGCTCTATCCGTCAGCCAGCTGCTGTCACTGGCACTGTTGGCGTTAAGCCAACATATGGCGCTGTTTCTCGATACGGCCTGGTGGCATTGGCTTCGTCGCTTGATCAGGCTGGTCCTTGTGCTCGTACAGTTCTCGACACTGCACTATTGCATCAAGCCATTGCGGGGCACGATCCCAAAGATTCCACTTCGCTGACTTCGGCTGTTCCAGACGTCGTTGCAGCCGCTCGTCGCGCCGATGTCAAAGGTATGAAGATTGGCCTAGTCAAGGAGCTTGGTGGCGAGGGTTACCAGGCAGGAGTTCAGCAACGATTCCAGGAAACTGTGGAATTGTTGACTTC
>JAFMIT010000135.1 GCA_017853815.1 Actinomycetota bacterium
TGGTTTCGTCACCGATAAGCAAGATTCTGGCACAGCATCGGACATCATGCTTCGCGTCTTGCAACAGCTGTACGCAGAAGACGGTGGCGAGGTTCCGCCTCGCGAAGTCTTGGTGAGTGTGGAGCCTTCTGACATATCGATCGCACAGGAGTGGCTCACGACTCGTCGAGGGTCGAATGTTGATATCAGGGTGCCGCAACGGGGTGACAAGCGTGCGCTCATGGAAACTGTGGAACAAAATGCCGCTCAATCCTTTGCCCTGTATAGAACCCGTCGAGGCGCGGACATCGCGAGTCGAAGTCGAGCACTTGAAGAGATTGCGGAGTACCTCGATTTGAAGAATGCGCCGTTGCGCATTGAGTGCATCGATGTTTCACACCTCGATGGCACAAATGTGGTGGCCTCTCTCGTCGTGTTTGAAGACGGTCTGCCCGCAAAAGGCGACTACCGAAGGTTTGTCCTTAAGCGCGGCCAAGGTAACAACGATGTCTTGAGTATTGCTGAGATTGTCACTAGGCGGTTTCGTGATTCACAAAACGTTGAGGAGCCAGGTGCGCGCAAGAAGTTCTCGTATCCACCGCAACTTCTCGTCGTGGATGGCGGCAAGCCGCAAGTTGCAGCAGCGGCAGAAGCCCTTGAACTTCTCGGGATATCAATACCAGTTGTAGGCCTTGCCAAGCGTCTTGAAGAACTCTGGTTACCCGACGCATCGGACCCCATCATCATGCCTCGGAATTCGGAGGGGCTGTTCATGCTCCAAAGAATTCGAGATGAGGCCCATCGCTTCGCCATTGCCCATCAGCGCGGTCGAGCACGCAAGAGCCTTCTCGAGTCCACGTTGGACGAAATTCCTGGTCTCGGTGAGGTGCGTAAGAAGGCCCTCATGAAGCACTTTGGCTCCGTCAAGCGACTCAAGGCCGCCTCCGAGACCGAGATTGGCGAAGTGCCAGGCATCGGCCCACAGCTTGCTTCGACAGTCTTCGCTGCGTTGGCCGCGGATGTGAGTACACCAGCCGTCAATACAGCGACCGGTGAGATCCTCGACGGTGCTTGACCCGTCTGAGAGAGTTAGCGCATGACTTCACCACGCCTTGACATCGATCTTGTCATTGTGACGGGCCTTTCAGGAGCAGGGCGATCCACTGCCGCCCGCGCGCTAGAAGATCTTGGCCTCATGGTGATAGACAACCTTCCACCTCAGCTCATCAGTGAAACAGTGGAGTTGGTTGCCGCTCGTCGAGAAGTTGAACGGATTGCGGTCGTAGCCGACTCCCGCGGGGGAAGTTTGTTCAGTGCTCTTGAAGCCGCAATTGACGACATCAGCACCAAGGTCAATCAAGTGACTGTGTTGTTTCTCGAAGCCCAAGACCACGTACTCATTCGGCGCTTCGAATCGTCGAGGAGGCCACATCCGCTACAAGGTGATGGTGCACTTCTTGATGCGGTACAGGCGGAGCGCAAGCTCTTGGCTCCACTGCGCGAACGCGCGAATCTGATTGTTGATACGACTGATCGAAATGTTCATGACTTACGCCGCGCAGTCGATGCCGCGTTTGATGACGACGATGTGCGACTTCGAGTGACGATTACATCTTTTGGCTTCAAGTACGGCCTACCGATTGATGCCGATTATGTGGCCGATGTGCGCTTCTTGCCGAATCCGTTTTGGATCGCAGAATTGCGGCCGCTCACTGGCATTGATGCTCCCGTCAACGATTACGTAGTGGAACAGCCAGATGCTGTGCGATTCCTGAATACATTCACCGAATTAATGAATGTCGTGACCGACGGCTATCTGCGTGAAGGTAAGCGATTTGTCACGATTGCTGTTGGCTGCACTGGTGGACAACATCGGAGTGTCGCCATCGCAGAAAACTTAGGCGCTCGACTCATCAAGTCCGGCCTCGAAGTCCACATCACTCACCGTGACCGAGGACGTGAATGAGCTCCACAGAAATCAAAGCTGTGGCCCTCGGAGGCGGTCATGGTCTCGCCGCATCTCTCCGCGCACTTCGTCGGCTAACTCCACATCTGACTGCAGTTGTTGGCGTCTCTGACAACGGTGGTTCTTCTGGCCGACTTCGTGAGCAGTTCGACGTGATTCCGCCTGGAGATTTGCGGATGGCCCTAGCTGCGCTGTGTGCAGATGACGATTGGGGTCAGATGTGGGCATCGGCCCTGCAGCACCGTTTCGCTGGTGACGGCGAGCTCGCGGGGCACGCACTCGGCAATCTCTTGATCACGGCATTATGGCAACAGTCCAACGACATCGTGGCGGGGCTAGATGTCGTCTCGAATCTTCTTGGCGCAACGGGACGAGTGATTCCGCTGTCGCTGCAGCCGCTCGATGTTGTCGCTGATGTTGAATTTTCGGATGGCACCCAATCCGAGGTTCGCGGCCAGGTCCAAGTCGCTACTACGACCGGTCGGGTGGCTCGGCTGAGGCTTGAGCCCGAGGTCGCTGTCACGACGCCACAGGTTCTCGAAGCCATCGCCGAGGCCGATGTGATTGTGATGGGTCCAGGCTCTTGGTTTACGAGCGTGGTCAATCATCTCCTGCTCAACGATCTCAGAAGTGCACTCGAAGCGAGTGCAGCCACCAAGGTGTTGGTGTGCAACCTGTGCAGTCAGACCGGCGAGACATCTGGCTTCACACCGGCCGATCACCTCAGTGTTTTGTCGAATGTGGCACCCGGTCTTCGCTTCAATGCAGTGTTGGTGGATAGTTCGCTCAACGATGACGCTCTGGAGCGTGCCGCCCATCAACTTGGGGCTGTGTTGGTCTCGACGAATCTCGCCGAGCCCTCAAACCCACAAATTCACCACCCAGAGCTACTAGCACGAGCGCTAGCCGCTTTTGTAAAGTCACCAATGTCCGACACTGAACTGGAGACCGCATGGCAATGACGCCGGCCTTAAAGGATGAATTGGCGCACCTGCCAACCTCGAAAGCGTGCTGTCGCAAAGCTGAAGTAAGCGCGATATTCCGTTTTGGCGGCTCCATCCACATTGTCTCGGGCACTGTGGTGTTGGAGGCCGAACTAGATACTGCCTTCGTGGCTCGCCGTTTGCGCCAGAGTTTGGCCGACGTTTTCGGGGTTGAGTCCGACATGTTGGTCGTTGCACCAAGCGGAATTCGCAAAGGCAGCCGCTACGTTGTCAGGGTTACCCAAAATGCCGATCGACTGGCTCGCCAGGTCGGACTCCTCGACACCAAAGGCCGCCCTGTGCGCGGCCTCCCACCGGCGGTCGTGTCTGGTGGCGTGTGTGATTCAGAAGCCGCGTGGCGCGGTGCATTTTTGGCTCACGGTTCACTGACCGAGCCTGGTCGCTCTGGCAGCCTCGAAATTACGTGTCCGGGCCCAGAAGCCGCGCTTGCGCTGGTCGGTGCTGCCCGTCGTCTCGGGATTCTTGCGAAAGCCCGAGAGGTTCGAGGCGTGGATCGAGTCGTAGTTCGTGACGGTGACGCGATTTCTGCGATGTTGACCCGTATGGGGGCTCACGAGAGCGTCATGGGCTGGGAAGAACGGCGTATGCGTCGAGAGGTTCGGGCGACCGCGAACCGGCTTGCGAACTTCGACGATGCCAACATGCGGCGTAGCGCACGCGCAGCGGTGGCTGCTGGCGCCCGAGTTCAGCGCGCTCTTGAGATTCTGGGGGATGACATCCCCGATCACCTGCTTGAAGCGGGACGCTTGCGCGTACAGCACGGTCAGGCAAGCCTCGAAGAACTCGGCGCTCTCGCCACGCCTGCGATGACCAAAGACGCCATCGCGGGACGGATTCGGCGGCTTTTGGCCTTGGCGGACAAGGTGGCGAACGAGCAGGGCATTCCTGACACGGAGCACGCGGTCACCGCTGACATGCTCGATTCCGAATAAGGCGCTCCAGACAGCCCGCAGAGGCAATGTGATGAGCGTTGCATTGTCGCAATTCGGACATTCGAGCCTCTCGGCTAAGATTCTCCTGCGATTGTTCGTGCTGCGTCAGCGTCGACTGGCCCAATCGATTTGTTCATCCAACGTCGCGTGACGCGATATGTTTTTAGGAGACACCGTGACCGTTAAGGTCGGCATC
>JAFMIT010000024.1 GCA_017853815.1 Actinomycetota bacterium
GAGGTTGAACTGAGCGAACCACACTCGAGACAGCGAGACTCACTGCAGTCATTGGCCGGACCAATTCTTCCCACATCACGATTAATCGTGGACTGTCGCCACGCGAAAGTCCCATCGGTCCTGCTCCCGAACTCAACGTGATGCGCAGCCGACCCGTCCGCTCCACCGACTGATCGGGCACGCTCTCGAGCACACTCCGAACCGCACCGACAATCACGTCTGCATCCGGACATGCAATTCCGACTGCCTCGGCTGAACGCACAAGCCGTGCGACGTGTCGACCGAGGAGTTGAGCTTGGCGCCCGCGAGTCATCACCGTCTCAAACAAGGAGTCGCCCACAAGCAATCCGTGATCACGAACATCGACGTGAGCCAGGTCCTCCGGCACGATTTCGCCGCCTTGAAGACCACCCATCCACACAATCATCGGGAGCCCTCTCCACTGCGTGCAGCGACAGACAAAAGATGTCGCGCCTTCAACTCGGTCTCTTGCCACTCTTGCTCAGGGTCGCTCCCCCACGTAATGCCAGCACCGGCTCCAAACCACAGGCGATTTTCGTTCTTCCAAAAAGTTCGAATGGCCACCGAAAGGTCAGCCGAATGAGTGTCGGCATCTACGACACCGAGCGCTCCACAGTAAATGTTGCGAGCAGACTCAACTTCAGCGATGAGGGATAGCGCCGATGACTTTGGAGCACCAGTCACCGAACCTGGTGGAAAAGTGGCCGCGAAGATGTCAGACCAGGTAGCCCTAGCTTGCAAACGGCCTTCCACCCGAGAGACCAAGTGCTTTAGCCCCGGATGATTCTCATGGGCAAGCAGATCGGGCACTGTCACGCTCGCCACGTCACAGACCTTTGAAAGATCGTTCCGAACGAGATCCACAATCATGATGTTCTCGCTAACGTCCTTTTCAAGAAAATCTTCGGAAGGTGCCGCTGTGCCCTTGATGGGCGACGACGAAACAACCTGACCACGCCTTTGAAGGAACACTTCAGGTGACGCGCTCGCAATCTGAACTTCATCGAGACCGAACTTTCTCAGCTTCGGGTCGCTCACGCTCAGAAGTGATGACATCGGCGCAGGGTTGTACTGCTCAAGAAGTTTGTATAAACCGACTACATGGGAATTGTCAGCACGCCATTCTGCTGAAAGCAACCTGCACACGTTCACTTGATAAACATCACCGCGGGCGATTCGTTGTCGCGCAAGTTCGACTTGTGCCACGTAATCCGCCTCTGACGTGTGCGTCTGCCATTGATCCACCGCAGACCAACGTGCGAGGGGAACCTCAGCCTTGGTCCAGGTGTCGAATTTGAAGGCCAGCACTGGTCCTTCAAAGTAGCCACAGACAAACCATCGGCCCTTGCTATCTAGGCAGGACAAATCGTCGGTGACGTCAGAAAAATCTGTTCCGACGTATCCACCCATGGCTGCGATTCCGGACACGCCCTAACCCTACGAACGATTTGGCTCTCACCCCACCCGAAGACCCCCCGTTTGGGAGTCCGCCGCTTATCGGGTAATCTCCCGCCCCGTGCTCAAGCGAGCTTTCGAGTTCGCCTGAAGACATGCGGATGTAGCGCAGTTGGTAGCGCATCACCTTGCCAAGGTGAATGTCGCGGGTTCGAGTCCCGTCATCCGCTCGGCGCAGGTCTGTGGCCTCGCGGTGGAGTGGCCGAGAGGCGAGGCAAGGGACTGCAAATCCCTGTACACGGGTTCAAATCCCGTCTCCACCTCTCAAGTTCAACTCAATATGGTCGATTGGCGCAGTTGGTTAGCGCGCTTCCTTGACATGGAAGAGGTCACAGGTTCGAGTCCTGTATCGACCACTAAAGCCCCGAGACGTCGGGGCTTTTTCATTTTGCAGGGCAGCTAACTCTGCAAACGCTCAAGCTGCCCTGTTCCTCGCATGTGCAGAAACTCGCTCGAATACGACGAATCCGTGAATTGCGCCGGAGCAAATCACCTAGGGCCGCCACTTTTGCGCCGAAGTATCCGCGAGGCTCGACGCCGTAACAGTCGCAAGGGCGGCGGCAGCGAGCACAACCACGGCCATGGAGAGAGCTAAGTCATCACCAAACTCAGGAGCGAGCCGCAGTGATATTGGCAGTCTGGTGAGAGACCATGAAAGCAGTGCGCCAGAAAGTCCGGAGACAACTATCGGCACGCCAATCGTGATGACGCTGACGGTGTGGCGCAGCCGCCAAGTGCCCCCCAGTGCCAATACTTGCGCGAGTCGCGTTGCTTGGTCTCGCGCTCGATCAACCAGCCCCAACAAGAGCACGGAGAGAAGCAGGATTGCTCCCACCAATCCCTCGAATACCAGCCATTGCCCCTGGTGTGCGCTGGCCAGGGTAGAGCTCACAAACCCGTAAAGCGGCGATGACATTGGTGTGTTTGGGAGGCTGTGTCGTAGCACAGCCCCACGAACTTCTGCACTTGGAAGTGGAGTTTTCGAAAACAAAATCAATCGCTGGAAAGATCGACCATCACCGAGCGGCAGCTGCCGCACGCACGCGGAGGGAGCTACTGCTTCTACCCAGACATCCGAAGCCGCGAAATCGAGCAAACTGTTATCCGCAATCTGCGGAACGGAACCACAGCTGACATCAAGAGATGTCAACACACGCGGGGTACCGAATAGCTTCGATGTGCCCTGCTGATCTACCTCAAGAATGGCTGCGTCCACGCCAATCGGGAGGTCGTCAAGGATCGCTTCTAGGTTCCCAACTCCTTTGCTGAAGTCCGCAACCACGAGATGACCAGCAGCTGCGTCAGCAATTCGAACAGCGGTTTGAGCCTGCGCGGAAAATGCGTTAAGCATGAAAAGAATTTGAAACAACATACCCGTGGCCACGACCATCAAAGTCGCCACGGGTGCCAGGCTTCGGCTGTTAACGGCCAGCAGGCGACCCGCAAGAAATAGTGGGAATTTGTTGGTTCTTTTGCCGAGTCCCGAGAGCGCACGCCCGAATGCTGGCAACAACTCCCTCAGAGCCGAGGGCATCGTGGCGATTGCTGCGACGGACAGCAACATGAAAGTTGTCTGCCAGTTTCTTCCGACCGATGAATCTACAAAGTAGGGGACCCATAGCGCCGCTACGCAAACGGATACGAAAACACCGAAGCCGCGGAAGCGTGACCACATAGGTAGAGCCATCTTCTTCAGTCGCTTCGACCCGGCTTCTCCACGCCATCCAGACGTTACTTGCAGCAAAGTCAACGTAACCGCTACGAAAGTGACAAACTGAATAGCGAGAAATGCCCACAGGTGTGCAGCGATAGCCATTCGCGGAAGCTCGTAGTCGACTAGCGGCAGGATTGTGCGACGCGTAAGCACCCAAAAGTTGATGGAAATCAAGAGTAGAAGGCTGAAAGTCAAGGCAACTTGATGCTCGCCGATTGCCGCAGCAAGTCGATGGCTTCGACTTGCACCGAGGGACTGCAGAAGCCGGTTTCGTTGAGCACGCGCGTCAGCATCAAACCTTCGTGTTGTCAATACGAGTGCGTATGAAGGCAGTAACACCAGTGCAAGCAAAGTGCCGAAAAAGATCGGGAACTGGAAGATGTACGCCGTTTCACCGTTCCAGGGAAGACTCATTCCCCACCACTCGTGCGGGTACGCAGTGCCGAAGCCGACCGCGGGCATCAACGAAGACTCAGGTACAAGACCAGGTGAATAGCCAATGTAGGCAAACCGTTCATCGGGGGAAGCCAAGCCTTCTTCCGAGATTTCGCCCGCGAACCGGCCGTACCTTGTTTTGATGCCTTCGCTCTCGCCATCACTTAACAATGCAGGAGACAAAAACACTTCGCCGGGTTGTGGCCAACGGTCCAGACCCAGCGGCGGCCGGATAGCTGGATTCAACACCTGCACCACCATCAACGCGTAGGACAAGTCGTCCGACAGGCGGTCACCGCGATACGCCACGCGGAAGTTGGGAGGCTGCTTGGAGCCTCCTTCTGAATAATATGAATCGGTTCGGGCATCGATAGTTTGAACCTTTTGCTGATACGCAATCATGCTCGTGTAACCAGCGGCCGCCGAAAATACGGCGGCAATCAATGAAACAGACACGCCAAACATTCGCGCTGAGCGCACAACAGAACCCGAAGAAAATCTGCTTCCAAGGACAAGCGCGCCCACTAGCCCTCGTATTCGGTCAGCCATGAACGAACGCACCGAGATCTAGCACTGCTGAGGCTCGATCCGCAATCGATGGATCGTGGGTGACCACAAGGAGCGCTGCGCCCGTTTTGTTGGGGATGCTAAACAATTCGTCTGCCACTTTGTCTCTGGTGCTGCTATCAAGTGCACCTGTCGGCTCGTCGGCGAGCAGGACTTTGGGTTGGCATACCAATGCCCGAGCGACGGCTACTCGTTGTCTTTCACCACCCGACAACGTAACGGTGTCCACAGAGTGCAATCCAGAGTGAATTCCCACTAGAGCTAAACTTCGTGCGGCAGCAGCCAAGGAAATTGCGGATTTCTGGCCAGCCAACATCAGTGGCACCGCGACATTTTCCAACGGCGATAACTCAGGCAAGAGTTCGCCGTCCTGAAAGACCATTCCCATCTTCTGTTGCCGCAGCAGCGTACGTTTGCGCTGTCCCAGCTCGGACGTGTCTACACCATCAATCAATACCTGACCCGAAGTGGCCGTTAACAGCCCCATACACAGCATTAGCACTGTGGACTTGCCCGATCCGCTCGGCCCAATAACGGCCAAACTGCTGCCAGCTGGAACTTCAAAGCTAAGTGAAGAAAATAGATGGCGACTGGGCACTCCGCTCGAGTTTTCATACCCGAAAGAGACGTCTCTCATCTCAAGAGGAGACGCGCCAGTTGCGAGTTCAGTCATGATCGAACATCGGCTCTGGTAGAAAACGGAGCGGTCGTCGCCAATCGGTTCGCCAACACAGAGAATCACTCAAGTGGTTCATTGACTGTGGGCGAGGTGGGAAACAACAGGTCGCTAACTTCAGACAGTGATTGCTGTTTGGGTTTGTCAGTGAACTGGCCTTCACTGCTGAGCCATAGGTAAACGTCCAACTAGACCTTGGCGAATTGATTTCAGAAATCACAATTGATCGTAGCGCCAAAGACCGCGACGTAATCATTTCCCTCGTTTCCCCGTTTGTGTCGAAACCCTTTCAGAATCGCAGTAGGTTGTCAACCATCATTCCACATCTACTAAGACTTTCACTGACTTAAAGCTTCTCGTGGACATGATAGAAGTAAGTTATGAACACGGGCTAAAATCACCCACCAACGCCCCGAGACGTCGGGGCTTTTTCATTTTGCAGGGCAGCTAACTCTGCAGACGCTCAAGCTGGCGTATTCCTCGAAGACCAAACAGAAGAAGCCCACATACCAAGTTAATGGCAGCAACCGTGAGCAATATCTGGGAAGCCGGTAAAGCAGATGCCAAATGGCCCATTAACCAAAAGCCTGCAGGAGCAAGCGCCAGAGAACCTAGCCAGTCGTAGGAACTAACACGTGACTGAGCTTGGTCGGGCACATGAGCGGCTAGCGCAACAAACCAAAGATTGTCTCCCATTGGGAGTGTGGCGCCCCAAACAATGGCAGGTAACAGCAGCCATGCGACCTGCACGTTTGGAATCGCCAACACAACAATGAACGGCAAAGTGAAAAGACACAACGTCACCGCTGCGCGCATCGGAAACTTGGGCTTCCACTTCAGGAGAATAAAGCCCGATATAAAGGTGCCAGCGCTCTGCGCGGAGAGAAGAAAAGCCCAACCGGCCGCACCGCCCAGAGAATCGCGAGCGATGAGCGGTCCGAGGATTTGGAGTACGGGAAGCGCTGTCGCTTGGAAAACGCAGGCAAAGAGGATGTAGCCCCAAATCCATGATCGAGACGCCACTTCCTTCCAACCTTCAATCAGATCGGATTTGATCGAGTTCTTGAACTCAAGTGGTGTAAAGCCGACCCTGACCCTCGAGAGAATCCAGGCACTCACGAAGAAACTCGCGGCATCCAGTGCCAAGGCGATTCCAGCATTTGAAATCGCAATGATGACTCCGGCGATAGCTGGGCCAACGATGCGAATCGAACTCCCTGATATGCCGAGAAGGGAACGTGCTTCCTGGACTCGACTCGCTCCAACGAAGTCGCGGATGGCGCCACTCGAAGCTGGATTGAAAAATGCATCAGCAGCTCCAACTAGGAACTGAAGTGCAGCTAGATGGATGATTTCTGCTCTACCAGTAACAAGGAGGAAAGCAGAAACTGCTTGTGCTCCGCCCATCACCACATCGCTGCCAACGAGAATCAGGCGACGCTCAAATCGATCCCCGACGACTCCCCCAAATAAAAGCAGTAAAAGTTGAGGCAAAAGGCCCGCACCCAGAACGAAGCCGACGTCGGCTCCTGTGCCTTCAAGGCCGAGAATGCCAAAAGTTAACGCGAGCGGAGTCAGCGATGAGCCCAATTTTGAGATCGAACGACCAATGAAGAAGTGCCGAAATGGTTTCTCTCGTAATACTTCGAGACTCGAGGCAAGGGTGCTCATTGTGTGGATGCAGACATTCGCGAAAGCGCTACTAACCGCGAAATTGCACGGCGGTACTTCTTGCGATACCCACCTTTAAGTAATTCCGGCGCAAACATTTGGTCGAGTGGAATTCCGCTGTACACAACGGGCACTCCCCTGTCATAAAGCCTGTCGGCTAAGACGACCCAGCGCAGCGCTGCCGCCTGATCGTGAAGCTCAGTGACGCCGGTGACGCAGAAGATCTCGACGTCTGCGACCAAGGCGCGATATTTCGATGGGTGCAGCAACGCGAGATGCCTCGTGAGTGCGGCGAAACTATCAAGCGAAGAGTGCGAAGTCGCGTGTGCGAGGGTAGTGACCTGATCATCGGCATACGGGGTTGGTGCCGCTGGCAGACCGCGATGACGATAGTCCTCGCCATCAATGCGCAATGAGTCAAAATGCGCTGCGAGCCCCTGGATTTCGCGTTGAAAATCGTCCGCGGCAAATCGCTCCTCGCCGAGACGGTCGGGAAGCGTGTTGCTCGTCGCGGCCAGCCACACACCTCGTTCGACTAACCGCATCAGCAACGTCGACATGAGCACGGTGTCACCTGGATCATCGAGCTCGAATTCGTCAATACAAATGAGGCGAAACTCCGCCAGAGCTTCAACTGTGTTCTGAAAACCCAAGGCACCCACCAAGTTGGTGAATTCAACGAAGGTACCAAAAGCTTTCGGAACGTCGACTGCATGCCAGAGCGATGCCAACAGGTGGGTTTTGCCAACACCGAAACCGCCATCGAGATATCTACCTGGGCGACCACTGGCCGATCGGCGAAACAGTCGACGCGCAGGAGCGTTGATCTGCGCGGCGAAATCGCGCAGATTTGCTACCGCACCAGTCTGAGTAGGTTGTTGTGCGTCCGGCACATACGAGTCGAACGTCACCGCCGCGAAGGTGCTCGGCGGCACGAGGTCAGCCATCAACTGTTCGACCGTCACCGTGGGGTGCCGATGACTCAGTTCGATTGGTGACATAGGGCAGAACCTTAGAGTTTCTGAAACACTTACGCGCATGACCCCGACACCAGAAGAGATGACCCGACTCGCAGCATTTCCAAGCCCTGGTCTTAGAGGTGTCTTGATTCAGGGTGTCAACGGCGGTTGGGGCGACGAAAACGGATCGTCACGCGGGCTCAGTGGACCCGCGGATCTGATGTGGTTGCTCGCTAACCGTGCTGCGGCCGACGCTATTTTGGTGAGTGCGGACACGGCCGTGCGAGAAAACTATCGACCAATCGCTTTGCGCCCGGAATTCGTCCATGCGCGCGAGTCTCATGAGCTTCACGGCCTTCCGCTGCTTGTGATTGTGACGCGCACACGTACCAAAGTTACGCGCGCACTTGAGATCGCTGACCTTGTGGTGACGTGCGGTGAACCTTCGGATGATGAGCGAGTACTGGTTGCCGGCGGCGAGACGATTGATTGGCCAGTAGCTGTCGCTCGGTTGAACGAACGCGGTCTCGTGCGGCTGGTCTGCGAAGGTGGACCGCAGTTGATAGATGCGCTCATCAGCGCACGTTTCCTCGATCAGTTGGCGCTGACTACCAGTCCGATGGCGGCGAATACGGTCAACAGTTGCGAGGCACTGAGAGACTTCGTCAGTACCACGACAGCGCAGCGCCTGTTTGAAACAGACGGCTTCAGTTTCGCGATGCTTGGCTCCATACCTTCATGGGAACAGCGCCTCAGCCGACAAGAACTGTTCGTGTTGCGCCATCACGGAACCGAACCAGCGTTCTCGGCCGAGTACGAAAAGAAGCCCGCCCCGGGCTATTACGTCTGTCGCGCATGCGGAAATCGCTTGTTCGATGCGTCAGATCAATTCGACGCCCGATGCGGCTGGCCCGCCTTTTGGCAGCCTTCGAGTGGCGACAAAGTGAAACTAATTGAAGATCGCAGTCTTGGAATGCGACGTGTCGAGGTTCGCTGCGCAGCGTGTGAAAGCCACCTTGGGCACGTATTCCATGGTGAAGGCTTTGGCTATCCAACGGATGACCGCTATTGCATCAATGCGATTTGCCTCGAGCGTCGGTACTGAATCAGCCGCCAGCAATCGCGGCCACGCCGGCTAGAGCTGCCGCAACGCCAACGTATTGAATGGGTTGCAGCCGTTCTTTCAGTATCGCCCAAGCCAGCAGCACCGTGGCCACTGGATATAGAGACCCGAGCACCGAAACAAGTGACAACAAGTCACCTGTTGTTGCGAGTCCGAATGTGACATTCGCAAGCACATCGAACGCGCCAGCAGTGATGACAAGTTTCCAATCAATCGAAGGCAGGTCGAAAGCGGTACGTGCCACAGCAATCGAAACAGCTGCGATCATCACTGATACCAGACGCATCAATGTCATAGTCGTGATGACGCTGTAAGAACTGCCTACCGAGATGGTCCAGAGACAGACACCAAAACCAGCAGCGGCGCCGACGGCAAACAAGACTGGCCGAGCATCCGCGCCACCGCTGAGCTCCGGACCACTCGCCAGCACAATTCCAGCGATTGCCAGCGCTACTCCGATGAGCTGCACAGTTGTTGGCGCGTCCCCGGATAGAAGTCCAGCCGATAGCGGGACTAGCGCTCCAAGGGAGGCGATGGGCGAAACAATTCCCATGCGTCCCGTCGCAAGCGCTCGATAGAAAAAGTTCAGACCAACAAACCCGGCGATACCCGAGGCAAGCGCCCAAGGCACAGCACTCGGATTCCAGTCAAAGCCGCCCACGAGGCCGATGACGACGATGATGGCCAAACCGACCAACTGGGAGAAACCAACGACAATCATTGCTGGCGTACGTTTCGAGGCTAAGCCACCTACAAAGTCGGCAATCCCCCACATCAGGCTGCTCACCAGGGCAAGAATCAAAGGCATGCGCGGACTCTAGGGCTCCCGCGGCGAGTCTGAAGGGAGCATCTCTCGGCCTCCAATAGCCTGCGCAGGTGAACGCGCCATCCCCATCCTCGCATCGCTGGCTTGAGCTAGCTGACACTGTCGAGGGTGTCCTCAAGGACAGGTCAGTTCGATCCGAGATCACTCTCGATAGCACTCCAGCGCCTGCACGACTAGCCACCCACACGGCTGCCTTGTTGGCTGACGTTGACGTAAATGGTGAAGAAGTGGGTAGCGGTCGCCTTGTCATTTTGTACGAGCCAGAGTTTCAGACGACCTGGGACGGGCATGTGCGCTGTGTGGCGTTTGTCCGCGCAAATCTCGAGACAGAACTTGTGCTCGACCCACTGCTCCTCCAAGTGGGTTGGTCCTGGGTGTCCGACTCGCTGAGCGGACGAGACGCATCGGCCATCGCGCTCAGCGGAACGGTGTCCCGAAATAGCAGCCAATCGTTTGGAGACCTCGCGGCTCGTGACCCGGAGGGCAATGTCGAAATCCGAGTCTCATGGACTGTGCCCGACGGCGAACAGCTTCGCGATCACATCTTGGCGTGGTGCGACATGCTGTCCATGACGTGCGGTCTGCCACCGTTGGCCGAGGGCGTGGTCAGCATCACTCGACCTGGCAGAGCATGAGCGAAACGACAGAGACTTCTGCGACGCCTTTGACTTTTCCTCGTGAAGGTCTGCCGAGCGTCATTGAAACAACTCACGATTTACGTCGTGCAGCCGACGCATTACGCAACGGAACGGGCCCAGTGGCTATCGATGCGGAAAGAGCATCTGGATACCGCTACAGCTCTCGCGCGTATCTAATCCAAGTGAGGCGTGAAGGCGCTGGCACCTTCCTCATCGACCCAACATATGTAGAGGACATGACTCCGCTCAGCGAAGTCATCAACCCGATTGAATGGATTTTGCACGCATCGACGCAAGACATCGGCTGCCTCGTCGAAGTAGGTCTAGAGCCGACAGCACTTTTTGATACTGAGCTAGCGGGACGATTATTGGGCCGACCGAAAGTTGGGCTTGGATCCCTGCTGGAGACGGATCTCAACGTCAGTCTCGCCAAAGAGCATTCGGCGGCCGATTGGTCCACTCGCCCACTACCTGAACCGTGGCTCATTTATGCCGCGCTCGACGTTGAGCTTCTGATCGAACTTCGTGAACTTCAAAAGGCCGAATTGATTGAGCGCGAACGTTGGCACTGGGCGGAACAGGAGTTCGCGTACCTGACGTCGTGGCGGCCACCTACTCAACGCGATGAACCGTGGCGGCGGACGTCAGGCATTCACACCGTCCGCAAGCCAGAACAACTCGCCATTGTTCGAGAGCTCTGGCAACTTCGAGACCAGATTGCGCGCGACAAAGACAAGGCACCGGGCCGAGTACTACCGGATCTGGCCATCATCGACATCGCAAAGAAAGACCTCAAGACTGCTCGCGATGTTTTTAAGCTTGATTCGCTTCGAAATCGAAGCCACAAAGCTCTCGCCGACACGTGGTGGGATGCGCGAGTTCGAGCCATGTCGGATCCACACCCACCTTCGGCGTCTCCCAAGGGCACCGTTTTGCCGCCGCCGAAAGCATGGGCCGAGAAGAATCCTGAAGCGGCGCAACGTTGGGATGCAGTTCGCCCTGCCATCAATGCTTTCGCTGAAGCATTGGACATTGCACCCGAGTTGATTGTCTCGCCCGACATCGTCAGAAGGCTGTGTTGGGAAGGCGGTAGCCGACTGCGTGATGCAGCCGAACTTCGCGACTGGCTAATCGACCAGGGTTGCCGTCCTTGGCAAATTGACCTAATAACCGATGTGATAACCCAATCAGCTGCGGAACTCGCCAGCGCGCACGCGATCGAGGACAGCAACTGAGATTTGCTCCGGTGTTAGACCCTGGCTTGCTAGGACTGCCGCGCGTGCGCCGTGATCGAGGAAAGAGTCGCTCACACCAAAAATCATCTGTGACTGAGTGATGCCGTTGTCACGGAGCAGACGTGCTACGGCCTCACCGACGCCACCGATGCGAACACCGTCCTCAATCGTGACGACCAATGATGCTCCAGCAAGTTCATCAAGAAGCGACGCTGGTAGCGGCTTGATGCGCACCGGATCAACGACGCGCACCGAAAGCCCAACGGACTTCAGTCGGGCAGCAACGTCGAGTGAAAGCACGGCCATGCTTCCGATGGACACAATGCAGATATCAGCTGCACTCGCATCTTTAGTTTCATCCAGGACGTCCAAACCATCCGCATGAGATCTCGCAGCGACGGTGACAGGCGGCAAACTTCCTTTGGGGAAACGAACGATGCTTGGACCGTCAGAGATGTCTGTCGCCGCTTCCAACGCGCGTTGCAGTACAAGACCGTCGCGTGGCGCGAACATCGAGAGGTGCGGAACCACCTGAAACGCGGCCATATCCCAGACTCCGTTATGGCTAGCACCGTCGTCGCCAGTCACACCAGCCCGATCGAGAACGAACGTCACCCCCGCCCGATGTAGTGCGCAATCCATCAAGACCTGATCGAAAGCACGGTTAAGGAACGTGGCATAGACGGCCACCACTGGATGTAGGCCAGCGAAGGTCATACCCGCGGCAGACGTTGCTGCGTGCTGTTCCGCGATGCCAACATCGAATGTTCGCTGAGGAAACTTTTCGGCAAATCGATCAAGACCAGTCGGCGCCAGCATCGCTGCAGTAATCGCCACAACATCACTTCGCTTGTGGCCGATAGAAATCAGAGCGTCTGAGAAAGCTTGGGTCCATGTGTTGTCAACGATCTTGAGAGGCTTACCGGTCTCAGCATTGATAGCGCCAATTCCGTGGAAATGGTCGGCCGCATCAGCCTCCGCTGGCGCGTATCCGCGACCTTTCGCAGTAATGCAATGCACAAGAACCGGCCCACCAAAATCACGAGCGCGGACAAAAGCGGCCTCAAGCGCCGACACATCGTGACCATCAATCGGTCCGATGTATTTAAGTCCGAGATCTTGAAACATTCCCTGGGGAATGACCATGTCCTTTAATCCGCGCTTAAGACCGTGGAGCAGACGGAAAACGGGTCGACCAACTACAGGTGTTCGCTGCAGCGTGCGCTTTCCCCATGCGAGAAACTTTTCGTAACCACCAGAAGTACGAAGCGTTGAAAGATGGTGCGCAAGACCGCCAACGGTTGGTGAGTAAGAGCGACCGTTATCGTTGATAACGATGACGAGCGGGCGATCTTGTTTGCCTGAAATGTTGTTCAGCGCCTCCCAAGCCATTCCACCAGTCATCGCGCCGTCGCCGATCACGCCAACAACGCGGGCATCATCACCAAGAAGTTTGAAGGCGTCAGCGATCCCGTCAATCCACGACAACGAGGTCGATGCGTGGGAATTTTCGACGATGTCATGAACGCTTTCGGAACGGCTGGGATAACCACTCATGCCGTCGCGTTGACGAAGAGTCGAAAAGTCTTGGAAGCGACCCGTGACGAGCTTGTGAACGTACGCCTGGTGACCAGTATCAAAAACGATTTTGTCCTGGGGTGAGTCGAACACTCTGTGAAGTGCAAGCGTCACTTCGACGAGCCCAAGGTTCGGTCCAAGATGACCACCAGTTCGTGCCACGGTTGTGATGAGCGTTTCGCGAATCTCGGCGGCAAGGGCGGCTAGGTCGGCTGGTTCGAGTCTCCGAAGATCGGCAGGACCGGAAATGTCTCGAAGCTGCACAGCGGCCCCTTAGCTCGTAGATGTGGTCCCATCCTAAGGCTCAACTGCACATTTGTGCATGTGAAACTAGAGCGGCTCGACGTGCTCTGCCCACATCGATTCAGCGAACTCGAGACTACGAGCCAACTCCTGGCCGATAGCGGCCGTCGCAGTCAACGCCGCCGCAACAGTTTCAGGTGCTTGGTGGTTAGCGAGTTGAGATCGCATCTGGCTGTACGCCTGCCGTGCAGCGAATAGTGCCCCCTCGAGCTGAGTCCGAGTGAGTAGCAATAGCACCGGCAAATGTCGGTTGATGACAGGGAAGTCTCGGAGCATGGCTGGCGTCTGTTCTAGACACCATTTTTGGAGCAACTCAATGTGGCGCGGGTGACCGACAGGTGGAACTGACGTCGGCCAAGATTTCAAAGATACGACAGATGGGTTCGTCATAGCCCCACTATGACGAACCCATCTGACAATCGATTAGAGCAGTGACCGCAGCACGTATTGAAGGATGCCGCCGTGACGGTAGTAGTCAGCCTCACCAGGGGTGTCAATGCGTACGACCGCGTCGAATGAAATGGTTTGGCCAGACTCAGTGGTCGCCGTGACGCTCACAGTCTTGGGAGTGACGCCATCGTTGAGTGCGGTAACGCCCGCGACTTCAAACGTTTCGCGACCGCTCAAGCCAAGTGAATCCGCAGACTGTCCCTCGGGGAACTGCAATGGCAGGACTCCCATGCCAATCAAGTTCGAGCGGTGAATGCGCTCATAGGACTCGGCAATCACTACCTTCACGCCCAGCAGCGCGGTGCCCTTTGCGGCCCAGTCACGTGATGAACCTGATCCGTATTCCTTGCCTGCAAGGATGACGAGTGGAACACCCGCGGCGTGGTAATTCTGTGCAGCGTCATAGATAAAGGTCTGCGGCGCATCTGGCAGCGTGAAGTCGCGGGTGTAGCCACCTTCAACGTTGTCGAGCAAGAGATTCTTCAATCGAATGTTTGCAAACGTTCCACGAATCATGACTTCGTGATTGCCGCGGCGAGATCCGTAGGAGTTGTAGTCTGACTTTGAAACTCCGTTGGCATCCAGGTACTGAGCGGCTGGTGTACCTGCTTTGATGGATCCCGCTGGCGAGATGTGGTCTGTTGTCACAGAGTGACCAAGTTTGGCAAGCACGCGAGCACCGGCAATATCCGAGACTGGCTGCGGATCGCGTGGCATGCCATCGAAATACGGCGGCTTGCGAACATACGTCGACTGAGGATCCCACGCGAAAGTGTCACCCGTCGGTATCGGAAGACCTTGCCAACGGCTGTCGCCGTCAAACACCGACGCATAGCGCTCGCGGAACATTTCTTGACCGATGGCAGCATCCATGGTTGCTTGGACTTCTGCAGGAGTCGGCCAAATGTCGCGAAGATAAACCGGGTTGCCCGCGTCATCGAGTCCCAACGAGTCATTTTCAAAATCGAAGTTCATCGTGCCTGCGAGTGCGTACGCAATCACAAGTGGTGGCGATGCAAGATAGTTCATCTTGATGTCTGGATTGATGCGACCTTCGAAGTTTCGATTGCCACTCAAGACGGATACCACCGCGAGATCTTCATGGTGAACTGTCTTCGAAATCTCTTCCGGAAGCGGACCGCTATTACCAATGCAGGTCACACATCCGTAACCGACAAGATTGAAACCGAGTTCTTCGAGATATGGCGTGAGCCCTGACTTGTCGTAGTAATCCGTGACCACTTTAGAACCAGGGGCGAGAGTCGTCTTGACCCAAGGCTTGCTCTTCAATCCCTTTTCGACGGCCTTGCGCGCGAGCAAACCTGCACCGAGCATCACAGAAGGGTTTGAGGTGTTGGTGCACGAAGTGATCGAGGCAATGACAACGTGACCGTGGTCAAGTTCCGTCTGCGTCCCATCGGAAAGAGTGACTGCGCTTGGCTTGCTCAGCACGCCATGGGTGTACCCGGGTACAGCGTGTTGGAAAACTTCCTTGGCAGCACTGAGCTCCACACGATCCTGCGGACGCTTTGGCCCTGCAATCGATGCAACAATCGTCGAAAGGTCCAACTCCATATATTCGGAGTACGTGGGCTCGACGTAGTCAGCTGCACTCGGGTCGTGCCACAGCCCTTGAGCACGGCTATACGCCTCAACCAGAGCGATCTCCGAGTCACTGCGACCGGTGAGACGCAAGTAGCGCAGGGTCTCTTCGTCAATCGGGAAGATGGCCGCGGTTGAACCGTATTCGGGGCTCATATTGCCAATGGTCGCGCGGTTGGCCAGCGGCACTGACGCGACACCTTCGCCATAAAACTCGACAAACTTGCCGACAACACCGTGCTTGCGGAGGAGTTCGGTAATCGTCAGAACTAGGTCAGTAGCAGTGGCGCCTGCTGGTAGGTGACCCGTCAACTTAAATCCAACGACGCGTGGAATCAACATCGACACCGGCTGACCCAACATCGCGGCTTCTGCTTCGATGCCACCGACTCCCCAACCCAACACGCCAAGACCGTTCACCATCGTGGTGTGCGAATCGGTGCCAACGACGGTGTCTGGATATGCGACGCCGTTACGCACCATGATGGTGCGCGCAAGATGCTCGATGTTCACCTGGTGGACGATGCCGGTTCCAGGTGGAACCACTTTGAACTCAGAAAAGGCAGTCTGTCCCCAACGCAAGAAAATGTAGCGCTCGCGATTGCGTTCGTATTCGACTGCCACGTTGAGATCGAAAGCGTTCTTCGTGCCGTAGTTGTCGGCGATAACTGAGTGGTCAATCACGAGTTCAGCTGGAGCCAGCGGATTGATCTTCTGAGGGTCTCCACCAAGTTCTTTCACGGCTTCGCGCATGGTCGCGAGGTCAACCACACACGGAACACCAGTGAAGTCCTGCATGATGACGCGTGCAGGGGTGAACTGAATTTCGTCAGTCGGCACGGCCGATGCATCCCAGGCACCGAGAGAGCGAATCTGCTCTGCGGTGATGTTCGCTCCATCTTCGCACCGCAGCAGGTTTTCTAGCAGGACTTTGTGCGTGTAAGGAAGCGCCGAAGCACCATCCACCTTCTTGATGTCGAAATATTCGAAGGACTCAGCGCCAACAGTCAGGCTTGCCTTCGAGTCGAAAGAATTCGGATGGGTCATCGGATCATCTCCAGTCGCAATATCAAGCTCAAAATACTCTTGAAAAAAGTATCTTGATATCAAGATATCTTAGCAGGAGAGGCTGACCACAGTCTCAAAATGGTGGGACATCGGGAAAGCATCAAACGCTTCAATCGAGTCGACTCGATACCCGCGCTCGCCAAAGTATGCGATGTCTCGACTCAGCGCAGCTGGATCGCACGCGACATACACCACCGTGCGAGGCTTGAGCTTGGCAATCCGCTCCACCACGACCTTGCCAGCACCAACGCGTGGTGGATCGAGAACGACGACATCACAGCGAGACAAGCCGGACTTGGCCAACCATTTGTCGACCGAACCGACGTGCGCTGCCGCATTGGGATACGCACGAACGTTCGACCTGAGATTCTTGCACGCACCAGGGTCACCTTCGACAGCATCGACGCGACCGCCAGCACCGACGGCCTGCAACATTGGCACGGAGAACAGGCCCGCGCCGGCAAAGAGATCCAGCACATGGTCGCCCGCCTTGAGTTTCGCTAAGCGAAGCACCGTGTCCGTAAACACAGTTGGCGCCGATCGATGCGCTTGCCAAAACCCGCGGGTGAACACGTTGAAGGTGTTCTCTCCCACTTGCTCGCGCAAAATGGGATTCTCATCAAGCCCTTCCGCCACTACCTGACGCTCGCCAGTGGACGTGACCACTGCCCGCACCTCAGTGTTGGCTTGCCACGGACGGTTCGTCACACCATCTGTAGCAATTTCTTCGGCGGCGACTCGGCACTTATCGATGGTGACTACCTCGTTAGACCCGTGACGGCGCAAACCGATACGACCACGACTGTCAGTCGCGTATTCCATGCGTGTACGCCAATTAAGTCCGCTGTCAGTGCTCGACATCGGCTCAACCGTGAGTGTCTTCAACAGGGCTGAATCGGCATCAATCTTGCCTAGACGAACCAATTGCTCAATCAATACTTGTCGCTTGAGCTCACGCTGATAGCCGAGATCCAGGTGTTGGAAATCGCAGCCGCCGCACTCCCCTGCGTACGGGCAAGCTGGTGTGATTCTGTGAGTACTCGCAGCGAGGACTTCGATGGCATCTGCGAATGCAAATTTGCCGCCTTTGCCAAGACCAGTCACTTGAGCTCGCACAACTTCTTGA
>JAFMIT010000136.1 GCA_017853815.1 Actinomycetota bacterium
CCGACTTCGCCTTCGAGGAGAAGTGGACGACCAAGGGTCATGCTGATGAAAACAGATGTGGCAAGTCCGCGATCAATGATGTAACCAAGACCTTCGAGGTCAGACATCAGACTTTCGACAGAGACTGAAGCATTATTCGACACAGCTCACTACCTCAGTCTTGTTAAAACTAGTTGGATTCAGATGAGCCGAGGACGAGGTCGCGGATTGTTCCGCTGCCGGTGGCGAGCTTTCCTTCGCGAGCGAGGCGTTCGCGCCACGCGCTTCGAAGATCCATGCCTTCGTCAGCAAAACCATCAAAGTTCATGTCTTTGACGTTCTTGCATGCCTTGGTTGGGCTGCAGTCTTCGTCAGTCTCGGGCAGAGTTTCGCCTTGAACCTGCCAGATGTTCTGCAGCAGTTGCTTTGCCTCAGAGCTTTCAACGCTCATAGCGACCTCCTTGTTGATGCGTCATTGAACCATTTGTCGCATAGTGTCTTGGAAGGCTAGCAGAGCTCACCCCAAGCCGCACTCAGAAAATCAGGCCCGTAGTGGCCGTTTAGAGGTGCAAAAACAACTTGAGACCAGCGATGACGAGCACGGCTCCAAGAGCCCGCTTAATCCCGTTGGTTGAGAAGGCCTGGATGCCGAGTCGAGTGCCAACCAGCGCTCCAGCCATGACGGCTGCTACGTACAGCGGAAGTTGAGGTGGCAGGCTCGAAATGGAACTGATGTTGCCGAGCAAGCCAGACGCAGAGTTGGCCAAAATGAAGACGGCAGCGGTGCCAGAAGCACTGCGCACGGCGGTCCAGCCCAGCGCCAACATCAATGGTGACAAGAAGATGCCGCCGCCCGTGCCGGTGATTCCCGACATGAATCCGATGCCGGCGCCGGTCGCGACCGACATCCACAGAGGCGGGTGCGCGATTTCTTTCGCGTCAGTGAATTGTGGTCGGAAAGCAAACTGAAGGCCGGCGATGATGAGCGTGATGCCAAGCAGTGTCTTAAAGGTGTCGGCTGGAAGTTGGAGGCGCCCACCCAAGAAAGCCATTGGGATTGCACCTGCAATGAGTGGCAGCGCAAGTTTGAGATCGAAGAATTTGTTCTTGACGTACTTCCAGCTCGTGAAAGACGACACCATGATGTTGAGGCTCAACGCCGTCGGCTTGATCACCGGTGCCGAGACGCCGAACAGAGACATGATGGCGATATAGATGGAACTACCTGCGTGGCCGACTGATGTGTAAAGAATCGCCCCGCACATCAACAACGCGGCAATCAAAAAATCAGTTGGCTGCACGGTTTCACTCTTCTTGTCTAGACTCGAACCTTGTTAAGGAGGGCAAAAGTATGGCAAAAGTCCATTTCTTCGCAGCGGCGCGCGCGGCTGTGGGAGCTGATGTTCTCGATGTCTCTGCTACATCTGTCGCCGAAGTCATTGATTTTTGCAGCCTTATTAATCCCCAGATGAGCCGCCTCATGCCGACCTGTGGAATTTTGGTTGACAGTGTTGCTTGTCATGATTTTTCAGCAGCGATCGACGCAGACACTCGCATTGATGTCTTGCCGAAATTTGCGGGCGGCTGAAACTCAACAACTAAAGGCTGATGTACAGAACGCCTTTTTTGTTAGTAATTTTGTAAGTCTTCAGGGCTACCGGTGCAGGGCCGCCGGTTACTTTGCCGCTCGTCGTATTGAAGTACGAACCATGGGCGCGGCACACCATGTTGGTGCCGGTCACTGCAGTGATTCGCTCGCCCTCGTGAGTGCAGATCCCAGTGAAGGCTTTGAAAACACCCTTCTTTGGTTGGGTGACGATTATGTATTTGCCTTTAAGGGTGTAGGACTTACCGCTCTTGAGTGGGATGGCAGATGCCTTGCCTACTTTGACCAGTGAACTTGCCGCCATTGCGGCGTCGGCGCTCGCAGAGAAGCCGAGCGCACCAAGGCCGATTGCGGCGGCTTTCAAAAGATTTCGGCGCGACACACTTGGTTTGAGTTCGATACCGGGCTCGCGTTCCCATTGATTGCATGCACTGTTTTCCATGCGTCGAGGTTACCTCGACGTTCCGTAGTTTTCCCTGTGAAAACCGTGGCCTAATGACAGAGCATTGTCAGATTTGGTCAGACAGTGGTCTTCGCATCTTCAACCAGGCAGGTTGGATTTCATAGCCCAACTTTTCATTCACCCGTTGCATCGCCAAATTGAGTCCCTGCGTATAGCTCACCAGCTCTTCCCTACCTGCACCTGCGGCCCAGGCGAGCTGATGACTTTTGAGGAGCGTTCCAATTCCGCGCCCACGATGCGTTTGCGCCACACAGGTCAATCCATGCTCGTCAGCCATCATGCCTGCGTAACCAACTATCCGATCGCCTTCCAGAGCAACGAATGAGCCCTCAGGAATTTGCGCCTCTTCTTCGAGCCACAGGTCGAGAGTCATGGTCATGTTGGATGGCAAAGGGATGTCCGCATAACCGTCTGCCCCTACTGCATGCCATGCCGCTTCCAAAAGCTCTGGTCGCTCGGCGACTGAGACCACTCGAATGCCCTCGATCGCTTTGGGTTCTGGTTCGAACCCAATACGTCGGTGTGCCTCAATTTCACGGCCAATCTCTATGAAACCGCGTGCCGTGGCGAATTCCACACCTTCCGCAATCTCCGAGTCCACGGTCGAAAAGAGAAATGGCCGATTAAGGGTGTAGGCATGCTTTACAAGAGCCCGCCACAGTTGCTCGCCAATTCCTTTGCTCCGCGCGTCCGGCCGGACGTAGATCTGAACGGTCACGCAATCGTCCAAACTCGACCTAGCTGCAAGTCCACAGCCTTCTGTTCCGCTTAACAGAATGAGTCGGTCCGGTTCACGCTTTGGAGGTGTGACCCAATCGCGAGGCGATGCGGCTACTCGGATTTCAGCAAATCGACCGAGATCTTCATCAGTAATGGCCTCACGAATGTCGTGGCTTGCGAGCATTGCGACACAGTATCGTCGTTGTGTGGCCGAGTTAATCCCGCTTGATGGATATCTCATTTCACCAGTGCTCACCAGGTGGTCGGGAGCTGTAACGGCGCAGGTCGCGCATTTTGCGATTACTCCACTGAAGTCAGGTGTCGGCAATCCCACATCAAAGGGTGTCTATCGGATACATGGTGAGTTTCATGGAGAACACGGGCTGACCCCTTTTAGTTTGGTCGCTAAACATCTTGTTGCGGGTTTGCCCATGATGGATTGCTCAGATCAGCGACATTGGAATTATTGGCGCAGAGAGATTGATCTTTTCGAATCAGCAATTCCAGACCGGTTTCCATCTGCAATCGCCTATCCGCGCTACCTTGGCTGGACTGATCTTGGTACTCAAGGGGCGCTATTTTGGAACGAAGACTTAGGGGATATTCCTGAGGCACAATGGAGCTGGGAACAAGTCGTACAAGCAGCTCGGCTCGTTGCACGGCTCAATTCAATCGATGTTGGTGACGCCAAGGATTTTCCATTTCTTGGTCCAGGGGTATTACGGGGCTGGCTAGAGCTTCGCGAGCAATTCTTTAATCCTGTTATTGACGATGTCATCAGCTGCGCCTTATCACAACCTGAAACGGCTGCCGCATATCAGCACTACGGCACATTCTTGCCTCAGCAAGAACGACTCAGTGAAGTGGTATGGAATGCTCGGCAAGCGTTCATGCACGGAGATTTCAACCTCAACAATCTGGTTCCACTGTTCGGCGATGGTCCTCAAATCATTGCTTTGGATTGGCAACAATGCGGTATTTCCGCCGTTGGCATGGAAGTTGCGGCGCTTTTCAATACTGCATACGACAATGGGTTCTCTTCAGGCTCTTTGGCCGAGTTCAATGAGATCTGCGCCGCGTATACGGAGTCGTTCAACACCGAGAATGCCAGTTCTCCGGTCTCGCTCGACGAGGTACGAAAAGTTGTTGCCGCGTTGGGTTTCGTGATTGTTGAGTCTGTCGGTATATGGCTTGCAAATCCACGACCTGAAAATTCTGACGCTCAA
>JAFMIT010000137.1 GCA_017853815.1 Actinomycetota bacterium
CGGGTTGCCATGGCGCGTTTGTTTCAAGATCAATGACTTCGACGGGACAGTTCTGCGGCAACCAAATGGTGACGTTGCGAGGAACGCTCGAGGCTGGCAGGACAAATTCAGCTATGGAGTCTTCACCTTCAATGAACTCCGCGACCTCCTCACCTGCCCACACCCGCAAATCTCCATTGCTATGCGAGACGCTCGACTCGTAATCGTCAGTCGTCACAGCAATGGTCGTAGGGCCAGCGATCCAGTTCACAGCGGGAGCGGAATCTCGTAGAGATCGGTAGCGCACAGCGATGCGGTCCGCGGACGTCTCAATCTCAAAGTGTGCACCTGAGAGTCGCTCAGCAACCTTGGCAACAATCGGCGCGTGGGCATGCTGCAGATACGTCCACTCAGGTAGTCGGCTGAGTGCAAGACCGCGTGGTGCGGTATCGATGCGACTCACTCCCCGTGCACATTCCCGAAGCTTGGATGCAGTTTCAGCAGACATCCGGACGTCTGTCATCTCATGCTCAGCTTTCATCCATCGTGGCCACCATGTGGTCACAGAGCTTTTCAATAATGCGAATGAGTTCGCGAATTTCTTTCTTGTCGAGACCTGAGAACATCTCTTCAAATTGTTTCTTGATTTTCGGTTCGAGCGCCTTGAAACGCTTCTTGCCTGTCGGCGTCAGCATGATTCTGAAAACCCGACCATCCTCAGCATCCGCAATGCGCTCCACGAGGCCCTCATCAACCAAGCCATCAACAATGCGAGTAATCGCGCGTGGAGTTTGATCGAGCATTGCAGCAATCTGGCCCATCGTGGGCTGTTCGAATCTAGACAGGAGCCACATCAACATCAGCCGCGGCGGTGTCAGGCCAGGCTCATCTTTGAGTTTGCCCGCCATCCACCGTGGAAAGAGGTGACTGATACGCCCAATCGTGGGCACCGCAAACATCGAGAGTAGCGGTCGGGGAAGCAATACAAGCTCCGCAGACGTGGGACGGCGCGGGCCTGCACCCACCGATGAATGCGATCGGGCCATGACCAAAACCTAACATGTTCTCCACAGAAAGTTATTTACCGCGGTAACTAAAGTGCTAGGCTGCTGGAATCGTCGAATCAAGGGGTACAGATGCCTAAGCGGACATCCGCCTGGTTGCCGCTCGCGGCAGTCTTACTGCTAGCAGCGTGCGGCAATGCAACCTCCGAAAAGGCGTCAACAACTGTCGTCGACATTAAAGACATAGTCCTCACCAACATGAGCGGCGATTGCGCTGACTACGGCTCCCCCTACCAAGCCTCAGTGCAGGACGTGCAACGAGGAGTCCAATTCCTCGCCACCTTCACTGTCTCAGAAGCGGGGGACTCTTGCAGAGTCACTTCGAACGACATTCCAAACTACGATTTCAATGATGAGTCCGCACGATTCGCCGAACCTGTCGCGGCTCAGAATCTTTCACTTTCTATTCCGCGCAATCCGACATTCGCAGACGAGTCGACCGCCCTCGGACTCATGTACTACAACGCAGTGATGCTCAATGGTGTGGTTCTCGACTTGTACTCGAACGGCTGCTACGCACCGAACGACCCTGCAGCAGATGCGAGCGGAAATATCGCGAATGGCTGCGGACCGTCAGTCGATTGGCGACTCAATCCCATGGGGCCAGTTGGTTTTGGGACAGACTCGCACAACGCCCACACGCAGCCGGGCGGTCTGTACCACTATCACGGCAATCCAATGGCGTTGTACGACCCAGAAGAGACAGACCAAGGATCTCCGGTCATTGGATTTGCGGCCGACGGCTTTCCGATTTTCGGTCCGCACTACATCGATCCAGCGACCGGTGAGATGAAGACAGCTCTCTCCGGCTACACACTCAAGAGCGGCTCCCGCCCAACTGGCGAAGGCAGTCCAGGTGGAACGTACGACGGCACGTACAACGAAGATTACGAATTCACGAACGCTGGCACGCTAGACGAATGCAACGGTATGACCATCAACGGCCAGTACGGCTACTACGTCACAGATTCATACCCGTATGTCATGGGATGTTTCAAAGGAACACCAGACATTTCGTTCCTCAAGTTTGCAGAAACCGCCAAGTGGGCAATTGCAGGCATTCTGATCCTTTTGGCTGTTCTCGTCGCAGTCATCATCGTCGTCGTCAAGCGACGTCGTCGCAACAAATCTAAACAAATCTGAACAACCTACGGTGAAGGAAGAACATGAAAAGAAAAATCATTGCGGCCGTCGCAGCCCTGAGCATTGCAGTTATGGGCGCTGCAACCTACGTGAGCGCACAGGCCGCTGAGTCAACTTCACCGCTTGGTGCACCTGGAGTTGATGCCAGCACGTTCATGGACGGCGCTCTCGAGAATGCCATCACCACCGAAGACTGCACATTGACGAACGGTGACGAGACCAAGTGTTACCGCATCACCGTCACAGGCAAACCGGTAGACACGAAAATCGGTCCCTTCTGCCCCACCACCACGAGCACTTCTGCAGCTGACTCAGGTATCTGGCTTGATGGCAGCAAGATCTACGACGCTGACGGCAAGTTCATCACTGACCTCGCCGAGATCTACGGCGACGCCAAATGGAAGCTGTATGACGAGACTGGCAAAGTCAATGTCACCGACACCAAAGAGGCATTCCAGGGTGCGGCGCGGCCAGATGTCGCAGAGGAATACATGTACCACTGCGTTGAAGGTAAGTACGAGTGGACTAACACTGGCAAGGCCGTACCGATCTCGATTCTTGTGCCAGTAACTCCTGTCCGAGCCGCATCATCGACGACTTCCCAAGGCGCCGATCTCGGTGTCACGTTGAACGGTCTCGTCATCGCTGCATCTGCTCCAGTCGACGCGATCCTTGGCGCGTACACCATCGCAGCGTTTGATGATTGTGGAGGACATTTCAACCCGATTGAGGGCTACCACATGCATGCGTACACCAACTGCGAAGGAGCCTCGTACGGTTCTCAGATTGAAGATCCCAACGCGGAGACCAATCAGATTGGATACGCGCTCGACGGCGTAGCGGTGTTCGCTCCCCTCGATCATGACAGCACCATTCAACTAGACGAGTGCAACGGCCGAACCACGGAGAAGGACGGCTACCACTACTACGCGCAATCGCCCGAGACCAATCGCATCATCAAGTGCTACATGGGCGTGACAGCAGTCGACACTTCTGCCACGGCTGGACCTGGGGCACCAGGAATGGCTGGCCCTCTGAGGGCCATCCTGCCGATTGCAGGCGGCGGCGCTGTGCTCGTGATTCTCGGTGTCATCGTGATTGTTCGCAGACGCAAGCGCAAAGCTGCCTAACCGGACGTGACGTATCGGAAGTCAGAGAGAGTGACGCGAGACGCGTGCTCACTCTGACCTACGATCGCAATCATGACGCCCGTATGCGAGTCAGTCATGTCACACGAAATTTCGCGCCCGTCGAAAGTGTGGCTGAAACCGAGTGACGGCACCGAAAACGTGTAGTCCTGGTCGTCCCCGACCAGCTCGAAGGTGAGTGTGGTGTCGTCGGTAGTGACACTCGCGCCACTCTGCGCACCGGAAGCCGAGCGAGCTGTCAGTTTAAAACTGTCAGCTTTGCTCGCTTCTAACGCTAGGTAATGGCCTGGCCGAATGTAGGCGGCGAGGCCAACAGAGTCGCCTGTCTGCAGTTCATCCATATCGATGGTCACACGGCATGTGAATCTCCACGCAGTTTGGCGCACTCCGATGAATGTGGCTTCAACAGTCTCCCCCAGAGACAAGTCCACAGTGCCATCGGGTTGCAGGCAGTAGTGGTTCTGTGACGGCTCACCGACGGTCACCCACTTGATAGCGAGAGATTCTGGCGAGAAATCCTGCGGCACATCAGTCTGGGCGTAGGGCTCGAGGTTTGGCGCGGCGTACTCGAACTCCACTCGCCCAGTCTCAGGTGAAAACAGTGG
>JAFMIT010000138.1 GCA_017853815.1 Actinomycetota bacterium
GGCAATGAAGTGGGAAGGCGGTTACGTCTGGGCCTGCAAGAACTACGACGGTGACGTTCAGTCAGACACTGTCGCGCAGGGCTTTGGTTCGCTTGGTCTTATGACTTCTGTGCTGATGACTCCAGACGGCAAGACCGTCGAAGCCGAAGCGGCGCACGGTACGGTGACTCGTCACTACCGCCAGCACCAGCAGGGCAAGCCAACTTCGACCAACCCCATCGCATCTATCTTCGCGTGGACGCAGGGTCTGTCATACCGCGGTCGCATGGATGGCACTCCTGAAGTCACTGCTTTCGCTGAGACTCTCGAGCGCGTCTGCGTTGAGACCGTCGAAGAAGGCAAGATGACCAAGGACCTCGCAATGCTGATCGGTCCAGATCAGCCATGGCTCACCACGCAGGACTTCCTTGCCGCCATCGATGAGAACCTCAAGAAGGCAATGGCCTAACTGGTACGTGAGAACGGTGCCATTGGTACGTGAGAACGGCGCCATTGGTACGTGAGAACGACGTTCCCGCCTCACTTCGACTAGTTTTGTAACCATGTTCTCGGTAACCACGGTCAACGTCAACGGTGTACGTGCAGCTGCCCGCAAGGGCGGCTTGCAGTGGCTTAAGGAAGAGCTCGAAAGCGGTCGCTCGACTGTCGCGTGTCTTCAAGAGGTGCGGGCCACAACCGAGCAGCTCCAAGAGGTGCTCGCTGAAGAGGGACTCACAGATGTCCATGTCGCCCACGACTCCAGCGAGCGACTTGGTCATGCCGGCGTCGCGATTCTCAGCACGTTGCCTTTAAGCAACATCAAGACTGGTGTCGGCCCGAAGCAGTTCAACGGCATTGGTCGCTGGGTTCAAGCCGAAGTTGCGAGTGCGGTCGGCCCGGTCACCATCGCATCGGTTTACGTCCACGCAGGTGATGTTGAAAAGCCCGTCCAACAAGAGAAGTACGCATTCCTTGATGCCATGTCCGCTTGGCTTAAGAAGGCGCAGAAGCATGACAATCATTTCGTGCTCGCTGGCGATCTCAACGTGGCACATCGGCCGCAAGACTTGAAGAACTGGAAAGGCAATCTGAAGAACGCAGGCTTCCTGCCTGAAGAACGCGCGTACTTTGATCATTGGTTCGACAAACTCAAAGTCGTCGATCTTGGACGGCACCTCAGCGGCGACGTCGAAGGTCCGTACACCTGGTGGTCGATGCGAGGTAAAGCTTTCGATACCGACACGGGCTGGCGGATTGATTACCACCTCGTGAATCCCGAATTAGCCGCTCTTGCGAAGCACCAACACATCGCTCGAGCAGCAAGTTGGGCTGAACGTTGGAGCGATCATGCCCCCGTTACCGTTACATTCAGTGCTGACTAGTTGTCGAGCCAGGAGTCGTAGTGTCTGACATATGGGGACGAGTGGCCCTCGTTCTGGTTTTCATTTCGATCTCAGGCTTGTTCGTGGCGGCCGAAATCGCGTTGGTGTCGCTCCGTGATAGTCAGGTACAACAGCTCGCGCACCGCGGTAAGCGGGGCAAAGCACTTGCACAATTAATGAGCAATCCCACTCGCTTCCTTGCGGCCGCTCAGGTGGGCATCACATTTACATCGTTCATCTCTGCAGGTCTAGGCGCCGCAGAGATTGCGCCACTTCTCGAACCACTTATTAAAGATGCAGGTCTAGGCGGAGATGGCGCTGGCACCATCGCGTTCATTGGCGTAACGCTTCTAACTGCTTACATCTCACTCGTTCTCGGCGAGCTGGTGCCTAAGCGGCTTGGTATTCAACGCAGCGAATCGCTCGCGTTGTTCTTCGCAATCCCAGTCGAAATCATTGCAAAGCTCACTAAGCCCTTTATTTCGCTGCTGACTGTCTCGACCAACGTCATCTTGCGCATTCTCGGAAGCGATCCCGACGCCGGTAAAGAAACTATTTCAGGCGATGAGCTTCGTGGAATTGTGGCAGGCCACGAAGAACTCACCGAAGACGAGCGCGAACTCATTGACGAAGTTTTCGAAGCGCAGGACCGCGAACTTCGCGAAGTGATGCAACCGCGCACCGAGGTCGATTTTCTTGATGGCGACTTGCCAGTGTTTAAGGCCATCAAAATCGTCGCAGAGCTTCCACACTCGCGTTACCCGGTTATCGGCGACAGCCCCGACGATGTTCTCGGTTTCATTCACATTCGCGACATCATCACGCCAGCACTGGCCGAACGCTCTATCCGACTCAGCGATCTCGTCCGCGATCTTCCGCGATACCCGGGCACCAAAGGCGTTATCCCGACGCTCTCGGACATGCGACGCAAGAGCGTCCACTTCGCGCTCGTCGAAGACGAGTATGGCGGCACTGCAGGCATTGTGACTCTCGAGGACCTCGTCGAAGAGCTCATCGGCGATATCCGCGATGAATATGACGAGGTCGAAATCGAGAGCACCGCGGGGGAGACGGTGCTCGACGGCACTACCAACCTCGAAGACGTTCTCGAAGAAGTCGGTCTAGAACTGCCTGAAGGGCCGTACGAGACGATTTCTGGCTTCATCATGGCCCAGACGGGCGAACTGCCTGAACCCGACCAGACGGTCGATGTGGAGGGCTTCCGCCTCACGGTGCTCGAAGTGGAGAACCGACGGGCCACCCGCGTGCGCGTGGAACGCCTTCCTGAGGAGCCAGAACCAGCCGACGACTAGGTCGCTGCCACAATACGCACATGACCAAACCCCGTGTGCTTTCAGGGATCCAGCCGACCGCTGGGTCGTTCCATGTCGGTAACTACCTGGGTGCGCTGCGTCAGTGGGTTGCCATGCAGGACACCCACGACACCTTCTACACGGTCGTAGACCTCCACGCCCTGACCGTCGCGCCAGAACCAGCCGAGGTCCGCGAGCGCACTCTGAGTTCCTTCGCTCAGCTCATTGCGATTGGTATCGACCCGCTTAAGTCGACCCTTTTTGTCCAAAGTCACGTCCGCGAACACTCTGAGTTGATGTGGATGCTCGCATGCATCACCGGTTTTGGTGAGGCCAGCCGCATGACCCAGTTCAAGGACAAGTCCGCGAAACAAGAAGCCGCCTCGGTGGGCCTCTTCACCTACCCAATCCTCCAGGCTGCAGACATCCTGCTCTACCAAGCAGACGAAGTTCCGGTCGGAGAAGACCAGCGGCAGCACCTCGAACTGACGCGCGATCTCGCGGGCCGCTTCAACAGTCGCTACGGCCAAACGTTTACGGTGCCCAAACCGCATATCGTCAAGGACACCGCAAAGATTGTCGATCTTCAAGAGCCGACCGCCAAGATGTCCAAGTCACTTCCAAGCGGCTGTGTCTTCTTGCTCGAACCGCTCAAGACCATCGAAAAGAAGATCAAGTCAGCCGTCACCGATTCTGAGACGGTCATCGCCTTCGATCCCGAGAACAAGCCAGGCGTTTCGAATCTCCTCACCATGCAGAGTGCCTTCACAGGTACATCTGTCGAAGAGCTCGTTGTGAGCTATGAGGGTCAGATGTACGGTGCCCTTAAGAAGAATGTGGCCGAAATTGTTGTGGCGTTTGCGGAGCCGTTCCAAAACCGCGTCAACGAACTTCTCAACGACAAAGCAGAGTTGCATCGACTGATGAAAGTCGGCGCAGATCGCGCGACCGAAGTTGCAGCGGCCACCACGGTGAACGCGCAAGAGCGCATGGGCTTGATTCCACGCTAATGAATCTCGACGAGCACGGCGCACCCGACGCCACCATGACCGCGATTCCGCGAGTCGTGGCCGCTCGCGCAGATGGCATGACCACCATCGGAATTGCGATTAGCGTTCCGGAACCTTGGGCGACTCAGGTCCGTACTGCCCGCGAGTCCTACGGCGACCCCCAGGCCAACGCCATCCCGACTCACGTCACGCTTATTGCGCCGGCAGAAGTACCAATGCAAATG
>JAFMIT010000139.1 GCA_017853815.1 Actinomycetota bacterium
GTGTGGATGGTTTTCGTATCGACACCGCAAAGCACACTGACGACAAGTTTTTCCCTCGGTGGCTGGCAAAGTTCTTGCCAATCGCAGCAGGCGCGGGCAAACCTGACTTCACCATGTACGGCGAAGCGTGGTACGAGTCATCGTCCGATTTGATTCGTTACGCCGTCAAGAGCCGCTTGATGTCGCTCCTCGATTTTCCGTCACGAAAAGTGATTGCAGGATTTGCTGCAGGCTCCACCGTTTCGAACGGTGCTCAGTTGCTCAATATTGTGAAGTATGACGACATGTACAACCTCGGCGGTACAAAAGATGGTGTCGTTCGCAACGCTTACAACCTGACCACATTCATTGGTAATCATGACGAAGGTCGAGGCAATAGCGCGATCTTGACTAAAACAAACGCAACTGGTCAGACCTTGGTCGAAAAGATCAACCTCGGTAACTCGGTGTTATTCCTCATGCGTGGTTCACCGACCGTCTACTACGGCGACGAAATCGGCATGATCAGTTCAGGTGGCGATTCGGCTGCCCGCCAAGATCTCATGGCCACTCAAGTGCCTGCGTGGCAAACCCAAATGCGTATTGGTGGAAATCCGATTGGTACGGCAAGTGGGCTGGACATTTCGGTGCAGACTCACCCGATCGCAAGCCACATAACCGCGCTCCAAGCTCTCCGCGCCGCGAATCCAGCTTTAGCAAATGGTGCCTTCATCCCTCGTCAATACTTGGGAATGATGGCGTCGTGGTCTCGAGTTTCGCCCACTGATCGCTACGAATACGTCGTGGTCATGAACGGCGCGGATACGCCGGGTACCTTGAAGGTCAACACGAGCACACCAGCATCGACGTTCGCGCCTTTGTTCGGTACCCAGACCTCTGTCACCTCAACTGCGACAGGCCAAATTAGTGTCGCGATTCCTGCTCGCACTGCGATGGTTTTCAAAGCCACCAAGATGCTGCCAGGTCTCTCTAAGGCCCCGGTTCTCAAGGTATTTGGTGAGCCTAGCTACAAGACCGAGACGGCACTGCTTCGAGTGGCGACGCCGGCCGTGAAAGATCCGATTTCGGTGACCTTCGTGGCCCGCACCTGCACGACGTGCAAGTGGTTCCGCATCGGCACCGATGATGCGGCTCCTTTCCAGATTCCTGTCATGCCAGAGGCGTGGGCAGGCAAGGCGTCGTTGCAGTTCGCGGCCATTAGTCGCACGTCGAACGGCAAGATTGCAGGCGGTCCGATTGTGACGATTATTAAGAAGAAGGTTCTTCCCTAAGTAGCTTGTTCAACAAGTACAGTGACCAATGTGTCGCAGTTGATTATTCGCCGCTTACATGGTGTCGACGAGCTTGAAGACGCCCGTCAGGTATGTGATGCCGTCTGGCCAAGCACCGTCGGCGGCACTGAGATCACTCAGAATCTCATCACGGCGATGGAACATGCTGGCGGCTATATCGCAGCCGCGTATCTTCCCGAAGCGCCACACAAGCCAGTCGGCGCTGTCGTGTCGTTCTTGGGTCGTCACAAAGAAGCGGATGGCCAATGGCATACCCATCTCCATTCGCACATGACTGCGGTGCTCGAGTCAGTGCGCGACAAAAGCATTGGCACCGCGCTGAAGCGGGATCAACGGAACTGGGCAATCGACAACGGCATTGACACCATCACATGGACGTTTGATCCGATTGTTCGCCGCAATGCACGACTCAACATCATCAAACTCGGCGCTGGTGTGAGCGAATATCTCGTCAACTTTTATGGGGCGATGCAAGATCAACTTAATCATGGCGACGAAAGCGACCGCATGATGGCTTCGTGGGCTGTCACTTCCGAGCGAGCTCGCGCCGCTGCGGCAGGCAAGCTCACTGCCCTCTCTGAGATTCCAGCGAACGCGCGCGTGATCGAACTTCCCGAGGACATCGTCGCGCTTCGTGCAACAGACATGGCATCGGCACGAGAGTGGCGCGTGCGCGTGCGCGAGCAGGTTCTCGAGGCGATGAGCGATGGGCTGGAGCTCATTGGACTTGATAAACACGATTCCTACGTTTTTGCGAAAAGAGATTCACTATGAAAATCGAGAAGTTCGAACTGATTCGACTTGAAATGCCGCTCGTTCGACCTTTTCGAACTTCGTTCGGTGTCGAGTACGGCCGAGACGTCTTGTTGCTCAAAGTGACGACCGATGTTGGCGTCGGCTGGGGTGAGTGCGTGTCCGGTCGCGACCCTCTCTACAGCCCTGAATATGTTGATGGTTCTATCGATGTGCTTCAGCGCTTCTTACTCCCACGGGTGATGGCGCCTGCCGAGATTGCGGCAGAAGACGTCGCCGACTTGTTGCGGCCGATCCGCGGCTACCCGATGGCCAAAGGCGTCATCGAGATGGCGCTCCTCGATGCTCAACTCCGAAACAGTGGTGTGTCCTGGGGCCAGCACTTCGGCGCTACTCGTGACACGGTCCCGAGCGGAGTGTCTGTGGGCATTCCGGCTGACGATTCGATGGCGACGCTTGTGGAAGAAGTGAAGTCCTACGTTGAGGCTGGCTATGTTCGAATCAAGCTCAAGATCCAGCCGGGTTGGGATATTGAACCGACGCGTGAAATCCGTCGACTGTTTCCAGATATTCCACTCCAGGTCGACGCCAACCAGGCGTACACGCGAGATTCCATTCGCCATTTAGCTCAGCTAGATGAATTCAATCTGCTGCTTATTGAGCAACCGCTCCGCGAAGAAGACATTCTTGGTCACGCGATGATGGCTCGAGAGATTTCCACCCCGGTGTGCCTCGACGAGACGGTGGTGAGCTTCGAAACGGCAGAGCAGTGCCTCGATCTTGAAGCGTGCGCCATCATCAACATCAAGCCAGGACGAGTCGGCGGCTATCTCGAAGCGAAACGCATTCACGACCTTTGCCTTGAGCGCCATATTCCTGTGTGGTGTGGTGGGATGCTCGAGACTGGCATTGGTCGTGCTGCAAACATTGCTATGTCTGCGTTGCCCGGCTACACCGTCGTGGGCGACATCAGCGAATCTGCACGGTTCTACTCGCAGGACCTCACGGCGCCGTTTGTACTCGATGAGGGTTACATGCATGTGCCCACAGGCGCGGGTCTTGGCATTGAGGTCAATGAGCAAACGGTCGCTTCTTTGACGCGGTCGCTTCAGACAGTAAGGAAGTAGCACCGTGCCGCGAGAACATTTTGTCCGCGACGTCCTCGTCGTTGGCTTTGACCTCGACATGACGCTTGTCGATTCTGCCCAGGGAATTTCTGAGGCACTTGTGGCAGTCTGCAAACTCCATGGCGTCGATATTCAGATCGAAGATGCTCTCGCCACCATTGGTCTACCACTCGATCAAGTTTTTCCCCTGTGGCTGCCCGAGCTTCCGTACGAACAGCTCCTTGATGAATATCGCGAGCACTATGGGCAGCATGGGATACCGAAAACTGTGGCACTTCCCGGCGCAGTCGAAGCGCTCGAAGCAGTGAAGCAACTACATGGCCGGACGGTCGTCGTCAGCGCCAAGAAGGCTGACTTCGTCCAACGAGTTCTCGACGTAGTCGGTTTCGAAGTCGACGCGATTTACGGTTATCTCTTCGCTGAGAACAAGGGCGAAGTGCTGCTTCAAGAAGGTGCGCAGGTGTACGTCGGCGACCATCCTGGAGATATCGCGGCGGCGCGAGCGGCCAACGCAATTTCGGTCGTCGTCCCGACTGGTCCAACCTCCGAGGCAATTCTTCGTGAATCAAACCCTGACTACGTGCTTGGAGACCTGACGGAATTTCCAGCATGGCTGCACGGCATGGAAGCCCTGGTTGCGGGAAGAGAACATCATCTGCCAGCGGCAGATTGATTAAACGTCGAGGTCGTCAGCCGTC
>JAFMIT010000140.1 GCA_017853815.1 Actinomycetota bacterium
GCAGCGCCGCGTTGGCGTCCCGTGCGATCCGGTCAAACACGTCGTCGTCACGGCTGGCGGCACTCGAGAAGCTATCGATCCAGTTCGCTACATCGGAAATCGATCAAGCGGCAAGCAGGGTTACGCACTAGCCGCAGTGGCAGCGGCGCGTGGAGCGCGAGTAACACTCATCGCCGCCAACTCTCATCTTGCAGATCCTGCTGGCGTAGATGTGGTTCGCGTTTCGACTACTTCTGAAATGCAGGCGGCTCTTCAGGCTGCTGCTCCGCTCGCTGATGCCGTTGTCATGGCAGCGGCCGTGTCTGATTTCCATGTTCAAGATGCATCGACCACCAAGATCAAGAAAGGCTCGGGCGTCCACCCGACAATCGAGCTTGCCGAAAACCCAGATCTGCTCGAGGGTCTGGTGGCCGCGAGAACTCCGGGTCAGGTCATTGTTGGATTTGCCGCAGAGACCGGCGATTCACACACCGATGCCATCGAATACGGCCGCCAAAAGCTGGCGCGCAAGGGCTGCGATCTGTTGGTCATCAACGATGTGGCCAACGGCAAAGCGTTTGAGCGAGATGACAACGCAGTCACGATCATTTCTGCCGATCAAGAGCCAGTTGAGGTACCACTTTCTAACAAGGAAGTAATTGCAGAAACTGTCTGGCATTTGGTCATTTCCCGGTTCTGACGCTCAGCGCACAGGCAGCCGACCTACACTCGCGGCGCCCTAAGGAGGCCCCATGTCACGCCGGCTCTTCACCTCAGAATCAGTCACCGAAGGTCATCCAGACAAGATGGCGGATCAGATTTCCGATGCCATCCTCGATGATCTCCTGGGCCAAGACCCCGCCAGCCGAGTGGCAGTAGAAACGCTTCTCACAACGGGCCAAGTACACGTCGCAGGTGAAGTGACGACCAAAGGCTTCGCCGACGTCATGCAGATTGTTCGGCAGGTGGTGCTCGGCATCGGGTACGACACTTCCGAAAAGGGCTTCGATGGCTCGTCGTGCGGAATCCAAGTTTCGATTGGCAAGCAGTCTGCCGACATCGCCCAAGGCGTCGATGACGCCGTCGAGACTCGCGCCGAGGCATCTGGCGATCCACTCGATGCCCAGGGCGCTGGCGACCAGGGGCTCATGTTTGGGTATGCGACCACTGACACACCTGAGCTCATGCCGCTCCCGATTCACCTTGCGCATGCGCTAGCGGAACAACTCACCGCATCTCGCAAGAGCGGTGAACTTTCGTACCTTCGCGCCGACGGCAAGACCCAGGTCACTATCGAGTACGACGGAGATCGTCCAGTTCGCCTCGACACTGTGGTGATTTCTTCGCAGCACGCCGAGAATATTGATCTTGACAAGACACTTGCCCCAGACATTAAGCGGGCTGTGATTGATCGCGTTCTCGCCACTGATATCGCAGGTGGAATTGATACGAGCAATGTCCGCGTGCTCATCAATCCAACTGGTCGATTTGTTGTCGGCGGCCCCATGGGTGACGCTGGTCTGACGGGTCGAAAGATTATTGTGGACACTTACGGCGGCATGGCTCGTCATGGTGGTGGCGCATTCTCGGGCAAGGATCCTTCGAAAGTTGATCGCTCCGCTGCCTACGCCATGCGTTGGGTTGCAAAAAACGTTGTGGCAGCTGGTCTGGCTACGCGATGCGAAGTGCAGGTTGCTTACGCCATCGGCAAAGCGCATCCAGTGGGTGTGTTCGTTGAAACATTCGGGACCGGAATCGTGCCGGATGAACATATTCAAGACGCGGTTCTTTCCGTTTTTGATTTGCGCCCCGCTGCGATCATCCGTGACCTCGAACTTCTCAACCCTTCGGTTGTTCAATACCGTGCGACGAGTGCCTACGGTCACTTCGGTCGTCCATCTGTGAGCTACAGCCGCTTGACGCCTGGTAGTCCATGGGAGACGACGGAGTCAGTGTCTACGTTCACGTGGGAACGCACCGATCGCTCAGCGCAACTCGCGGCAGCCGTCAAGGGCTAAGCATTTCTGCACCGTAGCTCGCAGTTCGTCAGAGGTATCGGTCACACTGCGCCCATGAACCACGCTTTCGACACCCAGAGTGCAGCGGACACTGTTTACGCGCACGTGGTCGTCGATACGCCGTTGCTTCATCTAGACCGACCATTTGATTACTCGATTCCCACTGAAGTCCGAGACCGAGTTGAGTGGGGGTCACGCGTCAGAGTCATGTTTGGTGGGCGCAAGTTGACGGGCTGGGTCACGGGATTCACCACCGAAGTCGAACGCCCCGAGCGAGTCGCGCCGATTCTCGAAGTCATCGGTGAGATTCCTCTGCTCACTCCGGAGGTATTTCAGTTGGCCCGGCTTTCGGCAGATCGCTGGGTAGGAAGCCTGGGAGATGTGTTGCGCTCGGCAATACCGCCCCGCCAAGCACGGGTCGAAACAGCTGCGCTGTCGGTTCTTCCTTTGCCAGCACCGACAGTGGCACCACCTGAACTCAGTCCTGCAGTCTGGGACTACTACACCGGCGCTCGCCCATTCCTCGAGAAAATTTCAAGTGACGCTTCGCCCCAACGAGCGACCATTACGACCGGTCCAGGTCACGACCCTGTATTGATGCTTGCAGACGTTTTGTCGCTGTGCGCCTCTCGAGGGCGCGGTTGTATCGCCGTGGTTCCGGACGCTCGTGATCTTGCGCGTCTTCAACATCGGCTGTCCGCGCTGTGTGGCGCAGACAGCGTCGCGGTTTTGAATAGCGATTTGCCACCGTCGCAGCGTTTTCGCAATTACCTCAGGGTGCTACGAGGAGAAGCGCGCATCGTCATCGGCACCCGATCGGCGGCTTTTGCGCCGGTGCACAGTCTCGGGCTCGTGGCGGTGCTCGATGATGGTGACGATTCATTGTCCGAACAGCACATGCCTGCGTGGAATGCTCGAGAAGTGCTGGCACTTCGCTCGCGAGAAGCTGGAATCGACTTCTTTAGTATCTCTACGTCACGTTCCTGCGAAACTCAACTATGGGTGGAATCTGGCTGGCTGCAGGATCTCACGTGTCACCGCGAGTTGGTTCGAGCGATGTCGCCTCAGGTTCGAGGCGTTTCTGAAGCAGAGCTTGCACGTGATCCAGTGGCACGCGCGGCTCGTCTTCCACAGTTAGCTTTCGCCACGATCCGCGAAGGCCTTCTGACAGGTCCTGTGTTGATTCAGGTCCCGCGTCGTGGTTACCAACTCAACCTTGCGTGTGCCCGATGTCGCGAGCGTGCCCAGTGCGCTCAGTGCACTGGCCCGCTCGCGCGGGGGCGAGCCGACACTCTGGCGCACTGCATGTGGTGCGGCGCATCTGCTGGCGACTTCGAGTGTCCCTGGTGCCAATCGGCTGAATTACGAACGGTGACGGTTGGTGCTGCGCGAACTGCCGAAGAACTCGGCCGAGCGTTTCCAGACATCCCCATTCGCACTTCGGGCAGAGATGGCATTCTCGACACGGTTGATTGCGTTCCGAGTCTTGTGATCTGTACACCTGGCGCTGAGCCTCGTGTCTCAGCTGGTTGCTATTCGGCCGCAGTAATTTTGGATGCCGAAGCGGCACTTTCTCGAGTAGACCTGCGAGCGCACGAAGAGTGCATGCGACGCTGGCAAGCAGTCGTTTCTCTTGTTCAACCAGAGACGGGACGCGTCGCCATCATTGGTTCAGATGGACACCCTGTGTTGCAGGCGCTGATTCGACATGATCCCACCGGATTCGCACATCGAGAACTCGAATCGCGAAAGAGCGCGAGCATGCTGCCAGCCTTCTCAGTGGCCGAAGTTGTCTGCGCACGCGGTGCATGGCTCAAAGCGTCAGCTCAGGTGACGTTTGACGAGGCTGTTCGCATTCTCGGACCTGT
>JAFMIT010000141.1 GCA_017853815.1 Actinomycetota bacterium
ACGTTGAAGCGGAACTCCACGACATCGCCATCAGCCATGACGTAGTCCTTGCCTTCCATACGGGCCTTGCCTTTTGAACGCGCTTCGGCAACAGATCCGCATTCGACAAGATCACCAAAAGAAATGACTTCCGCCTTAATGAAGCCCTTCTGGAAGTCGGTATGAATCACGCCTGCAGCTTCAGGCGCAGTGTCGCCTTTGTGAATCGTCCAGGCGCGAGCTTCTTTTGGCCCTGCAGTCAGATACGTCTGCAAACCAAGAGTGCTGAAAGCGACTTTGGCGAGAACAGAAAGTCCGCTCTCGTCTTGGCCGACAGACTGCAACAGTTCGAGCGCTTCGGCATCGTCGAGTTCGGCTAACTCAGATTCGAGTTTGGCATTGAGGAACACTGCCTCGGCCGGCGCGACCAACGCGCGCATGTCGGCTTGGAAAGCGTCGTCAGTGAGTTCAGCTTCGTCGACGTTGAAAACATAGATGAATGGTTTTGCGGTCAACAAGAAAAGCTCGCGCAGCGGTGCGCGATCCATGCCCGATGCAAAAATCGTGGTGCCCGCTTCGAGATGCTTCTGCGCTTCGACAACTGCATCGAGAGTGGCTGCCTTCGACTTGTCGAGCTTGGCTTCTTTTTGGAGTCGCGGAATAGATTTCTCAACCGTTTGGAGATCCGCCAAAATCAATTCAATGTTGATGGTCTCGATGTCATCCTTCGGTGACACCTTGCCCTCGACATGCACCACGTCATCGTCCTTGAATGCCCGCACGACTTGGCAGATGCCGTCTGATTCGCGAATGTTGGCAAGAAACTTGTTGCCCATGCCCGCACCTTCGGATGCGCCGCGCACGATGCCTGCGATATCCACGAAGGTCACAGTCGCGGGAAGGATGCGTTCGCTGCCGAAAATGCCCGCGAGCACGTCGAGCCGCTTGTCCGGCACCCCCACGACGCCAGTGTTCGGCTCGATCGTCGCGAACGGGTAGTTCGCGGCCAAGACGTTGTTCTTGGTAAGCGCGTTGAAAAGGGTCGATTTGCCGACGTTGGGGAGTCCCACGATGCCAATAGTTAGAGCCACGTGTGCGGAGCGTAGTCGGGAATGTCAGGGGGCTTATCCACAATCCGCGCATGGATATTGCCTTCATTGCTGCCGCTGCGGCGCTCGGACTTCTCATCGGCTACCTGTTTGGAGGCCGCGCTGCCGCTGGCCTTCGGGCTCAAAACGCTCTGCTGACGAGCCAACTCGCGGGAGTGCAGAACTCTGCCGCCGCGAACCAGTCACTCGATGCGATGCTCGCTCCTTTGCGCACAGAACTCGAGACACTTCGAGCCGAGGCTCGCCAGGCCGAAAAAGAGCGGGTCGCGAGCGCTAGCGCTATCACCGCACAACTAGCGAATGTTCATCGTGGCTACGAAGCCCTAGACACGAACACCCGGGCAATCGCAGGCGCGCTCTCCCGCGGTCAGACGCGCGGTCAATGGGGCGAAATGCAACTTGAACAACTGCTGACGAATGCAGGCATGCTTGAAGGCGTTCATTTCGAACGCCAGAACACCACGACGGTGGGAGACGAAGGCATTCGTCCGGATGTGATCGTGAACCTTCCTGATCTGACCAAAGTTCCCGTCGACGCGAAGTTTCCGTTCGACGCCTACTGGCGGTCACTCGAAACTCAAGATGCTGAAGAAGCGGCGGCTCTTAGGGCAAAACATGCACGTGACGTACTCGAACACGCTTCAGCGCTTTCACGGCGTAAATACGCCGATGCAGTCGACGGTCCGAATTTTGTCGTGCTTTTCATTCCGCTTGAATCGATTCTCCAAGCGGCGATGGTGGAGGATCCTTTATTGCTTGAGAAATGTTTCTCAAAAAATGTCATTCTCGCCTCTCCTTCCTCGATGTTGGGACTGCTTCGCACTATCGCTTTCGGTTGGAGCCGCAATCAGCTCGCGGCTAACGCACGACAGATTGGCGAAGTCGCCTCAGGAATGCTCGTGAAGATCTCCAAGCTGGGCGACCAGATCAACAAGATTGCTCGTGGACTCGAGAGTGCCACGCGGGCATACAACGACTTTGCTTCGGCAATGGACAACAGCGTCTTCAACGAAGCACGTCGCTTGCGTGACCTCGGCGTGAATGTCGCCTCTGAACTCGAAGAACCATCTCACATCAACCTCGAAGTACGCCAATACCAAGGCAAGGCGGGCGAACTAGCCGAGGGCAATTAGGCTGCGCATGTGACTGACAGCAAGAACTCTGGGGGCCGGCTGTACCGCTCTGCTCGAGCGAAACATCCTGATGCCGCGCCTGCGCCTCGTGGGCGCCGCGCAGTCAACCCAGACCGTTTCGACTTTCTCGAGACCACCGACCCTGCCCGAGTTGCCGATGTTGATGTGCAGCTTCCAGGCGCGAGAGGACTGCGCGGCTGGCAGTTGTTCCTGCTGATTGCGATTCCAACCGCCGCCGCAAGCTTCACTGAAACCACATTGCTTTCGCGCATCGGATACATCACCGCTGGTGTGTTTGTGGTCATCACCATTCTTGGTTCGCTCAAGACTCGTGCGGAGTCGTCCTACGCAACGTGGACAAGTCCAGTCTTGGCGTATGCCTTCGTAGCCCTGCTTGGATCGCTGACGAAGTACTCAAGCGATGGCGGTTTGTTGACGAATCTCGGCACCATTGCAGTCGAGTTCTTTACGCGGCTATCAGCGATGGTGTGGCCGGTCATCGGCGCAACAGTCGTCGGCTGGATTATTGGACGACGGACGCTCGTCGCTTATCGCGCGGCCCGTTACCGCTTGCAGCGCAAAAGCGTTCGCGGCGAGTAACTCGAATATTTAACCGTTGCGCTCGACCGCAGCAGCTGCGGCCTTCATGTCACGACGCAGCTCTGGTGGCAGCGAGAAAATCAACGTTTCACGCGCAGTCGTGACTTCTTCAACGTCGCCATAACCGCGTTCAGCGAGCCATGCCAAAACTTCAGTCACAAGCTCTTCTGGAACTGATGCGCCGGACGTAAGACCGATCGTGCCAGCTTCGGCAATCCATGCCTCATCGAGTTCATGCGCACCATCGACGCGGTAGGACGCTTTGGCGCCCGCGTCGAGGGCAACTTCTGCGAGGCGTACAGAGTTCGACGAGTTTCCGCTGCCCACCACGATCAACACATCACACTGATGTGCAATCTGCTTGACGACCTGCTGACGATTCTGCGTCGCGTAGCAAATGTCGTCGCTCGGTGGCGCCTCAAGTTGTGGCAACCGCTTCTTCAAGCGATTGACGGTTTCCATGGTCTCATCCACAGAAAGCGTGGTCTGCGAAAGCCAGATCACCTTTTCGTTGTCGAGACCCTCGAGAGCTTCAGCAGCTTCAGGGCCATCCACCAGAGTCATGGCCTCAGGCGCTTCGCCCATGGTTCCTTCAACTTCTTCATGGCCTTCGTGACCGATGAAGACGATTTTGTAGCCGTCCGCCGCGAACCGCTTGGCTTCACTGTGCACCTTGGTCACGAGAGGGCAGGCCGCATCGATCGCTCGCAAATTGCGCTCGGCAGCCTCGGCATGAACCGCTGGCGAAACACCGTGTGCGCTGAAGACGACCGTAGAGCCAACCGGAACTTCACTCAGTTCCTCGACAAAAATTGCTCCACGTTCGCGCAACTGCCCCACGACAAACTTGTTGTGCACAATCTCCTTGCGCACGTAGACGGGCGCTCCGTAGAGATCAAGAGCCTGCTCAACCGTCACGACAGCGCGGTCAACACCGGCGCAGTAACCACGAGGGGCAGCGAGCAAGACTTTTTTCGGTGACGTCATGGGG
>JAFMIT010000142.1 GCA_017853815.1 Actinomycetota bacterium
AACCATGGCCGCTGAGTCGCCAACGAGTAGCGCGGGAATGCCGGCATCGTCGAACAGTTTTGCTGTCGTGGCGTCGTATGCCGTCAACATCGGCCACGGAATGCCAGCGGCCTTAGCTGCTTGTAAGTCTTTGATGGTGACGCGCTTGATGACTGTCGCATCAGCAGCGATGGGCATGAAGAGGCCCGACATGATTTCTCCGATCTCGAGGCCACTGGGGTCCCCGGACAGGTGAAGTGTGTCAGACGCTGCTAGTTACGCGCGCGTTCGGCTTCATGCGTTCTAGGAGAGCGGTGGTTCTGTCCAACGGCTCGTGATGGGCAGGCGCCGATCGCGACCGAATGCGCGATTCGAAATCTTGGTACCAGGTGGGTACTGACGACGCTTGTACTCCGCCCGATCGACAAGCTTGAGAACACGATCGACGAGAGCGCTGTCGAAGCCAGCCTTGATGAGCGCGTCGTGACCTAGATCTTCTTCAACATACGCATCGAGCAGTCGGTCGAGAACGAAATAGTTCGGCAGCGAATCTGAGTCCTTTTGGTCAGGCCTCAACTCAGCACTCGGTTCTTTTTCGATGGAGTTCACGGGAATCGGCGGCGTCTCACCGCGGCTCGCTGCATGTTCGTTTCGCCAACGGGACAGCGCCCACACCAACGTCTTTGGCACATCCTTGATAGGAGCGAATCCGCCGACCGCATCACCATAGATAGTGCTGTAACCGACCGCGAGCTCACTCTTGTTGCCCGTGGCAAGCACGAGGTGACCTTCTTGGTTGCTCAGCGCCATCAACGTGATCCCACGCAGACGAGCTTGAAGATTCTCTGCTGCGAGCCCAGTGAGTCTGAGAGAGCCGTTGAGTTCGTCAACGAATCCTGCAATCGGGATGGTCCGATAGTTGAGGCCAGTTCGGCGAGCAAGTTCGCGCGCATCGTCTTTCGAGTGTTCGGACGAATAAACAGAAGGCATCGAGACGCCGTACACATTTTCGGCGCCAAGCGCGTCCACAGAGATAGCAGCCACCAACGCGGAATCAATGCCGCCCGAGAGGCCGAGTACAACGGACTTAAATCCGTTCTTCTGAACATAATCGCGCAGACCGACGACGAGGGCGTTGTATTGAATCTGCTCATCACTGAGAACAGGCGCAATCGTTGAGCGATTAGGTCGGTAGGGGCTGCACGGCCAGCTGCTGATGATGGTGACGTCGGTGCCGTCAGGGAGTGGGCTCGTAATCGGGGCGGCGGGCAGATCGAGATCTGTCACCATCAGACCTTCTTCAAACAGAGGTGCACGCGCGACGAGTCCACCGCGAGCGTCGACCACCATCGAATCGCCATCGAATACCAACTCGTCCTGTCCGCCGACCATGTTGACGTAGGCAATGTGGCAGCCAGCTTCGCGTGCTCGTCGTTGAATCAGTGAGAGTCGGGCGTCATCCTTTGCGAGTTCAAACGGCGAGCCGTTGATGACGGCAAGAAGACCAGCCCCGTGTTGAGCAACGCGTGCGACTGGACCACCGTCTTGCCACAGGTCCTCGCAGATGGCGAGTGCGATGTCGATTCCACCCACACGCACGACGCAGGGCTCTGTGCCAGGGACGAAGTAGCGGAACTCGTCGAAAACGCCGTAGTTCGGCAAGTGATGTTTGTGGTACGTCGCTTTGATCTCGCCTTGGAACAGCACGCTTGAGGCATTGACCGGGCCACCTGCGGGTCGGCCCAGTTTGGAACCGGCGGCATCCAGTCGATCGAGATGACCGACGATGACGACGAGGTCGCCGAGTTCCTCTTGGACAAGGCGATCAGCGAGATTCTGGACTGCTGCGCGACTCGCACGCTGAAAGGATTCTCGCAGAGCGAGGTCTTCGACGGGGTAGCCAGTGATGACCATCTCAGGCAGCATGACCACGTGGCAGGCAGCCTCACCAGCTTTGTGGCACCACTCGACAACCTTCTCCACATTGCCGGCGAGATCGCCAACGACAGGATTGATCTGAGCGAGACCGAGTCGAAGTTGAGGCACGCGCCAAGGGTACAGAGGTACAGTGCAATCTCTTGGACACGATGTCACACGGCTGTAACACGGCTGAGGGAGTATCGACCCCTCTCATTCGGAGGTTGGAAATGGATAAGCAGACGGAATTTGTGCTCCGCACTATCGAAGAGCGCGATATTCGATTTGTGCGCCTGTGGTTCACCGACGTGCTCGGCACCTTGAAGTCGGTCGCGATTGCGCCAGCTGAACTTGAAGGCGCCTTCGAAGAGGGCCTTGGTTTCGATGGTTCTGCAATCCAAGGTTTTGCACGCGTCCACGAGGCCGACATGTTGGCGATGCCTGACGCATCGACCTTCCAAGTTTTGCCGTGGCGTGGCGAGGTCAACGCCGTCGCACGCATCTTCTGCGACATCAACATGCCAGATGGCACTGCTGCATTCGCTGATCCTCGGTATGTGCTGAAGCGGGCACTGTCCAAAGCGGCGGACATGGGCTTTACGTTCTACACGCATCCTGAAATTGAGTTCTTCCTATTCAAGGAACAACCAGAAGATGGGCAGTCCCCAATTCCTGTAGATCGGGTCGGTTACTTCGATCATTCGCCGCGCGGCATCGGACATGACTTCCGTCGCTCCGCAATCACCATGCTCGAAGCGATGGGCATCAGTGTTGAGTTCAGTCATCACGAAGGTGCGCCTGGTCAACAAGAAATTGATCTTCGATACGCCGATGCACTGACCACGGCCGACAACATCATGACGTTCCGAACGGTCATCAAAGAAGTAGCTCTTGAGCACGGTGTGTTTGCTTCGTTTATGCCGAAGCCGTTCACCGAACATGCAGGGTCAGGCATGCACACGCACATGTCACTTTTCGAAGGCGATCGCAACGCCTTCCATGAGCCAGGCGCGCCTTATCAGCTTTCGAAGGTCGGCCGCTCATTCGTCGCAGGCATCCTTGAGCATGCGCCAGAAATCACAGCAGTGCTCAATCAGTGGGAGAACTCCTACAAGCGTCTCGCCGGCGGCGGCGAAGCTCCGGCCTATGTGTGCTGGGGTCACAACAATCGCTCCGCGCTCGTACGCGTTCCGATGTACAAGCCAGGCAAGGGCAACAGCACTCGAATCGAAATTCGATCACTCGACAGCGCCTGCAATCCGTATCTCGCCTTCGCGGTGCTCTTGGCGGCGGGGCTTAAGGGCATCGAATCTGGATACGAGCTGCCACCGGGTGCTGAAGACGATGTGTGGTCGTTGACCGATGCAGAGCGTGCGGCACTGGGAATGCGACAGTTGCCCCAGAGCCTGGACCAGGCAATTGCGGTCATGGAACGGTCGGAACTTGTCGCCGAAACTCTCGGTGAGCAGATGTTCGACTTCTTCTTGCGCAATAAGCGCGCTGAGTGGGACGAGTATCGCAAGCAGGTCACCTCGTACGAACTTGCCAAACACCTGCCTGTGCTCTAGTTGGTGCAGTCACCAACTCGAACCAATAAAGAGGCTCTAGATTCGGGGCGTGAACAGCAGCGAATCTGATGGCCGACTCCGCTCGGTCGGCGCGCGATTGGTGAAACTCGGTTTCGCTGATCCAGATCGTGCTGTCGCTCGCTTGGCAGAATTTCCCGACGTTGCGCAACATCCGCATTTTCTCGACGAACTTGCGTTGGCCGCCGATCCCGATTTGGCCCTCAACACCACTCTCGATTGGTGGGCTCAGTCCGATGCTCGCCTGACCTCTCTCTGGCTCGAAGATGCGGGACTGCGGCTGCGCTGGTTGGTGACGGTTGGTGCCTCTGAAGCGTTTTCGCAATTCTT